>CAUPEV010000180.1:0-10060 GCA_963510335.1 uncultured Roseateles sp.
ACAACAACTGCAAGTTGCCATCCACCAGCGCACCCACTCCGACGGTGCGCGCAACGCCGTCCACCGAGATCAAAGCGACGCCCTCTCCTGCTTGGGCTGCACTGGCGTTCTTGGGCGCCACCACACCCAATAACTTGAAACGACTCTCGGCCACCGGAGCCGCCTCGGCGACCACCGCAGCCGCCGCACCAAACAAGCGCGTCAGGTCGGCTTGGCCGCTGCGCTGCTCAAGGGCAGGCTGAGCCTGACTGGGTGCGGGAATAGGTCGCGCCAGCAATTGGATCAACCAATAGCCGCCGCTGCAGGCCAGCAAACCCCACACCACAAAAGCAATTATTCGTGCAAGCATGAGCAGATTATGATTCATGCGCTGCATCACTCATGAGGTGGGCAGTTAGTAAGTTCATATTCGCCACAACAAGCTCACGCTCACATGCATATCCAAGCCACGCCGCTTTCACCTCGCAGCCGCAGCATGCGCCGCAGCTCCGGCTTTACCTTGATCGAACTCCTGGTGGTGCTGGTCATCATTGGCGTGCTGGCCGCGCTGGTGGTGCCGAATGTGTTGGACCGCGCCGACGAAGCGCGCGTCACAGCTGCCCGCACCGACGTCAACAACCTGATGCAGGCCTTGAAGCTGTACAAGCTCGACAACCAGCGCTACCCAAGCTCAGAGCAAGGCCTGGAAGCGTTGGTGCGCAAGCCCACCGCCGGCACGCCGCCGCCGAACTGGAAACCTTACGTCGAGAAGCTGCCGACCGACCCCTGGAAGCAGCCTTACCAATATGCCAACCCGGGCATCAAGGGTGAGATCGATGTCTACAGCTTCGGCGCCGACGGCCGCGCCGGGGGTGAAGGCAATGACGCCGATATCGGTTCTTGGCAGTGATCTTTGCTGTGACCTTGGCAGCGCCACTGTGATCCCGCAGGGCCGTAGCCCTCGGGCGCGCGGCTTCACTTTGATCGAGTTGCTGGTGGTGGTGGCCCTGATCGCAATTGCGACGGCAACTGTCAGCCTGTCTTTGCGCGACCCCGCTGCCGCACAGCTGGAGCGCGAAGCGGAACGCCTGACAGCGCTGTTCGAGACGGCGCGCGCCGAAAGTCGCGCGGCAGGCATGCCGGTGCAATGGGCGCCGACCAAGAAAGACAGTGAAGACCACTTTCAATTTATCGGCTTGCCCAAACGCATCAAGCTGCCGCAGCGCTGGCTGGGTGAGCCATTGGCCGTGCAAATCGCCGGCGCGAACTTCATCACGCTGGGGCCGGAGCCGATGATTGGTGCGCAGCGTCTGCAGCTCAGCCTGGGCTCGCAGCAAATCGTCCTGAGCACCGACGGCTTGTCGGCCTTTGAAGTGGCTGCTGCACCCACACCATGAGTCAGGCGCGCGGCTTCACCTTGATCGAAGTCCTGGTCGCCTTGGTCATTGTGGCGATTGCCCTGACCGCAGGCATCAAGGCGGCCGGGGCGCTGACCCTGAACGCCGGTCGGCTGCGCACCATCAGTGCGGCGCAGTGGTGCGCCGAGAATCAGTTGACCGAGTTGAGACTCTCAAAGCAGTTCCCCAGCGTCGGAGACAGCGATTTCAGCTGCGAGCAGTTCGGGGAAAGTTACAAGGGCCAGATCACTGTCCGCCCGACCCCGAACCCGAGCTTTCGCCGGGTAGATGCCGCCATCAAAGACGAGTCCGGCAATCAAATGCTCTTGCTGTCGACCATCATGGGCCGCTACTGAGATGCGGCGCGCGCTTGGCTTTACCTTGATCGAGGTGCTTGTCGCCCTGGTCGTGATGTCCACCATGGCCATGATGGCCTGGCGCGGGCTTGATGCCTTGATTCGAAGCCGCGAAATTGCACAGACCAATTTGGATCAAAGTGCGCGTCTGCAGACCGTGCTCGCGCAATGGGAACAGGACCTGCGCTCGATACAGGACAGCGGCAGCGTCGAAGCCCTGAACTTTGATGGCGCCAGCCTGCGGCTGACCCGCCAACACCCGCAAGGCATCCAAGTCGTCGCCTGGGTGGTGCGCAACGGGGCGCTGCATCGCTGGGAAAGCAAGCCGGCGCAGACCGTCGGCGCGCTTGAAGAAAACTACAAACGAGGCTCCCAGCTTCTGGCTCAGGACGCAGGTCAGTTGCGTGCGTTGGAAGGTGTCGCTGGCTGGCAGCTGTATTGCTACCGGGGCAATAGCTGGAGCAATTGCCTGTCCAGCGGCAGCGACGAGGCGGCCACGCCACCCGCAGCTCCCGCCTCCCCTGCGTCGGGAGCCGCACCGCCGGAAAAGCAGCGGCCAAGCCTGCCCACCGGCATCCGCATGTTGATTCAGTTCGCCCCCAACAGCGGTTTTGGCGGGCCATTGACGCGGCAGGTCGAGCTGCGACCGCAGGCATGATGCGGCCAATTCAGCGCCACAGACGCTGCCAGCAAGGTGCCGCCCTGCTGACCGCGATGATCATCGTCACCCTGGTCGCCACCATGGCCTCCGCCATGGTCTGGCGCCAATACCGCGCAGTGCAGATTGAGGCCGCCGAGCGCGCGCGCGCGCAAGCCAGCTGGATTTTGCAGGGCTCCTTGGACTGGGCACGGCTGATCCTGCGTGAAGACGCCCGCGCCGACCGCGACGCGCAGCGGCGTGGCGAGCAAGCCATCGATCATTTGGGGGAAGTCTGGGCGGTGCCCCTGGCCGAAGCCCGGCTTTCGACCTTTTTGGCGGCCGACAAGAACAATGCCGATGATGGCCCCGAAGCCTTTTTGTCCGGCAGCCTGGAAGACGCCCAATCGCGCTACAACCTGCGCCATCTGCTGGCCGGCAAGGTCGTGCCACCTTTGGAGCAAAAAGTGCTGGAGCGATTGACCGTCAGCGCCGGCGTGCCGCAGGGTACGGCAGCCTTGATCACGAGCAAGCTGCGCCTCGCCTACGCGGCCAAGGGCGAATCAGAAGGCACAGGGGACAAGGCGGACATCCCCTTGCAGCCTCGAAACATCGATCAATTGGTCTGGTTTGGCCTGAGCACCGACACCGTCGATCGCCTGCGACCCTTGCTCACCCTATTGCCCACGCCCACACCGGTCAATTTGAATACCGCGCCGCGAGAAGTCATTGCCGCGCTGTTCGAGGGCATGGACCTGGCATCTGCCGAGCGCTTGGTGCAAGCCAGGCAGTCCAAGCCCTTGAGCAAACTGGAAGACAGCAGCAGTTATTTGCCAACCGGCGTGGTGGTTAGCGCCGAACGGGCATCGGTGAACTCGTCTTTCTTCATCGTCAATGGCCGCTTGCGCCTGGATGAACGCGTACTGGATGAGCGTTCTTTGGTACAAAGGCGCGATTTGGAAATGCTGGTGCTGGATCGACAACGCGTCGTGCCAAAAATTGAAAGCAAGCCATGATGTCCATTTGCTGCCGCGAAAGAACTACAAATAGCCGCTCTAAGTCTTTGATTTCAGAGAATTTGATAATTTCAGCCTTCTAGAATGAGATAGGCTCCACCGCTTCCATGAGTACCCTACTCCTCTTCTTGCCTGCCCGCAGTCGCCTGCATGCCCAAGGCCGCAGTACCCAGACCCTTGAAGGCCTGGGCCGCGCTGTGCCTGGGCGCGACTACGACTATGTGATGACCACGGACGGCAGCAGCGTCTCGGCGCAAGGCAGCAGGGCCGCAGCGCAACTGCCGCATGCCGACGTGGTGATCGCCATTCCGGCCGAATCCGATTTGTCGTGGCAGCGCGTTACGCTGCCGCGCGCCGGTCGGCAAATGCGCTCCGCTTTGGCTGGCATGCTGGAAGAATCCTTGCTGGACGACCCCGAAGGCTTGCACTTTGCCATCGAGTCCGAAGCCTCCGGCGGCGATATCGCCTGGGTTGCGAGCACCTCGCGCGCCTGGTTGCAGATGCACCTGAGTGCCCTGGAGGCCGCGCAAGTCTTTGTGGACCGAGTCAGCCCACTGGCCTGGCCCGACGCTCCGCCGCGCGGGCATTTCTACGAAACCGGCAATGCGCTGAGCCCGATCGGGCTGCGCTGGAGCCACCCCGAAGGCGTGACCAATCTGCCGCTGGACGGCAGCCTGCCGCGCCAGCTGTTTCCGGCCTCCTTGGTGCAAATGTCGCAGTGGACTGCGACGCCCGAGGTGGCCGCCCAGTCCGAGCGCTGGTTGGGTACTTCGGTGACCGTCGTCACGCCTGCAGAGCGCGCCTTGGGCGTCATCGAATGCCCGTGGAATTTGCGCCAGTTCGAGTTGGCCCCGCGCACGCGCGGCATTCGGGCTTTAAGGCATCTGCTGCGCGGCTTGATGCGCCGCAACTGGAAACCGGTGCGCTGGGGACTGGCTGGATTGGTGGCTGTGCAGTTGCTGGGCTTGAACCTGCTGGCTTGGCAGCAAGAACACCAACTCAAAACGCGTCGGCAAGCCATGGACAGTGCGCTGACCGCCAGCTTCCCGCAGGTGCGCGCTATTCGCGACGCGCCGATTCAGATGCAACGTGAAACAGATCTGCTGCGCGCCGTCGCCGGGCGCAGCAGCGATCAGGACCTTGAATCGCTGTTGACCGCTGCCGCCACCGCCTGGCCGGCGGAACGTGGCCCGGTGGACTCACTGTCATTTGAGGCCGGCAATCTGGTGCTCTCGTCAAACGGCTGGAGCGACGCACATATTCAACAATTCCGCAGCCAATTGCAAAGTGAAGGTTGGCAACTCGAATCAGCAGAAGGCCGATTGACGCTCAGCCGTGCGCAAAATGCGCAAAGCGGGGCTGCGCTCGGGGCCAATAAAACATGAATCAGCCCAAAATTCCTAACTGGCAAGCGCTGAAAACTCAGGCGCAAGCGCGCTGGCAAGCGATGGCCGATCGCGAGCAGTTGGCCCTGCAGTTCGCTGGCTGGATTTTGGCTCTGCTGATGGTCTGGCTGATCGGCATACAGCCCGGCTTGCGCACTTTGCGCCAAGCCCCGGCTCAGCTGGAAGCGCTTGAATTGCAGCTGCAAGAGATGCAAGCGCTGGCGGGCGAGGCCCGCGAGCTGCGTGCAACGCCGCCAGTGCCAATCGCATTGGCCGCACAAGCCTTGCAAGCTGCCAGCGAACATCTCGGGCCGGCCGCCAAACTCAGCGTGAATGGCGACCGTGCCGTGCTCAGTGTCAACGGCGTCGGCGCCGAACCGCTGCAAGCCTGGCTCGGCGAGGTGCGTAGCGCCGCCCGCGCCCGCCCTCTGGAAGCCAAACTGCAGCGCAGCGCCAATGGTTACTCCGGCACCATCGTGCTGATGCTCAGCGGGGCCGCACCATGACTGCCTTTTCCATCAAGTCCTGGCTGGCCCAGCGCCGCCACAATGATGCCCCGCTGACAGAACTGTCTCCCACTCAATGGCAGGACTCTCGCCAAGTTGAGCCCAGTTGGCGCAAGCGCGATCAAAGTACGCTGCGCTGGAGCATCGTCGGCGCCGTGCTCGGTGGCTTCTTGTCGCTGCTCTTGTTTGCGCCGGCCAGTTGGCTGGCTCATGGCTTGGCTTCAGCCAGCAACGGCCATCTTTTGATCACCGACACGCGTGGCAGCATCTGGAATGGCAGCGGCGTGCTGGTCTTGACCGGCGGCGCCGACAGCCGTGACGCCAGCCTCTTGCCGGGCCGGCTGCGCTGGTCCATGCATGTGCAAGGCATGGCTTTGGCCTTGAAGGCTCGTCAAGACTGCTGCATCAATGGTGAGCTGCAACTGCAGATTCGTCCCGGCTGGGGTCGCGTCGAGATCGCGCTGATCAGTCACGCCGATTGGCTCGCGCGCTGGCCGGCCGGCTTGCTGGCGGGTCTGGGCACGCCCTGGAACACCTTGCAGCTCGGCGGCTCTATTCGCCTGGCGGCACGCGACTTCAAACTTGAATGGGTGCAGGGGCGCTGGCGCCAATTCGGGCAGCTGGATTTGGAATTGATCAATTTGTCATCGCGCATCTCTACGCTGTCGCCCTTGGGCAGCTACCGCTTCACGCTGGCCGCGCAGTCCAATGATGAGTCCAAGGCAGGCATCAGCACACTCAAATTGATCACGCTGGACGGCGCGCTGCTGCTGTCGGGCGAAGGCACGCTAGGCGCAGGCAAGGCCCGTTTTCTGGGTGAGGCCTCGGCCGCACCGGGTCGCGAAGCGGCCCTGAACAATTTACTGAATATCATCGGACGCCGCCAAGGCGCGCGCTCCGTCATTTCGATCGGATGACAATGAAAATGCGCCCGCAAATTGCGTTGAAAAAGAGAAGGGCCGCCCCGAGCTTTTTTGCTCCCCTGGAGGGGCGGCCGGCGTACCTCGCTGGCTTAGGAGGCTGCACGGGTCGGCATCTCGGCCTCTCGATATTGGCGCTTGCCTTGGTTGCGCCCGGCAACCCGGCACTCGCCCAGCCGACCGGCGACCCTGTACCAAGCAGCCGCTCGCGCGGACCGGCCTTGAAAGCGCAGACACCGGTAACCTTGAACTTCGTCAACGCCGATATCGAGGCTGTCACGCGCGCCATCGGCGTGATGATGGATCGCCAGTTCATCATCGACCCCCGCGTCAAGGGCCAGATCACGCTCTACAGCGAACAGCCGCTGACCGCGCGAGAGGCCTATCTGAACTATCTCGCGGCACTGCGCGGCCTGGGCTTCACGGTGGTTGAGAACACCGGCATGTACAAAGTCGTGCCTGAAGCTGACGCCAAGTTGCAAGCCAGTTCGGTCGCGGTCGGTGCCGGCACCAGCAATGTGCGCGGCGACCAGATCATCACGCAAATCTTCCGCCTCAATCACGAGAACGCCAACAATTTGGTGGCGGTGCTGCGGCCTCTGATCAGCCCCAACAACACCATCAATGCCAACCCGGGCAACAACAGCCTGGTGATCACCGACTACGCCGAGAACCTACAGCGCCTGGGCCGCATCATCACGACCATGGATACGCCCGGCAGCACCGACCTCGAAGTGGTGCCGCTCAAACATGCAATTGCCTCCGACCTTGCCGCCTTGGTCCAGAAGCTGGCCGACGGTGGCGCCGCCACGGTGCCGGGCCAAGCCGGCGGGACCTTGAGCGTGCTGGTCGATCCGCGCAGCAATGCCTTGATCCTGCGCGCCTCCAACCCGGCCCGTTTGGCCATGGCGCGCGGCATGATCGACAAGCTAGATCAGCCGCCCGCCGACGGCGGCACCGGCAGCAATATCCATGTCGTGTACCTCAAGAACGCCGATGCGACCAAGCTGGCCGCCGTGCTGCGGGCCGCGTTCGCGAGTGGCGCCGGCGGCGCCGCTGCGGGCTCCAGCAGCAATAGCAGTAGCAGCAATCAGAGCAGCAGCCTCGGCGGCTCTGCACTGACCGGCGCGACTCAGGGCAGCAATAACAGTGGACCCTCCACCGCCGCCACCACGCCGGTGACTCCTAGCCAAGGACCATCAACCGGCGGCTTTGTACAGGCCGACCCCTCCACCAACTCGCTGATCATTACTGCCTCTGGCCCGTTCTACAGGCAAGTGCGCGGGGTCATCGACCAACTCGATTCGCGCCGTGCGCAGATCTATGTCGAAACGATGATCGTCAAGATCGACGCCTCCAAGGCGGCGCAGTTCGGCGTGCAGTGGCAGCATTTGTTTGGCGGCAAGGGTGACACGCAGTTGATCGGCGCGGGCACCAACTTCCGTAACAACGGCGGCAATATTCTTGACCTGACCGCAGGCACGGCCGGTGGCGTGGACGGCGTGTCCAAATTGATAAGCGCAGGCGCGGTGCCGGGCGGCTTCAATGTCGGGCTGATCAGAAAGGTCAGCGAGTACTTCACGCTGGGCATGGTCGCGAATTTCCTGGAATCGCAGAGCGGCGCAAATATCCTGTCCACACCAAACTTGGTGTCGCTGGACAACGAAGAAGCCAAGATTGTGATCGGCCAGAACGTGCCCTTCTTGTCTGGCTCTTTCTCCAACACCGGCGGCGCCGGTGGCGCAGTCAACCCGTTTCAGACGGTGGAGCGCAAGGACGTCGGCCTGACCCTGCGCATTCGCAGCCAGATCGGCGAGAACGGCACCGTACGGATGACGGTCTTTCAGGAAAATTCCTCAGTGGCCGGTTCCTCGTCCTTGGGGCCCACCACCGACAAAGCCTCGATAGAAACCACCGTGGTGATCGACGACGGCCAAATCATGGTTTTGGGCGGCCTGCTCAAGGACGAGTACACCGACGGCGACGACAAGGTGCCGGGCCTGGGCAATATCCCCTACCTGGGCGCCCTGTTCAAGAGCGAGAACCGCAAGCGCGTGAAGACCAATTTGATGGTCTTCCTGCGCCCCGTGGTGCTGCGCAACCAGCAGTCGGCCGACCAACTGACACTCGATCGCTATGAATCGATCCGGGCATTGCAACAAAACGCTCAGCCCGGCCCGAGTGTCGTGCTGCCGGCGACCGGCGCGCCCTTGTTTGCGCCCTTGCCGGGCTCGGCTACAGCTGTCGAGGGCATGAACCCGCCCAAAGCGGTCAGCCCTCCCGTGCAGCAGCAACAGCAGCCCCAGCAGCAGCCTTGAACGCCTTCTTTTAGATTGACATCCGATGGCCATCCGCCACCCCCTGCCCTATGCCTACGCCAAGGCCAATTCCGTGCTGCTGGAGGACGACGGCAGCACGCTTGTGCTGTGGGCGCCGCCCGAGGTCAGCTTAGCCACCTTGTCCGAGGTGCAGCGGCTCTACATCGTTGACCGCTTTGAGCAAGAGCCGCGCAGTACCCTGAGTGAACGCATCAATGCGGCCTACGCAGGATCTGAGTCGAGCGCGGCGGTGGTGATTGGCGAGGTCGAGAGCGCCGTCGATTTGAGCCGCATGATGCAGGACTTGCCGGCCGTTGAGGACTTGTTGGAGGCCGCCAATGACGCGCCCATCATCCGCATGCTCAACGCCTTGCTGACGCAGGCGGCCAAAGACGGCGCCAGCGACATCCATATCGAGCCCTATGAGCGCGCCAGCTCGGTGCGCTTTCGCGTCGACGGCACGCTGCGCGAGGTGGTGCAGCCCAACCGAGGCTTGCATGCCGCGCTGATTTCGCGCCTGAAGATCATGGCCGAGCTGGACATTGCCGAGAAGCGCTTGCCGCAAGACGGCCGCATCTCGCTGCGCATCGGCGGGCGCGCCATCGATGTGCGCGTCTCGACTCTGCCCTCGGCCCATGGTGAGCGCGCCGTGCTGCGACTGCTGGACAAGAGCGAATCGAAATTCACGCTCGAAGGCTTGGGCATGAGCGGCGATGTGCTGACCAGCTTCAAGCGCCTGGTGCAGCAGCCGCATGGCATCGTCTTGGTGACAGGCCCAACCGGCAGCGGCAAGACCACCAGCCTGTATGCGTCCTTGCAGACCGTAGACACGGGCACCACCAATGTGCTGACGGTGGAAGACCCGATCGAATACGAGCTCGGCGGCATCGGCCAGACGCAGGTCAACGCCAAGATCGACCTGACCTTCGCCAAGGCCTTGCGTGCCATCCTGCGCCAAGACCCGGACGTCATCATGATCGGCGAAATCCGCGACCATGAAACCGCTCAAATTGCCATCCAGGCCTCGCTGACCGGCCACTTGGTGCTGGCCACACTGCACACCAATGATTCGGTGAGTGCGGTAACTCGCTTGACCGATATGGGGATCGAGCCCTTCCTGCTCAGCTCCAGCTTGCTCGGCGTGTTGGCGCAACGTCTGGTTCGCAAGTTATGCCCTGTGTGTCGACGGATCGATGACTTGGGCAAATACCACCCTGTGGGCTGCGAGGCTTGCAGCCAGACCGGCTACAAAGGCCGCACCGGCGTCTACGAATTGATGGTGGCGAATGAGCAGGTCCGCAGCCTGATTCACCAACAAGCCCCCGAAAGCCTCTTGTTGGCCGCCGCCCAGTCCGCCGGCCTGCGTTCGATGCGAGACGACGGGGCTCGCCTCGTGGCGGCCGGCATCACCTCGGCGGAAGAGGTTTTGCGAGTCACCCGTGAATGATGACAGCCCCCACGCTCACTGTGTTCGCCCCCCCGGGGGGGCGCTGCCCTGCCTTGGGACGGCCCTGCGGCAGGCCACTCCCAATATTGGCTCTCTGAG
>CAUPEV010000181.1:0-10030 GCA_963510335.1 uncultured Roseateles sp.
GCGTCGGTACGGTAGGTGGAGTGGTGGGCCGAGATCGTTGATCCCGATGTATACAAAGGCCCGGCCGACCTGCTGTTCGAACCCGATGTCGATGACCCTGCGATTGACGGTACGAGCAAAGACAGGCATTTCCATTTGGCCGAGTTGAACCAGAATCCCGGTCGCTGCGACCTGCTTTTCAAAAAGCCTGCACTGGGGCATACCGCCACCGAATTGGACGCGAGCGCCAAGAGAAACATCAGAACATGGTTGACCGGCCTGTGGGGCGACGCTCAAGTACGCCCCCACGGCTTTGCGCTGAAGATCCGAATCACCGGCTCCAAGGGCGTGGCAGCGGACGCCCGACGAGCCGCCCGCTTCCTGGCGATTCGCAACTTCATCCAGTTGGAGATGAGCAGCAATGCGCCGGAGCTCTACAAGCATCCGGGATTGAACCCAGACGGAACCGTCAAGGAAGGCAGTTTGGTGGTTGCTGACGTGGTCGACATGAGTCGCAGTCATTGGCGCTTGTTGGCGGTCAATCTGCCGGCACTCAATCCCGATGATCCGGGCCGTTTGGCCGGACCCGAGGATGCCCAGCATTGCCCCATCAGTGTGTATTACGAGTTCGAGCCTCAATCCGTGGGCCTGGGTATGGCCGGCCAAGGCGCGCAGACAGGCGAAATGGTTTTGGATCTCGATCCCGCAGCACCCAAATGCGTTGCCGATACTGCCTTGCATGAGTTAGGTCATCAATTTGGCCTTTCAAATATTGGCCATGCCCTGCCCGGCATTCCGGCACCCAAGAGCATTGTCTCGAATGAGACCTTGGCGCGCTACCGCGACCTAGGAGTCAAGGGCAATTACTACACGGGCATGGGACATTCGGGGGGGCATTGCGCCTGGGGCTTGAACGATGCCGACAAGGCCAACGCCGACCCCCCTGGATTTACCCGTCGGCGCGGCAAGTGCATTATGTTTGGCGCCATGGGCCGCGACGATAGCCGCAGCACGATGACCGGGTTCTGCCCGCAATGCGCGGATCGTGCGCGAGCCCAAGACTTGAACAGGTTGTTGTGAATGCTGCAGCGTCTTCACATCCCGCCCTATTCGTCTGCATTCAGCCGCCTCAGTGCAGCCCTGCTGTGTGGCCTGCTTAGCAGCGTTCTTTGGGCTGCCAATGCGCAGCCACTCCACCTTGACGGGAGACCCCTCGTGAGCCCCAGCCCTCTTCACTTGAACGATGCCGACTTCTGGCTGAATCCGCAGCGCACGCGCAGCGAGATCGAACGGCCATTGATACGCAGCAACACCGAGGCGCTGCTATTCGATGCGCCCAGCGTGGTGATGATTGATACGCAAGACCGCGCGCCGGCGCAAGTGCTGCGTGTGGCCAAAAACTCAACCGCGCGCCAATGGCCCTTCCGCGAAAGCGCCGTCTTGGTGGCGGTCGATCTGGAGAACAACGTGGTTCAGGCCGCCGCCGCATTGGCGCCGCCCGGTCGTACTGTGATGGCCCTGCCTCCATCAAGTGCACCGGCGCAAGCCGGCATGAGTTCGCAGACCTTCAGCCTCGACTTGCGAGAGCGTCTGGCCCTGCCCTGGGAGAGGGGCCGCATGCTGGTACGGCTGCTCTTGGCCGATCAGATCACGCCGGCGCGCCTGATCGAGTTCAAGACCGTCGCCACCCATGTCGATCCGGCTGCCGAAGCTTTCAAGGCCGAGCAAAGGCTGAAGACGCGGGTGCCGCTGCTGCTGCCCGAACCGGGACCCTGGGTGTCCTATGTTCGTGATGATGCCATGCCTATCCTTGCTGAAGGCCAGGGCCTCGCCCTGAAGGCGCAGCGCCTGTGTGTGCAGGATGGCGACGCCCCTTGCCTGCTACGCGGCAGCTTTCGCCTGCCGGTACTGAAACGCCACATCGTGCCGCCGGGCACGAGCGCGGGCACAGGCACAAGCGGCGCGGCCGAGATGCGCGCGCAATGGATCGCGGCCCACGCCGACGCCGGGCGCAGCGCCAGTTCGAATGCGGCTCAACGCCCGCCGATGCCGACCGCTGTGGTGCCCATCACCCTGGTGGCGCAGGGTTCACAGGACAAAGCGCTGATGATTTGGCGCCTGGTGCTGCCTGTCTTTGAGTCGCTCGACTTCTCTGGTGAGCGCCCCATGGGCGGCGGCCACTTCGCGCTCGATCTGCGCAGCTTGGAGGGTTTTGGCGCGCAGGAACAGAGCTGGTTTATCTCCGGCTTCTCCGATCATGCCGTGTCGGGCCCCTTGACGGTGGCGGTGACACGCCGGCCCCGCACGCCATGAGTGGCGCCACACAGAACTGAAGCAACTATGAGCAGCGCCGGCCCATCCCCCTACGCGCCCTTGGTGATACGCAAGGCGCAACTGCGCGCGCTCGGCCTGGCCACACTTGAGCAGTTCTTGGAGCGCCTGAGCATGCACGTGAGCGAGGTCTTTCCCAGCCATGCCGACTTTATCTTGAGCCACTCCGGCCAGCGTTTTTTGCGCACCTGCTTGAAACGGGCCGGCCAATATGGCCTCAAGACCGAGCACAGCATCACGCTGTTCACCGATATGGCCGTGGCTTTGGGGCAAGACTTCGACGAGCAATCCCGGCATGCCTGGATTCGCAATATCCTTGATGACTCGGGCCTCGGGCCGGCCGGCAAGATATATATGATTTACCGGGCGCTGCCCCAGCGTTGCCCCGAAGCCCCAGTGCCGCCACCGCCGGGCTGGGCAGATGCGCTTGATGCGCTGCCGCAACTGCCGCCCAAGGTGCCGCGTGCCAAGGCCCGCTGGTGGGGCGAGGCCGCCCCATGAGGCAGCGGCAAGACCTCGTAAGCAGCATAGCGACCCGGCAAGGTCAGGGAGTGCGGCCATGAGCCATTGGTCTGAGCAAGCTCAACAATCTGCCAATCAAAGCATGGGCAACAAAGCCCCCGACGCGCCGGTCAAGGACTGCGAAACCCGCGCCTGGGAACCCTTGGTCGAGACCACCGAGTTGCCGGCATGGCAGCCCAAGATGGAGATCTTGGGCCGCTCAGATGCGCCAGAGTCCGCCACTGCCGATGTGCCTGCGCCGGGTGCTACGGTTACGAACCCGACTCCGACTCAGCCAAGCGCGCCAAGTTGATCGGCGCGCAAGAAACCGCGGCTCATGGACCAAGCTGCCATTGAGTTGCCCCGCTCATTCTCGGTCAGCCAATATGAGACATTGCCGAAGAATTGCTGCAACTCAGACGGCGTGCAACTGGGCAGATAGGCGCGCAGAACTCGAGGGTCGTAGAAGCGAAACAGCAGGCGGCGGCCATCTTCGTCCACCACTTTGAGTAATTTGCGCAGATGGTGGCGCAGGTTCAGACCATCTTGCGTCCTGACGAAAACTCCCCATGCCTGCCCCCAACCCTCGTCCAGGAGTTGATCCGTCAGGTGATGATTCGGCAGCAACTCGACCAACTGCGGCGCCACCATTTCCAGCTCGCGCGGCAGTTTGCCGCTGTACAAGCAACGGAACTCAAGCCGGGAGGCCAGCAAGGCCAAATAGATATTGGGGTCGCGCGCGCAATCCAAGATGGCCCAAACGCTCATCTTCGACCCAGCATCGCCTTCGGGCCACAAGGCCTGCATGATCTGCTTGCGCTGCTCTGGGTTCATCATGTTCATGCGACCACAGACTCGGCGGCTTGTTTCTGGGCCGCAGCCTTAGCGCATTCCTCGCAGAACGGCACGCCGCTCGCTGCGGCCGCCTTCAGCACCGCAACCATCGCAGCGACGTCCAGGCTCGAACCAAAGGTTGAATCAACCGGATCAGGCGGCGCTGCTGCCGCCGGACGCGGACTGGCCGGTGCGGGCGCAGCCGGCGCGCTCACCGGTGCAGCTACCGGCACAAGCTGATAGGCCAGCGGCTTGTGCAAGCCCAGATTCAACCATCCATCGGCCAGCAACGGGGTCAGTAGCTCAATCAGCTGATGCTCATCGAGCCGCGACAAATCCGTGCCCTCGGCCAAGGACCGCGCCGTGCTGCGTAGCCGACCAAGTACCGCATCATCGCCGATCGCTTCTGTCAAGGTGATCCTGGCGCTAACGCTGTCGCCGGGCGTCACCCGAGTGGCACGGCTCTCGAACCAGGGACTGAGCGTTTGGAAGTCAGGCGTAAGCGACATGGCCAGAAGTAGCTAAATCTAGGCCGCGAGCATAGCCAATTTCCTCGCAAGAAAACAGTCTTTGAACCCTGCAAGAAAGATATTCCGCGCCGATGCCAGTGCAGGCAAAAAATGTCTTGCGCGCGGGCCAAAACTCAGCGTTGTTTCGCGACGCTGAGCTGTGTGCCAGCGTCCATCTGGCGTGGCGCCATCAGCACCAAGGTCAAGGCATTGGCTACAGCAATACGGCTGCCGACGGCAATCGGCACGTCCTGGCCTTTGGGCGCGAGTACGCCGTCCACTTCGGTTGGGCTGTCGGACAAGGCGCGCAACAAGAACCCTGCCGAACCGCGGCGCAACTCGAAATGCCAGCGACTTATTTGCCGCGCCAAGCCGGGGTCTTGCGGTGCCAGCACCACATCATTGGCCTGCATACCTTCATGATCTCGCAGGCGACCAAAGCTGATGATGTCAGACATGGGCAGCTCGATCTCTTCTTGGGTCTCGTGCACGCGCAGATGCGTTGGGAGCTGCGCAGTCTCACGCCAATTCAGTGCGAATAACTCAACAGCTCGACTCACACCTTTGAGCTCGCCGGCCGTCACAGGTTGACATTGGACCCGCCGGGCGGAGTCCATCTCCCTGAAGAATTCTCTCGTCAGGCGAATCTCTCCGGGGATGGCCGAGCTCGCAACGCGAGCGCAAAGGTTCACCGCATCGCCGCTGACCGACACGCCATCGGTCAGCACCGGGCCCCAGTGCAAGCCCGTGCGCAACTGCAATTGCTGCACCCTGGCGCGCGACAAATTCTCGTGACTGATCAGCTCTTGAACTTGCCTGACAGCATCCAAGGCTGGGCTGACTTCGCTGAAGACGATGAATGCGCCATCGCCCGCAGTATCCACGACACGCCCGCCATGGGGCGTGATGCCCTGCTCCAAGAGATCGAAATGCAGCTGCTGCAATTGCCGGCCGGCAGCATCGCCGAAACGCGAAAAGTAAGCGGTAGACCCCACCACATCAGAGAACAGCAAGACGGCTTGCCGCTCGAAGCGCCGTGTCAACTCCTGCTGCAACTGGCTTTGCATGCGAATGATTTCCGTCATGCTGAGCTTGTCGAACGGACTGAAATCGGTGGAATGACTTTCGTTCATCGAGATGACATCTTTTGTTGATTCAAGGCCCGGCAAGTTCAAAACTTGGTCAAGGCCGCCCCGCGCATACTAACGGGCTTTGCGTTGACTCGGCTGATAGCAAGCCAGGGCCTTGCCTGCGATCTAGTCTCACTTTGATGCCACCGGCTCGGCTAGCCAGGCAGCTTGAGTTCTCGTTCAAGTGCTGCGGCATCAAGCTCACCGGACGTTTGTAGCAAAAGACGAATCAGGTCGGATTTGTCTTGCGCCTTGTCGGCTGCGCGCTTCACCAAGATTTTCGCGATCGGGCCGATATGCCTTGTCAAAACCATGGTGGCATGCAATTTGAATGCCTCGGTGAGCGGCTCAAGTCCCTTGACGCCAGATGAACCGGCCGCCTCACCGGCGCTCGCCGAGGCTGGCTGTGCAATGGACGCAGCGCTGTTCAAAATCGGTGTCGCCTGCGATGCCAAATTGACTTCACGGATGAAGTTGCTGCGTTGCGCGTCCTGGGGGAAATGCTGCCCCAACTCCTGAGCCAGGCTTTGCATATCGGGACAGCGCTGAGCCGCTTGCCGCACGATCAGTTTTGACATCGGCCCAATCTGTGCGGCCAACGCTCGCTCGATGCGAGTTAATGCAACCGGGTCCCAACCCGTCGGCACCGCTGCGCTGCCAAGATTGGATGCCGATGTCCCGAAAGGCTGCGCGTTCTGCGCAGCGACCTTGGCCGCCGCTTCGACTGCTTGCGCCCATTGCGCCTGCGGAACGATCACCGTCGCTTCGTCAGCCGCTTGGAGATGTGATTCTTCCATCTTGCTGGCTGCGAACAAGGCTTGGCGAAAATCTCCGGCACTTTGATAACGGTGGCCTGCGTCCTTGGCCAAGGCCTTTTGCAGCAAGGCGTCGTATGCGCTCTCCCGGCCAACCTGCTTGCCTTGCCCCAGTTGGCTGGGAGGCTTGGCTTGCTCGTTCAAGATCTTGTACATCACCGTCTCGACCGAACCGGTGAAAGGCAGCACGCCGGTCAGCAAGCGATAGAGCAACACACCAGCGGCAAACAGATCGGCCCGGTGATCAATGCCCTCACCAACGTATTGTTCGGGGGCCATATAGCCTGGGGTGCCGATCATCGAAGACACCTGCGTCAAGCCGATATTCTCAATCCGGGCGATGCCGAAGTCGGTCAGCTTGACTTGGCCCTGTGCCGTCAAGATGAGATTGGCTGGCTTGACATCACGGTGCCAGACCCCATGCCTATGGGCGCACTCCAAAGCAGCCAGCAATTGCTCCATGATTTGCAAGGCCTGCGCCTCTGGCAGCAAGGGCGTCGCGAGCAGCACCTGATCCAGGCTCTTACCCTCGACGAACTCCATCGCGATATAGGCCGCCGCATCGTCTTCGCCAAACTCGTAAATGGCCACGATATTGGGGTGCTGCAGTCGCCCGACCGCCTGCGCCTCATTGCGAAAGCGCGCAGCAAATGAGGCTTGATCCGTCAGGTCTCGAAGCAAGTTCTTGTGGACCGTCTTGATGGCCACAGGGCGCTGGATGTGCGGATCGAAGCCTTTGTAGACGGTACCCATCGCGCCCTGCCCGAGCACGGATTCGATCGGATATTTGCCGATTTTTTCGGGAGTATTCATGCTCATGAATGCCAAATCAGCCTTCCAGCATCTTCATGGCATGTGCCAAGCTCTTGCGCATGCGACCGAAGGATTCGGCCAAAGTGGCGATCTCGTCCTTGGATGCAACCGTGAACTCGGGCGCCTCTTCCCCCATGCTGACCTTGTCTGCCAGCGCCGAGAGTTGGCTGACGGGCCGAATCACCAGCTTCCACAGCATGAAATTGAGCGAGGCGCCAACCAGAAGGAACACGCCGGTCAGAACCGCCACGACCACCATCAGCGCACGGTCAGCCCGCTGCAGCGGCACCGTCATCGGCACCGACACCACCTGCGCGCCAAGCACCTCACCCAGCTTCCAACCAAAACCGTTGTTTGGCCCATAGCGATCGACCAAGGTCTTGGGGGCTTCATCGGGGGTGTTGTGGCAGGCCAGGCAGGCCGGGTTGCTGATGACGATGGGGCGTGCAATGAAGAAAGAACTGCCGGTCGGCGTTTCACGCTTGCCTATGAATTCTTTCAACTCGGGCGAGCTGCGGAACTGCGAAATGATGTCTTCTTCCCAAGCGACGGCTCGGTCGCGGGGGTTGGTGGGGTTCAGCATCGCCGACTTGAAGCCATATTCCGGGTAAGACTTCTGCAGGCCAGCAATCACCTCGGCGGACGAATAGGCTGGCACCGATTGCGGCAAAAACGCGTACTTCATTTGCGTTTCCAGCAGCGGCTTGATCTGCGTGGCGGTGTAGGCGCTGACGACACCGGCCTTTTCCATCAAAAGCCGCGCGCGGTCCGCAATTTCTTCTTGCGCGGCACGCTGCAGAAGGTCGCGTGCGATAAAGCTCGAAACCGCCAGCCCTAAGGCGAAAACAAGCAGGAAGATCAGATTGAACTTGAGTAGCAGTTTCATGTCGTGGTCCAGAACTTTGAGGGCTGATCAGTACTTGGCCGCAGCTTCAGGGCCTGCGGATTTTTGAGGGGCAGAAGCGGCCTGCGGCGCAAACAAAATCGACTCCCATTCGGGATGACTCTTGATGTCGGCCAGCAAGCCCTTGCGGAACTCCGGCGAGCGCGCCAGGGCTTTCCAGCGATTGAGGTTGGCTTTGCGCACCGCCGGCTCGGCGTTGAGCCAGGCTTGGGCGTCGGCATAACTCACCTCTCCCAGACGATTCGGCTTGATGTCTTTGCCCTTGAAGAAGGCCGCACGCGAGGGCAGCTTGTCCTGAAAGGCCTTGGGGATGTTTTGCAGGAATCCAGCTGGCGCACGCTGTGCGAGTTCGGGCTTGCCCGATCCACTCCAAGTCAAAAATCCGCCGCTCGTGAGCTTCACGGCGGCTGTGCCGGCTGGGAGCAAGGGCCGCAGGTTCAAATCCCCTGCTTCCGCAAAGATTTGCCCGCTATTGCCCTGAGAGAAAATCACTGCGTCCTGGGTCAGTCCGGTCAAGTCAAATGAGCTCGAACTCAGCGCCCAAGAGCTGCCCTTGGCCGCACTCACCTTCAGCCAGCCTTGCAGCAAATACAGGCGTGCCTCGATCTTGGTTCGTTCTGCGCTCAGGCGCGGCGCGAGCTGCACGCTTGTGGCGGGGCCTAGCGCGACACTGCTGCCATCCGTGAACTCCAGCAGCATGAACCCTTTCTTGCCGCCCAGCTCGATGATGTCGTCTCGCTGCAAACTGGCACCTTCGACCAAGGCAAACTTGGCGTTGTCGCGCAGCAAGACGGCATCACCCTCCAGCAAGGACACCAGGCCCAGCGGCGTCGATTGAGCAGCCTGAGTCAGTTGCGTAGGAGTCAGGCAGACCAAGAAGAGCAAAAGACAGGCCGCATGTCGAGCAGCGAGAGCTATTGGGGCACAAAGACGGGTTGCGAAGAGTGAATGCATGGGGGCGCATTATTGACGTATTCAGATGACACAAAGCTCAAACCGCCCAGCCAAGCCGCAGAATGCGCCCAAAGAACAAGCTTGAAAACCGCCCCAAGTCAGCACGAGTCCCTGGCTTTGCAGAAAAGCTTCACTTGAGCGCCCGGCTATCAGCGCCAAACGCCTTCGCGATTCTCTTTTTGCGTGGCGAAGTAGGTGTAGAGCACTTCATCGGTGACGTTTTCAGTCTTCAGCAGACCTTTGGCCGCCATCTTGTGCGACCAGGTTCGATCGGCCCCGTAATGGCCAACCCAGGGCACTTGCAGTACCAGCTCGCGCCGGATCGGGGTCAGGTGTTGCGGATTGCGGTAGTAGCCTTCCGGCGCATCTTTCCAGACCTTGTTCTTGATGCTGTAGAACACTGACTTGAATGGCCCGCCTTCGACGCTGACCTGGGCCGAAAAGCCAACGCAGTCCACACCCGTCAGCAGCGGGTAGATCGTTTCTACATAACGCTCTGAAATGACGTCATCATCATCGACAAAGTTGACATATTCGCCCTGCGCAATATCGATCATGGCCTGCAGCTTGGGCCCATATTGGCGGCTGCGGTTGTCTTCCAGCACCAGCAACTCGACATCGGGAAAGCGGGCGACTTGCGGCTCAAGAATCTCCAGCAGGCGTTTGCGGAGCTCGCGTCTGGCGGGCAAGGTGGGCACAAGAATGGACCATTTGAATTTGCGCGGCTCCCCAGCCCCCTGCGCTTGAATGGCGGCTTTGTGCACCAAGCGCTGCGAGGCCGCGACCTCATCAAGGGGCAGACGCAAGTCGGTTTGACGCGTGCGCGCCAGCGTGCGTTCGCGCAGCGAGGTCTCCACTTTGCGCAGGACCAAGCGCGAACAACGGGCCTGTTCGGGCACGCAAGCCCTGCCGTCCAGATCCAGCGCAGCATTGGCCAGCAGCTCGAAGCGGTGTTCAAACCAGTCAAGCGACCAAAAGAAGTCGCTGCATGCCCGGCCTACACATTCATGCAAGGCTTGCGTAGGTGCATCGCTCACGTGGGCGGCAGAAGCAAACGCACCCGGCAGATCGAGCTGGAACTCGCCCCCTACTTGCAGCAAGCGCAAGGCGTTGCCGAGCAGAACCCGCAATTTCTTTTCGTCCAGTGCCAAGCGTCCCGCCTGGATCACATCCGCCGAAGAATCCTTGAGTTCAACCTGACCCTGGTGAAGCGTCTTGTTCGACAGCGGCAGTTCCAGCGACTCGGACAGGTCGAGCAGC
>CAUPEV010000182.1:0-9767 GCA_963510335.1 uncultured Roseateles sp.
ATCTTCAGCCCTGCCCAGCATGCCGCTATCCATGGCCTCCCGTTGGTAGACGACATGGGCTGCGTCTACCGCATCGGGCACCAGTTCACCGGGCTTTAGCGCAGTCGCAGACTCGGCCACCGGCGCAGCATTTGGATGGAGGCTGGCATGTTTCGCGCGGCCGGCATGGATGGCTGTACCGACAGCAGCACCAGGCACAAGCGAAAGCGCCAAACCCATAGTGTCAAATGGGTCGAACTCGCCGGCCAAATCCGGGTAGCTCGCAGATTCAAGAATGGCCCGCGATAAGGCGTTTTCTGCCATGAATGCGCCCGGCCCGGTTGACAGTACCAGTCCAGCAGTTCCGAGCAGAGTCCGACCAGCGGCCGGCGCCGCGATGGTGAGTGCTGTGGCGCCGGCATGCACAGCGCCCACCTTGGCGGCTGTGGCGGCATCTACGCCGCGATCACGCAAGTTCAGATAGCTGGTCGCCCCTTCGTCCAGGCTAGTGCCAACGACTGCACCCGGCAAACCTGCTGTGGCGCTGTAACCTGCGACCTTGCCGAGAATCCGACCGCCTTCATGCAGAAACTGACTGGCCCAATTGGATGTTGCTGCGTCCTGGCGCCAGTAATTGGCACCGCTTTTGAACAGTTGGTCAGTGTCAGCAGCAAACTCAGCCCGTTTGGCTTTGGAGACTTCACGCTGGGCGCGAATTGAGCTGGACTCCTCGCTCCAAGGAAACAGGCCAGCGCGCGGCCTTGCTTCGGCTTCATCGCCAATGCCTGCATTCGCGATCCTCGCAGCTACGCGCAAAGACTCGTTCAGCCCTTGCGCCGCGCCCTCAAGTGGAGCGGTAAGGAGGCTGCCGGCGGCGGCCCAAATGCTCGGCGATTTGGGGGCCAAAGGCACCGGGTTGCGCACGCGCTCGGCCAGCGCTGCCGTGGTCTCATCAGGGTACAGGTCAGCGTACATGATCAGTTCCCCAGAGTGAAAACAAAGGGCCGGCGCTTGGCGTCGACCACCATGCCGCCCGCGTCGATCGCATAGCGTCCCGGCCCCAACGGAATCAAAGTGGCCTTGGGCATGGCGCGCAACAAGTCCGCAGGAGCGATCTCACTGGCGCCGATGAAGAGCGGCCCTTGAGACTGGCGCGTCAACTCGTCCGCAGATAGCGAACGCATCGAACTGCGAAAGCGGCTTTCAGTCCAGCCCGGCGGCACAGGCACTTTGCCATCGCCCCATTCAGCGAGCCCGCCACCGGTGGCCAGCTTTACGGCCTCGCGTTGGCTGCCGCTTCCCTTGGCATCTCGCTGACCGTCATAGATCAACCATGCCGCTTGCACAGCAGCATCCCGGGCGCGGGGCGTAGCCCAAGCTACGGCATTCAACTCCTTGGCGATCTTCGCGCGGTCCAGCGCCGTCACGGTGTCATCCTTCTTGATGCGGCCGGCCTTGACGGCATCCTGGCCACGCAAGATGAGTTCCACCGCATCAGCACCGCCACCTTGAGGAAGGCTAGAAGCATGCATCGCCAGAGCCAGCGCATTGTCTTGCTCGTTCAGTTGGCCGGCCAGCGCACGCTGTTGCTCGGGCGGCAGGCCTTGGGCCAACATGCGAACGGCTCCCTTTTTCTGCTCCAGCGGCAAGGCTGCCATCATCTCGCCCAAGCGCTGAGCCTCGTTTGCGAACAAGGGCGACACAGGCTTGCGGAGCTGAGCTGCGACAAGCTGCGCCTGTGCCGCGCGTTCGCCCAGACTTTCGGCGAGAGAGTTGAGCGAATCCATACGAAGCGGCGCCGGGCCGGTCAGCAAACGGGACTGCAGGCCCCACATCAACGGGTCACGCTCCACCAGATCGCGGGTCTTGGACGCAATCCCTTCAAAAGTCTTGAGGCGCTCAAGTGCTGCAGGGCTTGCCCCTTGCTGGTTGAGTTGAGTTCGAGCCTGCACCAAGCGCTCTTGCTGCTGATCGGGGGTCATGGATCCAAATGCAGCGCGCTCGGCGCCCTGGCTGATCAGAGCCTTGACCGCCCCGGCATATGGCGTGTGGGCGGTGCGCGCCTGAACCTCAGACAAAGTCTTGTCGTCCGGCAATGCGCCGCCGTCGATCATGGTCTGCAAGGCCTTGGTTGAGTGCTCTGCGTCTCGCAGGCGGCGCTCGACCAATGCTTCAGACCGGCGCTGCGCGGTGTCCTGTTCGTGGGCAATCTGCGCGCGATGGTTGGAAATTTTCACTTCTAGCGATTGCCGCCTCTCGGGTGATAGGTCTGCGAATTCATCGGAATTCACCCGAGCAGACACGCCATCAAGAGCCTGCAAGTTCTTGCCTGCGCCCAGCACCATCCGCTCGCCAAGGTTGTAGGCGGTGCGCTCGCGAAAGCCCTGCAGCGCCCGAAACTGATCATCGGGACCGAGGCCAGCTGCGGGGCCGAGCGAAGTCAGCAGTTGCTCTGCCGACAGCACCGCCTTGGGTCGATCTTCAAGTGCGTTTCGCTCGAAGAGTTCCATGGTCGACAGCACATTGGCACGGGTCACATCACGAGTTCGCGTGCGGACCGCATCCTGTAGCACCAGGCCGCCCAGTTCATCGGTCTTGATGCGCAATTGCTTGCTGATGATTTCTTTGTGATCGGGCGCAATGTCTGCTGTCATGTTGGTCTGCACGCGCGAACTGATGCTTTTCCACTCGCCCGATAGATCCTTCTCGGCCAGATCGCCAGCTATCACCCGCTCCGCAAGCGTCTTAGCCTCTAGTCGAAGGTTCAGCTTGCCTTCTTCCAAGCGCAGCGCTGCAGCGGACCGAGCCTCAGAGTCGGCGGCCTGCTTGGCCTGGACATCCAAGTGTGTTTGCTGTGCCATCAGTCCGGTGGCGACTTGGATCCCGGTCTGCCCAAGGTTCTCCAGCGCACGCGCCGAGGCCATGCCAGCTTCCACGCCTGTAACTTGATGCATCGGCGCACTTCCCGGCATCACTCGCCGGCCCTGCCCCATCGGTATCTGTGCCATGACGGCCTCCAGTTCTAAATAGAGAGTGGCTTTGGCCGCTCAAAGACCCACAAAGCGCACCACGAAGCGTTGTTGCATGCGGCCCCGGTGCACAACACGCGCCCGGACAACCGGAACATGTTCATCAAACTCATAGGCTTTATCGCGGGTAGGCACCTGCACACGAACCTGACCCGATTCGGTCAACTCCCGCGAGATAACAGCCTGCTTGAACTCCTCTTCAGGAGTGGCCCGAACCTCGACCACCAGCTGCACAGAATCAGGCTCAGCAGGACTTATGCCTACGGGCACGCTGGCACGCAGTTCCAGTTCGGCAAATACGCAGCGCCCACCGGGCAGCGCGACGACGTCGCCGATCAGTTCTTCATAGCAAAGGGTGAAACGATTCATTTCCATGGTCTTTTTCCTTGGGTCAGGTTTCGATTACCAGGGCGGTGAGGCCCATGGCGTTGAATGCGGCATTCCGGCCAGCGCGGTACTGCTTGAACTCTTCGGAGCTGAGCCCTTTCGGGGCCTCGGGCTCCCACTCCACCACGGCCATCACTGGCTTGCCGGGCTTGGGTTGCTGAACGGTCATGGTGGCGGTGTAGCGGCCAACGGGCCATGAACGCACCAGGGCGGCGGATTCGGCGCTCATTTCTTTGGCCTTTGTCGCGTTGTCTCTTCTGTCTCTCCCCTAAAGGGAGAGGAGACAGTTGGAGACTTAGTAACCGTGTCACCAATTGGTGATTGGCGACTATTGGAGACAATCGGAGACAAGACAGGCCGGCCAGGCAAAGCAACGATTCCCGTGGATTCGATGAGGAGTCCGGCGTCGATCATCTTGTTGACTTCTCTATAGACGGACTGCCGTGCATAACGGCCTTCAAAGTGCTTCACCAAGCCGCCCCGAAGGCAGCCTGCGCCCCGTTGCGTCAGGAATTCAACAATGGCCCCCTCGACCTCGCTGGGTCGCTTGCCTCTCGCAGCCTTTGCAGGAGCGTCCGAAGGCACGACCACACAGGATCCTCGTCCGGTGCCCCATCGGTTGGTGCCCAGCAGGATTGGTTCTAGGCGAAATCCAACTCGGTCGCCTTTTCCAGGCAAGTCCCGTTGCTTGGTGATCTCAGCAGAGCGGAGCCCCGTAGCCTCTTGCACCGTGACCTCTATCTCGGTGTCGGTAGCTGCGCGCAGCCCTGACCATCCGCGAGCGCCGCGCGCCGCGTCTTTGCCAGAGTGATGAATGAGGACGAACGCGGCCTGTGTGGCCTTGCGGATTGCGTCGACATTGCGCACCACAATACCCATGTCCTCGCCGCTGTTTTCGTTGGCGCCGGCGACCAAGCGAGCCAGGGTGTCGCCAATGATCAGCGAGACTTTGACGCAGTGCTCGCTCTCCAAGTCGTCTACCAAACTGATGATGGCTGTCGTGTCGGCTTGGCCATCGAATAGATTGATCGGCGAGCGAACAATCACGAATCCAGGAACGCTCAAGCCATGAAACCGCTGATAGGCACGCAAACGGGTTTCGACTGAGCCAGGGCTTTCAGTGGCGAGGTAGACCACCAAGCCGGTATCTGTCGGCCGGCCTAGCCAGTCGATGCCGCGCGCCACCGATGCGCCCATGTCAATGGCCGCGAAGGTCTTGCCGCTGTTGCTGTCGCCATAGAGCACAACCATTGCGCCTCGGCCAATGGTGCCCTCAATCAACTCATCATCGAAAGTGTCCTGATCATCTGGCAACTGATCGGCAAACACGTAGTCCAACTTGCGCGGACAAGACGCGGCCTGCTCAGGTGATGCATGCATGGCCACTTCAATTGCCGCTTGGGCGCGCCGCCTAATTTGTTCCGCCTGGGCGCTCATTTGACGATCTCCGATGCAATGAATTCAATGCGCCCGGCAGCTGTGATCAGGCGTTGTTTGTCGGCCTCGGTCAGATCCACGCCCTGGGCGAGGTTGCAGGCCGCAACCGCACAAATCAAGGCTTCTAAGCGGATCACTTCAAGGGCATTGCGAGCTGAAAACGGGAGCGGCTTCACGGCACTCGGCCGACCGTCGTCATCCCAGCAGCGCAGCGCCTTGGCGGCCTCGATGAATTCTTCGCCGGTTCGCGCCATCTGGAAGGCCAGCACATCGCCGCCTTTCTCGCCGCAGTTCATGCAGGCCCAAGCGCCGTTTTCCGTGTTGACGCGGAACGAATCCGAGCCCCCATGAAAGATGCACTCAGTGGTTTTCCACTTGCCCGGGCCTTTCAGCGTCAGGCCTTGGCCTTCAAAGAAGTCAACCGGGTCAGGTAGGCGCTCGCGGCGGAAGCTCATGCGCGGCGACCTTCCACCCGGTCAAGCCACGCGCTCAGCTCCTGCAAGCTGCTGAAGGCCTTGGTCATAGCGTGAAGGCTTGCGATGTACTCGACCTCGCCGCGCTCTGTATGGCTCTTCACCAGCACAATGCCGCGGAGGGCGGCGCGCGCCTGGAGGGTTGCATACTGTTTGCGTTCATCCGCCTGAATCTGTTCGGCTGCTTGGCCAGCAGTTCCCATCAGCAGCATCTCAAATGCGTCCGGAATAGCCTGGGCGCTCATTTGGCACCGCCTTGCTGCGTCAGCGATCCAACGTTCATGTCGATCATTCGGCCTCCTGCGCACACGACGTTCGGCTCAGGAACGTTCGGCACTGCGACGTCATAAAGCGCCTTCACATCAGCTTTGATGATTGCGTGCGCCGGATGCTTAGGGTTCTGAAATGCGGCCTCATTCATGAGGATCTGACCCAGCGTGCGGCCTGCACTGGCTGGCTGCCCGTCAACAGCCTTGAGCCCGCGATCCAGATACGCTTGATAAAGCTCGTGTTGGTTGAAGGCGCTCATGCGTCACCTCCACCGGCCAAGCGCTTGAGATACTCGCGGGCGTTCTCGGAACTTACGCGGGTACAGCGTTGCCCAATCTTGGTCAACACCAAGATGCCGCCGCGCTCAACTGAAGCGTCGCGGAACAATGTATTCACAGACCGGCCCGAGATCGCTGCCAGCGTCTCCAGCTTCAAAAGCGCCCCGGGGACATTGATCACATCCAGAGGCTGGTCAGGCGTTTGACGCTGCTTGGAAAGCCTTGGAGCTGAGTGCTTCGCAGGGGGCGAGACAGAGGGATTGATTGATGGCATTTGCACCTTTCGTTGATGCCCTTTAGTGGGCGTAGGTGCACTGTCCGATTTACTGCCGGTCGGAATCCCGTCGTTTTGGGCGCTATGCGCACAATTGTTTTACGCACAAAAAAACCGCCCGGAGGCGGCTTAGCAACTTCGATTGAGAACCCTTAGCGGATCACGATCTGAAGCCTTTGCAGGATGGCTTGTCGGCGGTCCCCCGCGCGCTCTACAAGCGCTTTACGCTCCGACTCCTGACGCTTAGCCATGTTGTCCGTAACGCATTTTTCCCACTCGAATTCATCGCGTAGCGCGATCTCGAGTTCTGACAGGCAGCTAGGCTGCAACTCTGGTCGCTTTAGCACTGCGACATCGATACAACTCGAAGCGCGGGCGATCGGCCGAATGCAGCCGGCCGAATCAGGCGCGGGCTGCCCAAAACAAGGTGCAACTGCGAGTAGAAGGACCAGAGCGAGCTTCATTTTCATTGCCTCCTGTTCATTGCTGTCACAAACTCAAGCGCCGTTCTGTCGCTCTTTTGCAAATTGCAGCTTTCACACGCGGCAACAAGATTCAGAGGCGAGTCATCCCCGCCAATAGCACGCGGTCGCTGATGCTCAACGTGAAAAGCATGGACAGACAGCCTGCATCGGCAGTAGAAGCAGGCCCCTCCGGAACGCTCAAAGACCTCGCGCCGCCTCCGCGAAACTGGCGCCACCGGCATGCCTGGCACCAACTCAACTTCGGGCCACAAAGCAGTCTGCCGCCATCCCTCCTCCTCATCGAAAGTGGGGGGCACAGACCGCAGCAAATGACGCGCGGAAGAAAGAGCTTCCCGCTTTTCTTCAGCGATGCTGACCACTTGCCCGGCTGCAAGCTGAATCACCATGAAACGCACGGCATGGAGGCCATTGGACACAGTCGGTTGCGTGGCCAGTTCATACTGGCCATTGCCGAATGCGCCACCAAAGATCGGCCGGCGAAGCATGGCGGTCATGATGTCTGCTCCCCCAAAATGGTCTTCCGGAGCATCCGTTCGTCCATCCCGTAACTCGCGACGGGATCCTCGTCGACGCACGCGCCGACAGCCTCGCCCAGCTGTTCGATTCGGATCAGCATTCCGCGGCAGGCCTTGCCAACGCCGTCCAAGTTCGCTTCGTCAATGAGGCGTCGAAGAATTGCCGCCAGCGACGAAATCTCAAAGCTGGCGTCGAATGCTAGGCGCGCTCGCTCTTCTGCGATTGCTCGGCCAGAGTCGTTGAGTTGGATGTGCTCAGCCATGATGGGCCACCTCCGCAGTTTCGCCAAGTGTGGCCAGCGCCTCGGCAAACACTGCCTCCATGTCGGGCCGCTCCATCAGACTCATCCGCAGCCTGAGGGTCTGGGCTTCTGCGAGCTCGATGAGAGACCTTTGCCGATTGATCCATGCATCGCCCGCTTCCACCAATGCCGCAAAGACAATAGCGCAATCGCGATCCTTTGCTTTCTCGATCAATTCGGCGCCGCCGAACCGCGCACTTGCCAGGATTGCCCTACGCGGTATACCGGACAGCGCGGCGCTGGCCTGTGCGCGCTCAATCACATCAACATCATCATCTGCAAGCAGGGCTGCGCAGGATTGAAACTGCTCCCAGAGAGCGTCCAGTTCTGCATCGGGCTTCTCGGCAGTGCCCCTAGAATTCCTTTTAGTCATGATCTACCTCTTACTAGGTGGGTTGTGGTCAGGGCTTGCTCGGTGGTGAGACACCTTGCAGGCCCGCTTTGCTGCCAACCGGGCAGCACGGTTGCGCCGGTTTGAACGGCAATATCTTGGCGATTCGCAGCCGGTCAGAGTGGCTGCCTCCTTTTCCAATCCGAGTATTGGCGCCTTACTTCTGCCGGCGCCGCCAAGTACATAAAAACTTGAAAGTCAAAATCGTTCATGGCTGCAAGATCGCGCTTTATCAGTGCACCGGCTTTGAGTGTCCATTCGCCATTTTTCTTAAGGTCTTCTGTCCGAACTCTGCGGATAGCCTCAGCAAAATCTAGCGTGTGCTCGGCCATGCGTCGCGCATATTCCTTGTCTCTCATCTTGAGCAATACGTCATCTGATGGTGGCCGCATAGCCGCGTAATCCGGCATGTCGCTTGATCTTGGTGTTCTTGGCCTTCTCTTTTCTTCCATTTAAGTGCCTCTTAGGTGGTCGTTGCTAAATTTGGTGTCGGTCAAGCAGCCTTGATCGGGATGACCTGCGCACCCGCCTGCAGTTGGCCGAGATATTCGGCCCAAGTGTTCATCATCTGCCGGCGCTGATCCATGAATTCGGCGCGGTCGTATGCCATGCCCAGCGGGCCACTCTTGCCGTGTGCGAGTTGGGCCTCTATCACATCCGGGTGAATATTCAAGCGCTCGACCATTAACGTGCGCGCCATCGCACGGAAGCCGTGCGGGCTGATCTCGTCATTGTCGAAGCCCATGCGACGCAGGGCCGTGCGCAACGTGTTGTCGCTCATTGGGCGTTCACCGGTGAGCAAGCTAGGGAAGACGAAGCGCCCGTGACCCGTCAACGGCTTCAGGTCTTGAAGGATCTCGACCACCCGGGGGGCCATTGGCACAAAGTGCGGCCGGCCGTTGATCTTGCCCGCCTTTTTCCGCTTCATATCGGCTGCAGGAATACTGATCATGGCGCCCTCGAAGTCGATCCATGCCCATTCCATGGCGCGCACGTTGATCGGGCGCTGAAACACCAAGGCCGACAGCTCGAGCGCTGCCCGCGTTGTGGGCTGGCCGCTATAGCCGGCGATTGCCCGCATCAACTCGCCAGCTTTGACGGGATCAAGGACGGCCGCCATATGCTTTACTTGGTAAGGCTTCAAGGCCCCCTGCAATGTGATCGCTGGGTTGTGCTCGCACGCGCCAATCTGATTCCCATGCTTGAAGACTTGGCCGCAAGCCTCCCGGAGAGAGTGGGCCAACTCCTTCACTCCACGCGACTCGACGCGCCGCAGAGTAGCGAGCAGAGCCGGCGCCTTGACTTCGGCGATAGGCAGTTTGCCAATCCAGGGGAAGACGTCTTTCTCAAGCCGGGCCAGCCCACGCGTCCCGTAATGATCACTCCAGTCCGCAGACTTGGTGCCGTGGAAGTCCTTGGCGACCGCCTCGAAAGTGTTGATGTGCGCGGACTTACGCTGCAGCTTGTCAACGGTGCGTTGCTGAGCGGGATCTACGCCCGTCTGGTGCAATAGCCGGGCCTCGTCACGCTTCAGGCGTGCAGCCTTGGCGTTCGTGTCAGGGTAGCTCCCCAAAGCAAGCCGCTTCTCCTTCCCGGAGAAATAGTATTTCCAGAACCATCGCTTGGAGCCGTTGGGCGCGATCTCCAAATACATGCCTCCGCCATCAGTGAGCCTGATGCGCTTCTGTTCTGGGGGGCAAGTTGCGTTCTTGCACTCAATGTCAGTCAACGCCATAGGGGAACAGTCCTCGGTGTTGGACGCCGTCTGGCGCCCGTTCCCCTAACTGTGCCCCTTGTTCCCCCGCACTGCAATGGTGTGTAGTGGTGGCGATAGGCAACAAAAAAGCCCTAAGCTGATGATTTGCTTAGGGCTTTTGATGCTTCATGGTGTGCCATGAATATTATTTATGGGGTGGCTGATGGGGCTCGAACCCACGACAACAGGAA
>CAUPEV010000183.1:0-9756 GCA_963510335.1 uncultured Roseateles sp.
CACCAAACGAATAAGACAGGGTCAGCTGTTGCGCAGCGCCGCTCTGGCCGGCTCCCCATTTGCTCAGCGA
This sequence comes from uncultured Roseateles sp., assembly GCA_963510335.1. Taxonomy (GTDB): domain Bacteria; phylum Pseudomonadota; class Gammaproteobacteria; order Burkholderiales; family Burkholderiaceae_C; genus Paucibacter_A. Next base: position 71 of record CAUPEV010000183.1, read on the forward strand.
CGCAGCATCAAAGCTCAAGTCCAGCCGGTCTTGCTGTACCAGTTGTTGCACGTCTGTCTTGACGTCGATGCGACCGCGCTCGGCCGACAAGAACAGGCTTCCGACCAACACCAAAGAAACAAAAATACCGCCGCTGCCCAGCATCAGCAGGAATTTGCGGCCCTTGCGATCGACCAGCACCAGCGCCACCACCGTCATCACCGCATTCAAGACCTTGATGGCCACATCGGCCGCATTGGCCGTCGAACCAGCAAGGCCGGCCTGGTTCAGGATATTCACCACATAAGACAGAATCGAATTGATGCCGGTCGCTTGGGTGCAAGCCAGAATCACGCAAGCCAATAGAAATGGCGCCATATAGCGGCGGCTGAACAAGGGCTCGCGTGCGCCCAAGGCTTGACCCGAGGTGCCCACCGCACTGTCACCCGCTTGCTGCATCTCGCGCAGTTCTTGCGCAGCGGCTGCCGCGCTGCGACTGCGCAAAAGCGCTGTGTGAGCGGCGCGGATATCGTCGGGCCGACCACGGCCGACCAACCAGCGCGGCGACTCACTCAGGAACAAGCAGCCGACGGTAAACACCAGCCCGGGGCCTAGGCAGATCCAGAAGATGCTGCGCCAGGCTTGGTCTTTGGCAGCGAACAAGGCCTCGCCGCTGCTGGCGGCAATGGCTTCGACCTCACGCGCGTAGTACAAGCCGATCAAGGCCGCTACCACCAGGCCTATGGTCAAGAGCAGTTGAAACAATGCCGTGCCGCGCCCGCGCTTGTCGGCGTTCAAGCATTCCGCCAGATAAAGCGGCACCACCACGCCGATCAAACCGCCGCTGATGCCTTGCAGCAAGCGCCCCAGCAGCAGCGGCGTGTAGCCCTCGGCCAGCGCAATGATGGGAATGCTCAGGCTGAACAGCAGGCCGCTCAGCACCATGACCTTCTTGCGCCCGATCCAGTCGGCCAGCGCGCCGGCAAACAAGGACGACAACACACTTCCCAAGAGCACGGCCGCGACGATGAAGCCCAGCTGCTGTGCGCTCAGGCGCCAGGTGATGGACGCGGTGGCTTCCAGATAGGGCAGCGCGCCGGCGATGATGCCAATGTCTATGCCGTAGAGCAGGCCGCCCATGCCGGCGATGAAGAGCATGAAGCGCATGGGCCAGACTTTGGGCGAATCAAGGGCGGCCTTGGGGCTGGCGAAGGCGGGAGCAGCAGCTGGAGCATTCATGCAGGCAAGTCCTAGACAAAAAAATCAATCGCGGGAAAGGAGGGGCACAAACTCGCCTTCGATGACGACGGTCTGCACTTGCAGACTGGCATCCAAGACGACAAGATCGGCCCATGCGCCGGGCGCGATGCGGCCGCGCTCTTGCAGGCCCAGGTAGTCAGCCGGGTGGCGGGAGAGGCAGTTCGACGCCGCGGCGAGATCAAGGCCGATAGAGAGCAAATTCCGCAAGGCCTGGTCCATCGTCAGCGCACTACCTGCGAGCGAACCCGAGGCGAGGCGAACGCAGCCCAGGCATTTCAGGACGGTCTGCGAGCCGAGCGCATATTCACCGTCCGGCATGCCGGTGGCGGCCGTCGCATCGGTGACGCAATAAAGCTTGGGGATGGCGCGTATGGCCGCGCGCATGGCGCCCGGGTGCACGTGCTGCAGATCCGGAATCAGCTCGGCGTACTCCGCATGGGCCAGCGCCGCGCCGACGATGCCGGGTTCATAGTGGTTCAGCGGCGTCATGCCATTGAACAGATGCGTGAAGCCGGCCACGCCGGCTTGCAGCGCCGCTAGCCCGTCTTCATAGCTGCCGGCCGAATGGCCGATCTGCACGCGGATACCCAAGTGATTGAGCTGCGGAATCAAATTCAGATGCCCACTCAATTCAGGAGCCAGGGTCAAAACCTTGATCGGTGCAATCGAGTGGTAGTGCAGCACCTGCTCCAGCGTGGCCGAGCAGACCAGATTGGGCTGCGCGCCCAAGCGCTTCTCGCTGATGAAGGGGCCTTCCAGATGAACGCCGAGAATGCGCGCCGAGCCGGGCGTGCGCTCGGCCATAGCCTCGGCAAGGCCGTCCAGCGCATGTTCAATCGAGGCCGGGCTGGCCGTCATCGTCGTACCCAGCATCGAGGTCGTGCCGTGCTGGGCGTGGGCGCGCGCGACCTGCACCGCTGTATCACCGCCTTGCATGATGTCCACGCCGGCGCCGCCATGCACATGCAGGTCAACAAAGCCGGGCAATAGGGTCAGCTCGGCTGGCGCGCTAGCATCTGGGTGAATTTCGAGCACGCGCTCGTTGAACTCGATCCGCCCGAGCAGCCAGCCGGCGGGCGTCAGGATGCGCCCCGCCAGCGATGAGAGTTCTTTTGCACTCATTCAACAATGATCAGCTCGATGCCTAGACGCTGCAGGCCATCGCGGTACTCGTTGCTGATGCCGGCGTCGGTAATCAAGGTGTGCACCCGTTCCAGCTGCACGATGCGGTGCAGGCTGACGCGGCCGAACTTGCTGGAGTCGCTGAGCACGATGACCTTCTTGGCGCGCTCCACCATCATGTGATTCAGCCTCGCCTCGGCTTCGTGATGGGTAGTCAGGCCGAACTGCAGGTCGCAGCCGTCAACGCCGAGGAAGAGCTTGTCAAAGATATAGCCGCCCAAGCAGGCCTCGGCCTGCGTGCCCAAGATGGACAAGGATTTTTTGCGCAGCAGCCCGCCGGTCAACATCAGCTCGACACCCTCGGCATCGGCCAGCTCCCAGGCAATGTTCAAGCCGTTGGTCATCACCGTGACGTTGCGCAGCTGACGCAAGTGGTGGGCCAAAGCCATCGTGGTGGTGCCGGAGTCGATGATGATGTTGTCGCCACTCATCACCATCTGCGCCGCACGCGTGCCGATGCGCTCTTTCAAGCTGGTGTTCAAGCCATCTTTTTGGCGAATATTGTGTTCTTGCGGCGGCATGCGCTTGAGCGCAGCGCCCCCATAGCTGCGCGTGACCAGGCCTTGATCTTCAAAAGCGGCCAGGTCGGTGCGTATCGTCACCGCGGACACGCCCAGCTTGGGTGCCAAATCCGACACCTGCACCGTGCCTTGCTCCATCAGCAATTGCATGATTTGCTCACGGCGCTGGCCGGTATTGCGGCTCGGCGGCTTGATATTCTTGCTCATGGCTTGCTTTTCTATACTTTCGTTTCAAGATCGAGCATTTTAAGCAATCGAAAGACTTTGCAATTCGATGCTTTCGCTTTGCGCGTGGCGGTTAAGGCTACAAGCGCGCGCATAACGCGCCAACACCATGCCCACCTTGTGCTGGGCCAGCGCCCGCGGCTGGGCCAGCAACTCACCTTGCAACACGGAATCGAACTGCTCGGGCAGGTACTGGCTCAGCAAGGGCAGCGGAATGGCTTGCTGCTCCAGATTGGCAATCAACTTGGCCAGCGCGGACAGCACAGCCGCGTCGCCCCAGTAATAGCGGCAACGGTCGCTGAGCGCATAGGCGCGCAAACGATGCTGCTGGGCCGGTGTGCCGCTGTAATGCTTGGCCCAATGCTTGGGTTCGGCCAGCATGCGCTGCTCCAGCACCGCCGGCAATTGCGACTGGCGGCCAAAGGGCACGATCTCACGCTCGATCGCCGCCAAGGCAAACCAGGCTTCACGCAGCGCAAAAGTGACGGCTGGGCCAACTTTCAGAATCGCAAAATGATCGCGCACCAGCGCATGCATGGCGGCTTCGGTTTGATAGTCGGTCGAATGAGCCTCGAACACCAGGGTCGGCGGGTCCATCTGCTGAGCGACGAAGTTAGACAAGGCCGCCGCTGCGCTGGGAAGGTAGTGTTGAATCTGGCTGTGATCAAAGTCCACGCCGGGCTGCACCACCATCGCAATCACCCGCTGCCAGGCGGCTTGCAGCCCATGCGCGGTAAAGGCTGCCGCATGGACGGCCAAGGTATTGGCCGCTGCGACAGGCGTGGTGACGGCCAGACCTGCGCCCAGCGAGGCTTCGCCGCCGGGGATGGGCACCTCGGTGCCGATCACATAGACCGGCGGCGCCAATCCCGCCTGCGATGCAGCAGCCTCCGCCACCAAGGCCAGCTGCGCCGAGCGCTCAGCCACGGTCTCGTCCGGCAAACGCTTGGGATCATCGGCACAGGCCATGCTGCAATCGAGGTGAATCTTCTCGAAACCGGCCGCCACATAACTTCGAATCAGCTCGGCAGACAAGACCATGGCCTCGGCAGCCGGCAGATGCTGCCAGGCGTTGGGCCCAAGGTGGTCACCACCCAGAGCCAAGCGCTCGGCGGCAAAGCCAGCCTCTTCGGCTAGCCTCAGCACATAGCTGCGAAATTGAACCGGGTTCATGCCGGTGTAGCCGCCGAACTGATCGACCTGGTTCGAGGTCGATTCGATCAACAAAAGCGTGCCGTAGCGCGTTGCCTGTTCAAACGCGGCCCGCAGCACATACTCGTTGGCCGAACAAACGCTGTAGATACCGACGGGCTGACCCTGGCGGTGGGCGCGGAGAATCTCAAGAAGGTGCGACATGGGACTGCTTCAGGAAAGTGTATTGAATTGCATCTGCTGCTGGCGCGCCAGCAAGGCCGCGCCGCGCGTACCGCCGGCGTCGCCAAAAGCGGGCGGCAGGATTGGCGGCACACGCGCACCGGCAAACAAATGCCGAGCCACCGCGGCGGGCAAATCTCTGTAGAGGCGCTGCAGCTTGGACAGGCCGCCGCCCAGCACGATCACATGCGGGTCCAAAACCAGCACCAAACCCGCCAAACCAGCGCCGAGCACATCCAGATGCGCGGCCAGGGTGCGCTGCGCCAAGGCCTCGCCGTTTTCTGCGCGCGCATTGATGGCGGCCGCGTCGAGCGGCTCACCGCCAAATTCTCTATACAGCGCTGCCAAGCCGCTGCCGGAGACATAACGCTCTAGACAAGCGCTCAGGCCGCAGCCGCAATGCCAGAGCGGCAAACCATGCTGCTCACGCAGCGTTGCCGGCAGCGAGCAATGCCCCCATTCGCCTGCCAAGCTGTTGTAGCCCCGCAGCAAGCGCCCGTTCACGCAATAGCCACCACCTGCACCGGTGCCCAGAATGGCGCCGAACACGCTGTCAGCGCCTGCTGCCGCGCCACCATGCGCCTCGGACAAAGCAAAGCATTGGCAGTCATTGCCCAGGGCCACCGGACGCTGCAGCCGAGCCGTCAGCGCCGGAGCCACCGCTTGGCCGTTCAGCGCCGGCACATTGGAGCTGAGCTGCAAGCCGCTGCGCGGGTCGACCACGCCGGGCATGCCCAGACCGACGGCCCCGCGCTGGCCCAGGCTCGCATCGGCCGCCTCGACCAGGCCCGCAACAGCCTCGATAAAGGCAGCAAAGTCATGGCTCGGCGTGTCGACGCGCCGGCGCCAACGCTCGACCAAGTCAGGGCCGTCATAGGCGACCAACTCGATCTTGCTGCCACCGATATCGACGCCGTAGAACAGGCCTTCAGTGGACAAGGGCTTCGACATATGCATGCAAAGTAACGCCTTGGACGACGCGGTTGACGGTGCCGTCGGGAAAAGGGTTGTCCGGTGTCAAACCCAGCGCGGCCGAGCGCTGCAGCGCGTATTGCTGCGCCGCCAGCAGGCACAAGGGGGCCAGCCAACAGTCCCCTGCAGCGGCCAGATCAGCGCTTGCAGTGAAGAGCAAATTAGCCTCGGCGGAGCCCGGCGCATCGGCATCCAGCAGCCCCACTTGCACAACCCGCCCGGCCACGCCTTCGCGCTGCAGCTCGGCCAACAAGTCGGCGTCAAACTTGCGCACATGCGCGTCGCTGGAAGGAAACATGATCACCAAGGTGTTCTTGTTCAGGATGGACTTGGGGCCATGGCGAAAGCCCAAAGAGGTATTGGCAAAGGCCAGCACATGGCCGCAGGTCAGCTCCAAGACCTTCAGCGCAGACTCCTTGGCCAGCGCCTCCAATGGCCCGCTGCCCAGATAGACCACGCGCGCAAACGGCTCTTGCGCCAAAGCGGCCAGCGGCGCCGCCCAGTCGCGCAGCAAAGTTTCGGCCTGCGCCGCCAGCGCCTCGACGCGCGCCAGCCTTGCGTCCCAGGCATCGCGGCCGAAGGCCAGCAGAGCCGCCAGTTGCATGCAGCTGAAGCTGCTCGTCATGGCGAAACCTCGGTCACATGAGCGGCTCGGCATCAGCAGGTTGAAGCTGTCGGCCTGCGCCGCGCTGCGCCTGTACAGCGCACCGTCGGCATTGCAGGTAATGTTCAAGAAGCGCGGTGCGTCCACCAGCTGACGCAAGAGATCGACGGCACCCAAGCTCTCCGGGCTGTTGCCGCTGCGCGCAAATGACACCAGCAGCGTCGGCTGATCGCGGCGCAGATAAAGCGCCGGATGCGAGATCAAGCTGGTGGTCGGCACCGCGCGCACCTGCGCCGGCCAGAGACGGTTGATTTCATCCACCACACCCTCGCCGCAATAGGCCGAGCTGCCCGCGCCGGTCAAGATCACTTGATGGCTGGGCTCACTCAGCCATTCACTCAAGAACGTAGCCAAAGCGGCTCGCCGTGCAGCATCGAAAGACAGAGCAAGCTCGCGCCACACCGCCGGTTGCTGGGCAATTTCTTCTGCCGTAGCCAAGCCACCTTGGGCCTGCCAGTCGTCGCGGGAGCGGGTCAGTAATGGGTTCATTGAGCGCAGTAGAAACAGAGAAGACGGTCAATCGGGCTCGCTTGACAGCGATTTCACTTTCACTTTAGCAAAGCAAAAAGAAAAAAGAAAGCAAAAGCCGAAAAATAAACCAAATCCTGCCTCAAAGAGAATCTGATTCCGCGTTGCAAGCTATAGCTATCGAAAACAGAAGATTCCTCGTTCAATCGAGGTCTCTTTCCATTTCAAGGCAACTGACATTTTTCGTTTCCCTTGATTATTTCTAGTGGTTTTCACTGAATTTTGGCGCTTATCTTTCGATGCTGCTTTCACTCAATTGACGGGTGCAAACGGCTTGCCTAGAGTTCGTTCAGCTCATTTGGATAGCGGCCTTGATTGGCCAGAAAAACATAGGCATGAAACATTGCGTGCGACCGGGTCAAGGCAAATCAAGGCAGAGAACAGCCAGCAGCTTGGCGGCACTGCTGACGATAGCCTTGCTGCACGCCAGCGGGGCCGATGCCGCGCCGCTGGGCAATCTGCGCGAACTGGTGGCCGCCACCGCCAATGCTAGCAACAAGGCCCAGCAATGGGACTTGAGGGCGGAGGGCAAAGCCCGGCTGCGCATCAGTCTCTTGCGCTCGGATGTCTTGCGCATCGAGGCCAGCCCCAATGAGCAATTTGCCGCCAGCGAAGACAAGGCCGCAGCCATCGTGCTGGCGCAAGCACTTGAACCTGCCGCGGCGATTGCCCACAAGCTCAGCGAGCTCGGCGACCACTACCTGTTGCAAACCGACAGCCTGGCGCTGCGCATCTATAAGAAGCCGCTGCGCCTGGCACTCTACCGGGCCGACAACAAGCTTCTGCTGTGGCGCGAAACCGAAAGCCTGGACCTGAGTGACAAGCTTTCGGTTCAAACCCTGAGCAGCGACAAGAACGAGCGCTTCTACGGCGGCGGCCAGCAGAACGGCCGCTTCGAATTCAAGGGCAAACAGCTCGAAGTCTCCTACTCCGGCGGCTGGGAAGAAGGCGACCGGCCCAGTCCGGCGCCTTTTCTGATGAGCTCCAAGGGCTGGGGCATCTTGCGCAATAGCTGGCGCGACGGCTCTTACGACCTGCGCCAGAACGAGCGCATCACGCTGGCCCACCAAGACGGCCGCTTTGACGCCTTCATCTTCGCCGGCCCCAGCATCCATGAGGTCTTGGCCCGCTACACCGAATTGACCGGCCGCGCCAAGATGCTGCCGCGTTGGGCTTACGAATATGGTGACGCCGATTGCTATAACGACGGCGACAACGTCAAAAAACCCGGCACCACACCCAAGGGCTGGAGCGACGGCCCCACCGGCAAGACGCCCGATGTGACCCTGTCGGTGGCCAAAAAATACCGCGAGCACGATATGCCCGGTGGCTGGATTTTGCCCAATGATGGCTATGGCTGCGGCTATACCGACCTGCCCAAGGTCGTCTCTGGCCTGAGCGAGCTGGGCTTTCGCACCGGCTTGTGGACCGAAAACGGTGTCGACAAGATCAAGTGGGAAGTCGGCACGGCGGGCACGCGCGCACAAAAGCTTGATGTGGCCTGGACGGGCGCGGGTTACCAGTTCGCGATGGACGCGAATCAATCTGCCTACCAGGGCATCCTGGACAACTCCGACGCGCGGCCGTTTTTGTGGACGGTCATGGGCTGGGCCGGCATACAGCGCTATGCCGTCACCTGGACCGGCGATCAAAGCAGCAGCTGGGACTACATCCGCTGGCATATCCCGACGCTGATCGGCTCGGCCCTGTCGGGCCAGGCTTACGCGACCGGCGATGTGGACGCGATCTTTGGCGGCAGCCCCGAGACCTTCACGCGCGATCTGCAGTGGAAGACCTTCACGCCCGTGCTGATGGGCATGAGCGGCTGGGCGGCACAGGCGCGCAAGCACCCCTGGGCCTATGAGGAGCCCTACCGCAGCATCAACCGCAAGTATCTGAAGCTGAAACTGAGGCTGACCCCCTATATGTACGGCCTGGCGCAAGAGGCCGAGGCGAGCGGTGCGCCGATCGTGCGCGGCCTGATGTGGGATCACCCCAAGGACCCGAACGCTGCGACCGAGGCGCATAAATATCAATTCCTGCTCGGCCGCGAGCTGCTGGTGGCGCCGGTGTACCGCAGCCAAGCTGCCAGCCAGGGCTGGCGCAAAAACATCTACCTGCCCGAAGGCCTGTGGTTCGACTATTGGGACGGCCGCCAGGTGCAGGCCGGCGCGAGCGGCAAGACGGTGGACATGCAGGTGAAGCTGGACAAGCTGCCGGTGTTTGTGCGCGCAGGGGCGATATTGCCGATGTATCCGGAAGTGCTGTTCGACGGACAGAAGCCCAAGGACCAGCTGACGCTGGATCTCTACCCACAAGGGGAATCGAGCTACACGCTGTATGAGGACGACGGCCTGACGCGCCAGTACAGCGAGCAGGGCAAGAACAGCCGCCAAGTCATATTGATGACGGCGCCAACACAGGGTGCGGGTGACATTCGCGTCAAGGTCGGCCCGGTGCAGGGCGACTATGCCGGCCAGGAGCCACAGCGCAGCTTGGGCCTGATCGTGCACACCCGCGCCAAGCCACAAGCGGTGGAACTCGGGGGCCAGGTCTTGCCAGAGTTGAGCGATCAAGCGACGTTTGACGCCGCCACGCAAGCCTGGTGGTTTGACGCTAGCGACAAGTTCGGCACCGTCCACATCAAGACGCCCAAGCGCAGCATTCGCCATGCAGCCGAGTTCACGCTGAAGATTTCGCCCGACACCGTGCTGGCCAAGAACGAGGACTTCCCCGCCGCGCCGCTTCTGGGCCGCCAGGTGCCGGTCGACAGCCTCACCGTCGTCAACCGCCCCGGCGAAGAGCCCGGCCATGCGATCGAGAACGCCTTCGATGGCAAGCCCGAGACTTGGTTCCGCACCACGCGCAATCAGGCCATGCGTGCCGGCCCGCATGAATGGGTGCTGGGCCTGGGCGAGCGCCGCATGATCGACGGCTTCGAGATCGCGCCGCGCAATGACAAGAACTGGAAGCATGGCCAG
>CAUPEV010000184.1:0-9747 GCA_963510335.1 uncultured Roseateles sp.
TAACCCATTACCAGGCCTATGCCGGTGGCGCCGCACCGATCAACTTCAATGGCCTGGTGCGCCAGTACTATCTGCGCGCGCAGCCCGAGCAGGGCGACATCCAGGTCAATCTGGTCGACAAGCACCATCGCAGCGAGAAGAGCCATGCCATCGCCACTCGCCTGCGCCCCGAGCTGCAGCAGATTGCCAAGCGCTTCAACGCCAATCTCAAGGTCGTCGAGGTGCCGCCAGGGCCGCCGGTGTTGGCGCCCATCGTGGCTGAGATCTACGGACCTGAAGCCGAGGGCAGGGCGGCGGTTGCCAAGCAGGTACGCGCCTTGTTCGAAGCCACGCCCGGCGTGGTCGATGTGGATGATTCCGGCGCTGCCGCCGCACCACGCAAATTGCTGCTGGTGGACAGACGCAAGGCCGCGCTCTTGGGCGTGTCTCAACAAGCCATTGTCAGCACCTTGCATACGGCGCAGGCCGGCGAGGACGTTACCTATTTGCATGACGGTAGCAAGTACCCGGCGGCCACCCGCCTGCAGCTGGCGCCTGAAAGCCAAGGCGATCTGAATGCGCTGCTGGCACTGACCGTGCGCGCGGCTGGTGGTCAGCTGGTGCCGATCCGTGAGCTGGTGACGATCAGCGACGGCTTGCGCGAGCAGACCGTTTATCACAAGGATCTGGCACCGGTGCACTTCGTCGTGGCCGAAATGGCCGGCAAGGTGGACAGCCCGCTGTACGGCATGTTCGCGATGCGGGGCAAGCTGGCCGACATCAAAACGCCCGACGGCCAAGGCCTGAGTGAGTATTTCATTCGCCAGCCGCTCGACGCTTACCGTGGTTACGCGCTCAAATGGGACGGCGAATGGCAGATCACTTACGAAACCTTCCGCGATATGGGCCTGGCCTATGCGGTGGGTCTGGTGCTGATCTATTTGCTGGTGGTGGCGCAATTCGGCTCCTACCTGACGCCGCTGATCATCATGGCGCCGATACCGCTCACCATCATCGGCGTGATGCCGGGTCACGCGCTGCTGGGCGCGCAATACACCGCCACCTCGATGATTGGCATGATCGCGCTGGCCGGCATCATCGTGCGCAACTCGATTTTGTTGGTGGACTTCATCAATCTGCAGGTGCGCACCGGCATGCCGTTTGAGCGCGCTATCGTCAGCTCGGCGGTGACGCGCGCGCAACCCATCATCCTGACCGGCCTGGCGGCCATGATGGGGGCCTTCTTCATCCTCGATGATCCGATCTTCAACGGCCTGGCGATCTCGCTGATCTTCGGTATCGCGGTCTCGACCCTGCTGACCTTGATCGTTATCCCGACGCTCTATTACATGGCTTACCGCAAGCGACTGCATTTGCTGACGGGGCCAGCTCTGATGGGGAGTCAAGCATGAGCCGCACCATGATCAAGCCGCGTCTCTGGTTGGCGACGCTGGCTCTTGGGCTAGGCACTGCGACAGCGGCCCAGGCCGCCGAGCTGATGGATGTCTGGCAGAGCGCGCAGATCAGTGACCGTGAGTACGCGGTCGCCCGCGCCAGTCACGCTGCCGCCCAGACGCAGCGCGAGCAAGCGAAATCCTTGTGGCGTCCCAGCGTGGGCTTGAGCGCCAGTGCCGGCTTGGCCACGGCGACGCAAAGCATGCAGGGAGCGCAGTTCAGCGCGCCCGGCCTGGGTCAACAAACCGGGGTGGATTTCAACACCTCGGTCAAGCAGGGCACGGCCGGCAATGTCGCGCTGCAGGCCAGCCAGCCGCTCTACCACCCGGAACGCAGCGCGCAGGCGCAGCAGCTCAATCTGGCCGCAGATATGGCCGACCTGGAACTGCTGGCCGCTCAGCAGGGCTTGGGTCTGCGCATGGCCGAGCGCTATTTCGATCTCGCCTTGGCTCAGGAGCAATTGCGCTTGGTGGAGCAGCAGCAGCTGGCCGTGGCGGCCGCGCATGAAGAATCCGTGGCGCGGTTTCAAAACGGCTCAAGCCCGGTGACCGACAGCCATGAGACCGCTGCGCGTCTGGCCGGCATTCGCGCTCAAACCTTGGCAGCACGCAGCGACGTGCAGCTCAAACAGCGGCGCTTGGCCGACAGCAGCGGGCTGCCGCAGCAGGGCCTTGAGGCCCGCTTGCCGCTCAGACAATTGGGTAGCGCCGAAGGCGAGCTGCCTGCGCTGGACCCGCTGTTGGCGCAGGCACTGCAGAGCAACCCGGGCCTGCGCATGCGCTTGCTCGGCGTCGAGCTGGCCCGGCTTGATGCGAGTAAGCACAAGTTCGGTTCCAGCCCGCGCTTGGAGCTGGTGGCTCAGGTGATGCGTGACAGGCTGAGCGGCAACGGCGACTTCGGTTCGGCCAGCAACTCGGCCAATAAGCAGATGCTGGGCCTGCAGTTTTCCATGCCGCTGTATTCGGGGGGCTACCGTGAGGCCAAAGAGGTCGAGGCGCTCAGGCTGTTGGAGCGAGCGCAGCTGGAGTCCGAGCTGAGTCGCGAGCAGGTAGAGCAGCAAGTGCGTGCCAGTTGGCTGGGCCTGCAAGTCGGTGCCGAGCGCGTCAGCGCCTTGCAGGAGAGTTTGAAAGCCAGTGAGGCCCGCCTTGCCGCGACCCGGCTCGGCCGCGAGGTCGGACACCGCACGACCCAGGAATTACTCAATGCGGGCAACGACAGCTTGGCTGCAGCCGTGGCCTTGGCGCAGGCTCATGTGGCCTTGCTGATGGACCGCCTGCGTATGGCTGCCTTGAGCGGCAATCTTGACGAAGCCGCGATGGCCGGCATCAATGCCGCACTCAGATAAATCATTCTCAACCTTTTTTCAAACGGAGCATTTCATGAACACTTGGCAAATCGTCCGCGTCGTCGCCGGGATCTTCATTCTTTTGTCCTTGGCCCTGGGCAGCCCCGCCAGCCCCTTCTTCCATTCGAGCTGGTGGCTGGCCTTCACCGCCTTTGTCGGCATCAACCTCTTGCAAAGCGGCTTTACCCGCTGGTGTCTGATGGAAAGCATGCTGGCCAAGCTGGGCGTGCGCCGCAGCGCCTGAATTCAAGTACCGCGCCGGCTCCCCCGGCATTCAGAGCAAGGAGATCGTCATGGCTCATATCGTCATCCTCGGCGCCGGCACCGGCGGCATGCCGGCCGCTTACGAACTGCGCGAGTTGCTGGACAAAAGCCACCGCATCACGGTGGTCAATGCGCTGGATTACTTCCAGTTCGTGCCGTCCAACCCGTGGGTGGCGGTGGGGTGGCGCGAGCGGGAGACCATTACTTTCCCGATTGGGCCCTATTTGGAGAAAAAGGACATCGCCTTCGTCGCCCAGCGCGTGGATCGCATCGACGCCGAAGCCAATGCGCTGGAATTGGCCGACGGCCAGCGGCTTGACTACGACTATTTGATCATCACCACCGGCCCCAAGCTCGCGTTTGAAGAGGTCGAGGGGGCCGGCCCGCTGGGCCATACCCATTCCATTTGTAGCGTCGATCACGCCGAGTCGACATGGGCTCACTACCAAGATCTGCTGGCCGAGCCGGGCCCGGTGGTCATCGGCGCGATGGCGGGGGCCTCCTGTTTCGGGCCGGCCTACGAGTTCAGCTTCATCGTCAACACTGATCTGCGCCGCCGCAAGCAGCGCCACAAGGTGCCCATCACCTTTGTAACCAGCGAGCCCTATATCGGCCATATGGGCTTGGGGGGCGTCGGTGATTCCAAGTCCATGCTGGAAAGCGAGTTCCGCAACAACGACATCAAGTGGATCTGCAAGGCGAGGGTCAGCAAGGTCGAGGCCGGCATGATGTTCGTCAGCGAAATGGACGAGGCCGGGCAGTTGAAAAAAGAGCATCAATTGCCCTTCAAGTTCAGCATGATGCTGCCGGCCTTCAAGGGCGTGGATGCCGTAGCAGCGGTCGAGGGCCTGTGCAACCCGCGTGGCTTTGTTTTGATCGATGCGCACCAGCGCAGCAAAAAGTACCCCAATATTTTCGCCGCTGGCGTGTGTGTGGCGATTCCGCCGGTTGAAGTAACGCCGGTACCCACCGGTGCGCCGAAGACCGGCTACATGATAGAAACCATGGTCACGGCGCTGGTTCACAACATCGCTGCCGATCTGGCCGGCCAGCCTGCCACGGCAAAGGGCACTTGGAACGCCATCTGTCTGGCTGATATGGGCGACACCGGCGCGGCCTTTGTCGCTTTGCCGCAAATTCCGCCTCGCAATGTCAATTGGTTCAAGAAGGGCAAATGGGTGCATCTGGCCAAGCTCGCCTTCGAGAAGTACTTTATGTACAAAATGAAGAACGGCACGTCAGAGCCGATTTATGAAAAATATGTGCTCAAGTCACTCGGCATCGAACGCCTTGAGCGTTGAGAACAACAGCAACTCTTAGAGAGGCAACTCGTCATGGCTGAAGGCATCATCACCGTCACCCTGCGCCAGCAGCAGGACTACCAATTCAATGTCGAGTTTGGGGGCGAGGTTCCGGCGCTGATGTGCGACGAGCCGGCGCCGCTGGGCAAAGGGCAGGGCCCTTCGCCGGTGCAAATGCTGGCTGCAGCGGTGGGTAACTGTCTGTCGGATTCGCTGTTGTTTGCGCTTCGCAAGTTCAAGCAGTCCCCCGAGCCGCTGACTTGCGAAGTCAGCGCCGAGGTGGGGCGCAATGCGGAGGGGCGGATGAGGGTGCTGCGCATGCGTGCCGAGCTGAGATTGGGCGTGCCGGGTGCGCAACTGCAGCATCTTGACCGGGTGCTTGAACAGTTCGAGACCTACTGCACCGTTACCCAAAGTGTGGGCCAAGGCATCGCCATTGAGACTCAAGTGTGGGACTCAGCCGGCCAACGTTTGAAGTAGTTTTGCGGGCGGCTCCGCCCAAGTTGAGGAAGGGCGGTCCTTGGACTGAGCTTGTGCTTATGCTTATGCTTATGCTTGTCAGCTTGAAATGAGTTGGCCTAGGCGGGCGACCAGAATCTGGCCGCTCGCCATTGGCAGCCAGTCTTCATCGGTGAGCGGCACGCTGGCGAACAGCACCACGTCCTGAGCGACGCCAGGTGCGGCAGAAGCGTGCAGACCGGCAGTTTGCAGGAGACCTCCTTGTTCGCAATGCCGACTCAGCCGCCACATCCCCGGCGGGCTCACGCTGCCGTCTTTCTGATGGCGCCGGTCCGCATGTGCGAACAAGGCATCGCCATCGCTGTAAATGAAATTGGCGGGGCCGAGACGACGCAAGTCGGCCGCAAAACACTCAATCAGCTTCAATCGGGCTCCCAGCGGCGGCGCTGGGCCGGCCGCCCAAAGCGGCTGCACGCGTTCAAGCAATGCACAAAAGGCCTGCTCGGAGTCGGTCTCGCCGGCGGGGCGAATCTCGGCCAGCTGCAGCGCCGCTTGAGCCTCAATGCCGGGGAGATCGCCGTTATGGGCAAAGCTGTGCCAGCGCGTGCCAAAGATCCGCGCGAAGGGTTGGCTGTTGCGCTCGGCGACGTCACCGCGCGTCGCTCGGCGTACATGGCTGATGGCGAGCGTGGTCAAGAAAGCCTGTCCTTGAAGTTCCAGCAAGCTCGCGCTGCTGGCGGCCGGGCCTGCCTCCTTGACCAGGCGCAACTGTTTGCCGTCAAGACTCTCGTACCAGGTGATGCCCCAACCATCTTTGTGATGGGCGCTCAGACCGCCATGCCGGGAAAACTCCGCCAGCGACATCTGAATCGTGCTGGGGTTCTTGGTGGAGATGGCAAACAATTCGCACATCGATCAGCCCCTCCAAACTTCAAATTTCATTGGCGCTGCAAGTCTTGCAGCTTGCTGGCCAAGGCGGCGGCGTTGAGTACGCCCATATGGGCGCTATGAAGGCGACCATCGGCTGAGTAGAACAAGGTGCTGGGCAAGCCCCGGGAGCCGAGTGCTGGCCCTAGCTTGGAAGGTCCGTCTAGATAGACGTTGGCAAGCTGCAATTTCTGAGCATCCAGATAGGCCTGCACCGCTGGCGCCGATTCGCCTTGGTTGACGAAGATGAAGTCGACGTCTTGCTCGCGATGCTGTGCCGCTTGCAGCATCGGCATTTCGGCGCGGCAGGGGCCGCACCAGCTGGCCCAGAGATTGAGCACGACAGGGCGCCCTTGCTCCTGAGCGCTGCGCATCACCTGCCCAATGTTCGTCGACTTGCCACTGTTCAGAGCAAGCAAATCAATAGCCGGCATCGCCCGCGCCTGAGGCAGCGCAGTCAGCCAACTGCCCAACTGCCAGAAGCCGGCGCCGATCAACGCGGCCGTCATCAGCGCCCTCCGCAAGGCCGGCGTCTTGCGGCTGCGCCAGAGCAAATAGGCGGCTCCACCGAGAGCACCGGCGCCGGCATGCCAGCCACCATCGCGCACGTCAAGCAAAGCCCAGGGGGTCGCCAGATAGGCTTCGGCATGCAGCGCGACAAAAGCAATACGGGCGGCCAAGAGGCCTGGCCCCAAAGCGCCCCAGATGGCACCTGTGGCCTCGGTGGCCAGGGCTGACGGGGGCTCGCCGGAAGCCTTGACTGTGAGCCAATGCTTGAGCAAGTAGTTGGCCAAGCTAGAGGCAAGCCCGGTCGCCAACAGCAGCAACAGTGGCGCGACCGGCAGTGACAACGGCCCGATGCTTACGGCAAGCATGCTGATCGTGCTCTGTTGATCAGCGTGAGGCTGGGGGCATCAGGCGCTGTTTGGCCTCGATCTGTTCGGCGGGATTCAGCTCCATTTCTACCTGAGAACAGACTGCCCGGCAAAGTGCAGCGACCCGTTCGCTTTGCAGTAGGTAGTAAATTTGCGTGCCTTCGCGCCGCTTGGATAGCACCCCGCTGCGATACAAGGTGGACAAATGCTGCGACATATTCGGCTGCGTCGTGTCGATCTCACTCAGCAGCTCGGAGACATTCTTCTCACCATGGCAGACTGAACTGATGATCTTCAGCCGGATAGGTGTCGATAGCAGCGAGAACAATTCGGCTACAGAATCAAACACCTTGTTTTGTGTTGGTTTGTCATTCATAGAGCTGAAAGTATATCTGTTTATCCTTATATTTGGTGGGGCGAATGTAGATCATCAGAAGCTACTCGAGGCCGAAGCAATACGCCAGTCGATCGACGAGATGACAGGGCGAATCGCTCAATCGAAGTAGGCACAGTTAGGTGAGCAGCAGATTTCTTGGCGGCCGCAACACGCTCAAGGGCTGCCATAGCGACACTGGTCGAGCAGATCAAGTCATCCCTGATTCGCATCGAAGCTCGCAGCGCTCGTCTGGTGACCGGCCGAAACCAAGGACAGTGCCGATTGTTGCGTCGAGGGAGTTGCGTTTTCTAAGGTGTGTAGGTCGTGTGAATTCGGTTTTTTCACGGTGCGCTGGTCGAGTAATTTTGGTCGGGCGTCAAATATTTTCTGGCGAAGCGTCAATACATTCTTGCAACCGATCGGGAGTCGCGCCTAAGGAATGGAAACGCAGGGCTAAATGCAGAGTCAGCTGACAACAAGTTGCATTGTGTGATTTCGCCTAAATCAACGGCTTGGAAGCATGGGATCGACCTGCCTCGTCCAAGCGATTTGACGACTTGTTCAATCTTTTTCGAGACCGGACAGCAAGCTCAATCTTTACCGGTGCCGTCGGCTTGAAATCGAGCAACATCCTCAATCTTTCCCGAGTTATAGGGGCGGACGTTTTATGACGTCAATTCAGATCGGGCCTTAAAAGGCCCAGTTGAGTGTTCGACGAACTACCTTAAGGGCGGATTTACCCGGACCTGCACCTTGCGACTGGTGCGGCGGGAGGGGCAGGTCACTTGCACTTTGTGTACGACGCTTGATGTTCGTCGTCAGAGGTACGGGCAAAAAGCTCGATCTCTTGCGAGGTTTGGAGGGAGAGCTGTGGCGGTAGTTTGGAAGAGCGTGGCTCCGCCTAGGCACGCCGGGCTTGACGCTCCTCCGCTGTGGCAAGGAAGTTCATGCTGAGTTGAGCAAGGTTCAAATGGGCTTGATGCCGATATTCGGCGTCAGCAAACCGCGGCGGCCAACACACTTGTATGCGAGCCGACGTCAGATCGAAAGGTTCGAATCCGAAACCCTTGCAACCAGGCGGACGCGCCGCAGGCCATCTCGACAGGTGAAAGGGTCGCCGCCAAATACTTTGCCTTCATCAGTTACGAACATGATCGTCGGTCTTAACTGGTCGTAGCGATCTTCCGCCCGCCAGATCTCGACGAAGGGCAAGCATGAGGCTCCGAGCACCTGATGCCTGTGGGCTGGGAATAAGCACGTCAGCGACAGCAACTCGCGACCTGGAGTCGCACATGCAACGGCGACGTCCTCGTCGAGTGCAACCAGTACGTTATCGAACCTGACGGTGGGCCATAGTGTTCGCAGCCGGAGGTAGAAACATGGGCGGCCGCCGGCGATACGCAACTCCCTCCAATAGACGTCGTCACGCGAGGCATGAGCGGTCGGCAATCGAACTTCGTCTTGAGCATTCGTGGCGAACATTCTAGTTTCGCTGCCTGTGAGTCTGATAGACCTTCCAGAGGTTGAGAACCGCGAAATCAGTAGATCGGGGAGCCCCAGCCGAAGATGCCGCGGCAAGAACTCTTATCCCAGGCGGACATTCCGGCCGGTAGAAGAAGCGTCTGCGTGCGCACTTATAGAGGGCCAGGAATTTTCGCCCCTGCATCCTAGCGACGTAGGCCTCGACGAATTCCTTTGCAAAGATGACCTCAGCGTCGTAGCTTTCCAGAAAGAATCGTGTCCACTCCGCCGTCGACAGCAGGGCGCCCCTGGTCCAAGCGGGAGGGTGGATGTGCGCATCTTCGCGAAACCTGGACCACTCGCCCCATTCAAAGTGCGAGCAGAAAAAAGCTGCAGCCAGTGCGGGCGCTTCAAGCGGGTCAATTTTGGGCAGCGACTCGTCCATAAAATCCCCGTGCAAGATCTGATTCACGGCTGACCCCAGCATGGTGATCTGCTCCTTTCCAAAATAGTCGACCAGGATCGTCTTGACGGCTAGATAGGCGCAGCTTATGGCGTTGCTAGGCTCCCAGTTTGGGGCGTATCGAAGCTGCTGCTTTGAGGGCTCTTCCATACGAGCCTCCCCGTGCAGAATGATTGGCGTCATATCCCGGATGCGCCGATCGAAGCACGAGGTGTCGATCGAGAGCTGCGCAGCATGAAGCGCGAAGCCGAACATCCCGATCTCAAGAATGAGATGAGGAGGCAGAGGCACCTCGCGCAGGTCGCGAAAGCTGTCGAACCCGACTAGACTGATTCGACGGAACGCTTCTAATGTGCGCTCCAGTTCTGCATATATTGCGGCGCCGGTAGGTTCCTTCCACCCGATCACAGCATTGTTGTCGTCCCAGGACTGTGATAAGGGCTTGGAACATACAAGGCAATGCAGGGGCCTTTCGAAGGACGCATCAAGCTTGTACGGAGAAGTTGGAGCCCCGCAGTGCAAGCAGCAGTCAATTAAGGCGTCCCCGTGCGCGGGGCAACGCTGTAGCGCCGTCACTTGGCAGAGCGACGACTGAAAGCCAGTTGCCAAACACGTCGGGCAATAGCGAAATCTCTCATCGGAGGCGACTTCGAGGGCAAGGCGTCCACGCTGGGTAAATAGCCTTCGATCGACAAGGTCAGCCCCTAACGCTGTTGGGGGGCAGGCGGGTCCCTTGAGGGAGAAAGGTCTACTGCCCCCGTACAAAAAGGAACGCTTAGAGTTTTTGGGCGGGCGACCCAAGAGTCGATCTGCAAGCGCGCGATAGGGGATGGCATTTAGGA
>CAUPEV010000185.1:0-9696 GCA_963510335.1 uncultured Roseateles sp.
CCTTGACGCCGCGCTCGGCGGCCGCAATCACGCGCGCCATCAAAAGCTGACCGCTGGCGTCTCCAAACCAGACGTAGTACTGCAAATCAAGGCTATGGCTGGCTTGGTCAATCAGGGCGAGCCGCCATTTAAGCCCTTCAGAATTCTTCTCGAGCAAGCGAAAGCCCGACATCTCGCTGCCATGGCTGGCTGCAAAGCCGGACTCCAGCTCGAACATCGCCCCTGATTCATGGGGTGTGGGGGCGTAGGCGGCGGGCGGCTTTTGCCAAGGGCTGGGTGGGCTGGCGCAGGCGCTGAGCAAGATCAGCAGCAGCCCTGTGCAGCAACGTTGCCACGGCCGACAAAGGGTGCCAATTGAAGGGCTGTAGAAAGACATTCTCTAAGGAATCTGGCTGCAGGGCGTTCAGCCATTATGTCGCCTCGGGCTTGCATCTCCGGCCGCTCAGCCCGGCAGATTCGCTGCCCCTAGAATTTGCAAATTCCGAGTCGGTGGAGAGCGCGCCTTTGCTGCTCGGCATAGCTCCGCTGAAGGCTTGCTGGCTTGCTGGCAGCGGCGCCAAAGGCTCCACTGTTTTTCATGATTTTCACTAGGGGTTGAAGACAATGCGTTGGCTAGGTTTGCTCTTGCTCAGCGCGGCCTTGGTCGGCTGCGCCGCTCTCGTTGGATCGGATCTGGACACCCGTTTCGGCCCCGCTGACCCGGCCCGATTTGACGCCCCCATGTATTCAACCGGGGCAGGGCAGACATCGGCTATCGACTACGACCGCGAAATCAAGCCTCTGCTCGATCGCCGTTGTGTCGCCTGCCACGCCTGCTACGACGCGCCTTGCCAGCTCAAGCTGAGCAGCTTTGAGGGGCTCGCGCGCGGAGCCAATCCGGCCGATCCCTATGCCGTGCGCCTGCTCGAAGCGGCGCCGACCCGGCTCTTTGTGGACGCCCAGACCAATCAAGAATGGCGCAGCAAGGCTTTCCACCCGGTGTTGAACGAGCGCGCCAATAACCCGCAGGCCAACCGCGAAGGCAGCGTGATGCTGCGCTTGCTGGAGCTCAAGCGTCAAGCGCCCATCAATCGAGATGCGCTGCTGCCGGAGAAGGAGTTCGACTTGTCATTGAACCGGGAGCAGCAATGCCCTAGGGTCGAACAAATGGGCCAGTTCGAGGCCAAGCACCCGCATTGGGGCATGCCCTTCGGCTTGCCGGCCTTGAGCGAGGCCGAGCATCTTTTGTTGACCCGCTGGATCGAAATGGGCGCGCCCAGATCGGCCCCCGCGCCGATAGCGCAGGCCGAGCAGGCTCTGTTGAGTCAGTGGGAGGGCTTTCTCAATGGCGATAGCTTGAAGGCCCGCCTGATGAGTCGCTATGTGTATGAGCATTGGTTCGCTGCTCATTTTTACTTTGATGCGCCGGCGCATGCGAGTACCAAGCCGCAGCCCTACGAGTTGCTGCGATCTGCGACGCCGCCCGGCCAGCCGATTCAGCTGATTGCGACGCGGCGCCCCTATGACGATCCCGGCGTGGAGCGGGTCTACTACCGCCTGCGCCAGCACAGGGACAGCATCGTCAGCAAGACGCATTTGCCCTTGCGTTTGAACCCTGCGCGCATGAAGAAGATGCAGAGCTGGTTTCTAGACCCCGCTTTTGAGGTCAGCAGCTTGCCCTCTTATGCACCCGATGTGGCGACCAACCCCTTTGTTGCGTTTCGCCAGTTGCCGATCGATGGGCGCTATCGCTTTATGTTGGAGGACGCTCAGTTCATCTTGTCGGGTTTCATGAAGGGCCCGGTGTGCCGAGGGCAAATCGCCTTGAACGTCATCAATGACCATTTCTGGGTGTTGTTTGCTGACCCTGTTTTGGAAGCTGAACGGCTTGACGAGGAATTATTGGCCAGCAGTTACGAGACGCTGCGCATGCCGGCCGAGCAAGAAAACATGGGTGGTTTGCTGCGGTTCAAGACCTACGCCGAGCAAGAGCGCAAATACATTCGCATCAAGAGCGATCTGATGAATCGGCGCTTTGGCAAGCAGTCGCCGCTCAATTTGGACATGCTCTGGAAGGGCGGCAGCGCCAACAATCCGAATGCCGCGCTCACGGCCCTGCGTCATTTCGACAGCGCCACGGTGCTGCAAGGATTGGTGGGCGAGCGGCCGCAGACGGTCTTGGTGATGGGCTATCCCTTGTTCGAGCGCATTCACTATTTGCTGGTCAGTGGCTTCGATATTTACGGCAATGTCGGCCACCAATTGGCGACCCGGCTCTATATGGACTTTCTGCGCATGGAGGGAGAGTTCAACTTTTTGGCCTTTTTGCCGCGCGCCGACAGGGCCGAGGTGCATGCTCGTTGGTACCGCGGGGCTAGCGCTGCACATGTGGAGCAGTTGCAGCAGATGGGGCAGTTCTTCGAGCAAGAAAGTGGCGTGCAATTCAAGGGTACTCAGCCAGCGCTAGAGCAAGTTTTCGCTCAGTTGCGGCGGCGTTTCGCGCCAATCGATGATGCGCGCTGGCAGCCGGAGTCGGCGCGCCTGGATGCCGCCAGCATCGCTTTGTTGCAACAACTCTCGCAGGTGCAGGGCCGGGCCGCTGCGCTGATGCCTGAGTTGAGTTTCCTCAGTGTCGAGGATGAGCAAGGGCAGGTCCAGCATTTCAGCTTGCTGCGCAATAGCGCGCACTTGAATGTGGCCACGCCATTCAAGGAGGAAAGGACCCGCGTTCCCGAGGAAGATCGCCTTTTGCTGCTGCGCGGCTTTGCTGGCGCCTATCCGAATGCGCTGCTGCAAGTGCGCGGGGCCGATATCGAGGCGTTTGTCAGGGGCGTGCAAAAGGCGCGCACCGAATCGGACTACGCGGCACTGATGACGCGATTCGGTGTGCGGCGCACTTCGCCGGCTTTCTGGGCGCACAGTGACAGTCTGTACCAGGCTTACCAGCGCCTGGCGCCAAACGAAGCGGGCCTGTTCGATTTTTCTCGACTGGAGAATCGCTGAGCCCTTGTGAGTTCGGCTGTCACTCCGATTTGTACCCCGGATGTAACCCGGTTGGCTTGAAATCTTGTAATATGGTTACCAACTTTCGCATCGCCGAGTTACATCGACGGGCTGGATATGGAATGCAAATGAACAAGACACTTCTGACCGTCACCGAGCGGATTCGCCAGCGCAGTGCAGCGACCCGTGCTGCTTATCTGGCCGGCATCGACCGCATGGCAGGTCGCAAGCGCGGTATCGAGCGCATGGGTTGTGCCAATGTGGCGCACGCCGTGGCGGCCATGCCAGCCAACGACAAGCTGCGCATCGTGGCCGAAAAGGCGCCGCATCTGGCCATCGTGACCGCCTACAACGATATGTTGTCGGCCCATCAGCCTTATGAGGTCTACCCGGCGCTGATCCGCGACGAGGCCCACAAGCAGGGCGCCACGGTGCAAGTGGCCGGTGGCGTGCCCGCCATGTGCGACGGCGTCACGCAAGGCTTGCCCGGCATGGAGCTGAGCCTGTTTTCGCGCGACAACATCGCGATGAGCACGGCCATCGGCCTCAGCCACGACGTGTTTGACGCGGCCCTGCTCTTGGGCATCTGCGACAAGATCGTGCCCGGTCTCTTGATCGGTGCTTTGCACTTTGGCCATCTGCCTTGCATCTTTGTGCCGGCTGGGCCTATGAGCAGCGGTCTGCCGAACAATGAAACAGCCAAGGTGCGCGAGAAGTTCGCACAGGGCTTGGTCGGCCGCGAGGAGTTGCTCAAAGCCGAGTCTGCCGCCTATCACGGCGCCGGTACCTGCACGTTTTACGGCACGGCCAATAGCAATCAGATGCTCTTGGAGGCGATGGGCTTGCATGTGCCGGGCGCTGCCTTTGTGCACCCGCATGACCCGCTGCGCGAGGCGCTGACCCGCGAGGCGGTGCGCAATGCCCTAGCCATCACCCACAAGACGCGTTACACGCCGATCGGCCGCCTGGTCGACGAGCGAGTGATCGTGAATGCGATGGTGGCGCTCTTGGCCACCGGCGGCTCGACCAATCACCTGATTCACTGGGTGGCGGTGGCGCGCGCGGCCGGCATCATCATTGACTGGAGCGACTTCTCGGAGCTGTCCGGCATGACGCCGCTGCTGTCGCGTGTCTACCCGAATGGTGCGGCCGATGTGAACCAGTTCCAGGACGCCGGCGGCCCGGCCTTTGTGATCCGTGAGTTGATGGACGCCGGCCTGATGCATGCCGATGTGATGAGCGTGGCCGGCGATTCGCTGCGCCCGTTTGGCCGTTTGCCGAAGCTGGGTGAGGGTGGGAATGTGGTCTGGCAAGACCTGGCCCCGAGCAGCGGCGACGAGGCGGTGGTGCGCACGGCCGCAGCACCGTTCAGCGCTACCGGGGGCCTCAAGCTGCTGGATGGCAATCTCGGCCGTGCGGTCATCAAGACCTCCGCCGTGCCGGATGACCGCCATATCGTCGAAGCGCCGGCGCGCATCTTCAGTTGCCAGGATTCGATGCTGGCCGCCTTCAAGGCCGGCGAGTTGGAACGCGATGTGATCGTCGTCGTGCGCTTCCAAGGCCCGCAGGCTAACGGCATGCCTGAGCTGCACAAGCTCACGCCGCCGCTGGCAGTTTTGCAGGGCAAGGGTTTCAAGGTGGCGCTGGTGACCGATGGCCGCATGAGTGGCGCCTCGGGCAAGGTGCCGGCCGCCATCCATGTCTCGCCCGAGGCTTTGGCGGGTGGCCCGTTGGCGAGACTGCGCGACGGCGATGTGGTGCGCATGGATGCGGTCAGCGGCGAGTTGCTGGCCCTGGTGCCGGCGGACGAGTGGGCGGCGCGCGAACTCGTCACCATCACGCCCGAGCAAGTGATCGAGAACGGCCACGGCCTGGGCCGGGAGCTGTTTGCTGGCATGCGCCGCAATGTCAAGAGCGCCGAAGAGGGCGCAGTCAGTTGGCTTTGAGTCTGCTGGCTGTGAGTCAGCTGGCTTTGAATAACGAGTTACGAGAGCACCTATGAGCATCACCAACACCCTCAGCCTGGCGAGTTTCGGCCCGGTCATTCCTGTCATCGTCATCCAGCGACTGGAAGACGCCGTGCCGTTGGCACAAGCCCTGGTCGCCGGAGGCGTGCGCGTGCTGGAGGTGACATTGCGCACGGCCTGCGCCTTGCAGGCGATGGAAGCGATGGCGCGCGCGGTGCCCGAGGCCATCGTCGGCGCCGGCACCTTGCGCACCGTGGCCGATGTGCGCGCAGCACGCAATGCCGGTTGCCAGTTCGGCGTCAGCCCCGGTTTCACGGATGCGATCGGCGCGGCCTGCACCGAGCAAGGCCTGCCCTTGCTGCCGGGCGTGTCGACCGCCAGCGAAGTGATGCAGGCTAACGCCGCCGGCTACAACTTTTTAAAGCTGTTCCCGGCCGTGGCGGTGGGCGGCATCAACTTGCTGAAGGCGCTGGGCGGTCCGTTTCCCGATGTGGTGTTTTGCCCCACCGGCGGCATCACGCTGGAAACCGCACCGCAGTTCTTGAGCCTGCTTAACGTCAAGGTATGTGGTGGTTCCTGGTTGACGCCGCAAGATGCGGTGGACGCCGGCGACTGGGCGCGCATTACCAAGCTGGCGCTTGAGGCCGCTGCGATCAAGCGTTAATTCGCAGGCCAAGCCGCTACTCGGCAGCGGTGACACTCAGGCCTTGCTCGGCGAGCCAGGCCAAACCGTCTTCGATGCTGGCGCTGCTGCGATATGGGGCAATGCTCAATGCGCGCTCGGCCAAGCTTCGCACCATCACCGCATGAAAGCGAGAAGGCAAGACATCGGTCACGGCCACCATGCCGTGCTTGACGCCGTCTTCAAAAAACTTCCACCAGGCCTCCAGCGCCTCGGGCGTACCGCCGTCCCAATCGAGCGCGTTGCTGAGCAAGCCCCAACTTGCGTCGCCTCGCTGCAGCCACATGGCGAGCGCCTCGCGGTGCAAGTTCTTGGCTGCCTGTTCATTCCACGCGCCCATGTAGACGGCCATCAAGATATCGCCTTGCCAGCGTAACGAGTAGGCGCCATGTTGCGACCAGTCGGCCATACTTTTCGTCCCAAGATGTAGCTAGTTACTTTGTTCAGGCCACCCCGGTCTGCTCAGCGGCTGCGATCTGCCTCAGTGCTTGCTCGAAAACCTCGGGCGGCTGGCCGCCCGAGATCAAATGGCGTTGATTGATGATGACGGCGGGCACCGAGCTGATGCCCTGGGCTTGCCAAAAAGCCTCGGCTTCGCGAACTTCATCGGCCAAATCGTTTGAGCTCAAGAGTTTGCTTGCCTCTTGGGAGTCAAGACCAACGGCGACTGCTGCTTCCAGCAAGACCGCGTGCGAGCCAGGATTCTTGCCCTCGGTGAAATAGGCGGTCAACAAGGCCAGCTTCAGGCGATGTTGCAAGTGCGGGTCTTGCAAGCCGGCCCAATGAAGCAAGCGGTGCGCATCGAAGGTGTTGTAGATGCGGTCACGAGCGCCCTTGGTGAAACTGAAGCCCAGCTCGGCGCCGCGGGCCCGAATTGCCTCGCGGGTTTGTTCCAGCTGAGCCGGTGCCGCGCCATATTTCCGTGCCAGGTGAGCGTTGATTTCCTCGCCTTCAGCGGCCATTTGCGGGTTCAGCTCGAAGGGCTGAAAGTGCAGCTCGACTTTCAGCCCCGGCAACTTGTCCATGGCTTGTTCGAGAGACTTGAGCCCGATGGCGCACCAGGGGCAGGAAACGTCGGAGACAAAATCGATTCGCATAGGCAAGACTGTAGCTCAGCCACGGGGCTGGCGCGCCGGCCAGGTGGCCAGCAGCACGCCGGCCAGCGCCAGCGCATAGGCCGCTGCCTGCATGGCCCCGAGCCGCTCCCCCATGCACAAGCCCAGCAAGGCGGTGGCAATGGGCAAGAACACCATGAAGACGCCGGCCTTGGCCGCCGGCACGTGGCGCAAGCCGCTCATCCACAGCCAGACGCTGACCATGCTGGCCGCCGCCGCATAGAAAACCAATAGACCCCAGCTTGCCGGGCCGGGCCGCGTGAAATCAAAACTCAAGGCCTGCCACAAGCCCAGCGGCGTGACCAGAACCAGGCCCCAGAGATTGATCAAGGCACTGATGCGGCGCGCCGAGACTTGCGCCGTGAGTCGTTTGCCAATCACCACATAACTGGCTTCGCAGAAGACGGCGAGCAGCAGCAAAACAGGGCCTAGCGTTGAAACCTTGGCGGAGTCCGCATTGTCAGAACGGCTCAGCGCGACCAGAGCGATGCCAAGCACGCCGAGCAAGATGCCCATGCCGGCACGAGCGCTGATTCTGTCCTTCAAGAAGATCCAGCTCAGCAGGGCCACGGCGGCGGGGATGCCGGCCAAAATCACGCCCGCCACGATCGCCGAGCTGTGCCGCAAGCCAAACAGCAAAAAGATCGAAAACAAGAAGTTGCCGATAAAGGATTCCAAGAACAGCAAATAGCGCGTGCGCCGATCCAACGCCGGCTCGGTGGCGCCGCGTTTGAGCCACGCGCCCATCAACAAAGCAGCGATTCCAAACCTCAGCCAGGCCAGTAAAAACACCGGAAAAACCGTCAACAAGAGCTTGGACAGGCCGACATAAGTGCCCACCAAGCTGGTGCTCAGGGCCAGTGCCGCGTAGGCTTGCCAGGGGATGGCTGGAGTTCGATCGCGCAAGTGCATGCTTGTCTTCAGCGCCGCTGGCGCATCGAGAGGCGAAAAAAAGACCTTGCCCAAGTGGAGCAAGGTCCGGTGTCAATCTGCTGCCGGGCCAATCGGCTGATGGGCCGATCGGCAAATGGGCAAATGGGCAAATGGGCAAATTGGCCAAGCAAGCTGCTCAGCCTAGTCGAATCACTTCGCGCTAAGCACCCAGGCCGCCAATTGCTTGGCTTCGGCGGGCGAAACCTGGGCATTGGCTGGCATCGGCACGGGGCCCCAAACACCGGAGCCGCCCTTGATGATTTTGTCCGCCAGCTTCGCTGCTGCATCTTTGTCCTTGGCGTACTTGGCCGCCACGTCCTTGTAAGCCGGGCCGACAATCTTCTTGTCGACGGCATGGCAGGCCATGCAGTTCTTCTTCTGCGCCAGTTCGGCGTTGGCCAAGGTGGCCGATGTGAAGGTGATGGCGGCCAGGGCGGTCAATGTGGGCAGAGCAATAGAGCTGAACTTCATGGCTTCCTTTCGGTTACAAACAAAAATGCTGAGGGCCGGTCTTGCGCTCAATGTGAACTACAGTTTGACAAGGCCAGCGCTGGCTTATTCTAGAGGCCTGTGAAAGGCCTGCTGACGGCCTGCGAACGGCCTACGCAGTTTCAACCGGAGATCTCTCAATGTGGTTTGTTGCTATCGGCGTGCTGACGCTGCTTCTGAAGCTGCTGGGCGTGCAGCCCGTGGAGCAATGGAGCTGGCTGCTTGTCTTGGCGCCGTTCGCTTTGGCGGTCGTTTGGTGGGCTTGGGCCGATTCAAGTGGCCTGACGCAGCGCAAAGCGATGCAGCGTATGGAAGAGCGCAAGGCCGCCCGGCGCGAAAAGAATGTCGTGGCGATGGGGCAAGGCGATCCTAAAAAGAGGCGCAAGTAATTCGCGTCAAGCAGCCGGGCGATGGTGGCTAGCGGCTATTCCTCGTCTTTGAAGCGCTGGCGAATCTCCAAGACCTGCTCCCAATGCGCAAAGAAGCTGTCGACACAGACGGGGTCGAAATGCGCGCCGCTATGCGCTCTGAGGTGTTCGGCCGCTTGCGCCAAGGTCCATGCCTTTTTGTAGGGCCGCTCCGAGGTCAGAGCGTCAAACACATCGGCCACCGCGACGATGCGGCTGAAGATCGGAATCGCTTCACCGGCCAAGCCCTGCGGGAAGCCGCTGCCATCAAATTTCTCGTGATGACCGAGTGCGATCGCCGCGCCCGTCTGCAAAACCAGCGATGAGCTGTCCTTGAGGATTTCATGCCCGATTTCGGCATGCTTTTTCATCACCTCAAACTCCTCGGGGGTCAGCCGGCCTGGCTTGAGTAAGATCGAATCGGTGATGCCGACCTTGCCGATGTCATGCATAGGTGCGGCCTCCAGCAGCAATTGCCTGTCGGCCTCGGCCATGCCCAGGCCGCGAGCGATCAACTCCGAGTAATGCGCCATGCGCAAGATATGCGCGCCGGTTTCCGGGTCGCGGTATTCGGCCGCTTTGGAAAGACGCACGACTGTTTCGCGTTCGCGAGCCAGCACTTTTTGCGTGGCCTTGCTCACTTCGCCGGCCAGCCAGTCGGCCCGGTCGGCCAGCTTGGCCTGGGCAAGTTCTAGCTCTTGCAGGGCTTGATTGGCCCGCTGCTGCGCCGCTTCAGCCAGCGCATAGGCGGCGGCGTTTTCCAGCGCAATCGCACCGTAGGAGCAAAGGGTTCGGCAAATGGCGGCTTCGCGCTCGCCATAGGCATTGGCCTGCATGGCTTGCACCGACATCACGCCCAGCAAGCGCTCGCCGATCAACAGCGGGGTGAACAACATGCTGACCGTCTCGAGTGGCCCAAGCAAGGACTTGGGGTGTTGCAACTGGTCGCCCTGGCCCGTGCCGAGTTGCTGCTTCTCGCGCGCGCAGCGGGCGGTGTGCGAATCGGGGTGGCTCAGCGCAATAAATTGCAGCTTGGGGTCGGCCGCGCCTGAGCTCGAGAAGGCCGCTTGCAGGCGCTCTCCTGTTGGCTCCAGCAGGTAGACAAAGAAAAAGCTCACCTC
>CAUPEV010000186.1:0-9657 GCA_963510335.1 uncultured Roseateles sp.
ATCTCTACATCGACCTCCGTATCAAGCCGCACGAGAGTTTCGAGCGCGACGGCGATGACCTGCACTGCACGATGCCAACGCCGCTGACTACCGCCACGTTGGGCGGCAGCATCGAAGTGCCGACTCTGGGCGGCAAAGCCGAGATCGACCTGCCCGAAGGAACGCAGCACGGCAAGACTTTCCGTTTACGCGGCAAGGGCATCAAGGGTGTGCGCTCAAGCTATCCGGGTGATTTGTACTGCCACATCAGCGTCGAGACGCCGGTCAAGCTGACTGAGCATCAACGCAAACTGATGAAGGAATTGGACAAATCATTCCGTGACGGCGGCGAGCGCCACTCACCCAATACCAAGAGCTGGACCGACCGGGTCAAGGACATCTTCAAGTAATCCGTCGCCTGGAAATGAACACGAAGCGCCCTCTGTCCATCGCGGCTAGGGCGCTTTTTTGTGCCATCCTGCACGGTGATCGCCGAGTCGATTCAGGTTCTCCACAGTGCGGCCGATAAGCTCGGTGTGAGAAGCCCTGCACCCAAACCAAGCGCAAATCAACAGATGCCAAAGACCGCGAGCGGGAGTCCAGCATGGCGATGATGGACAGCGATATTCAGAATGCTTGCGCGCTGGTGATCGACAGCAATGCAACATCGCGCAGCCTGATGGCGTCCCAGCTGAGAGACCTGGGCGTGGCACAGGTTCGCCAGGCCACGCGCATCAACGATGCCCGTGTGATTCTTGAGCACAAGGCCTATGACATCGTGCTGTGCGACTACCATTTTGATGGCAGCGAAATGTCGGGGCAGGATCTCTTGGACGAACTAAGGCGCGAGCATTTGCTGCCCTACTCGACCGTGTTTGTGATGGTGACGGGCGAGGCCTCCTACAGCAAGGTGGCGGAAGCCGCAGAAGCGGCGCTGGACGCCTATCTGGTCAAGCCTTACACGATGGCCTCCCTGTCAGACCGTTTGGCCAACGCTAGGCATCGCAAGCGCGTCCTGAAAGATATTTTCGAAGCGATTGAACGGCAGGACTTCGAAGCCGCCGCCGGACACTGCCTCAAGCGCTTTGAAGCGCGTGGGCAGTTTTGGCTCTATGCCGCCCGCATTGGCGCCGAGCTGCTGCTGCGGCTCAACCGCTTTGATGACGCGCGGCAACTCTATGACGCCATCATTGCCGCCAAAACGGTCCCTTGGGCGCGCCTGGGCGTCGCGCGTACCGAGCTGGGCTCTGGCAACGTGGCTGCAGCCCGCCGCACCCTCGAAACCCTGATCGGCGACATTCCAGACCATGCCGACTCGCATGATGTGATGGGCCGGGTACAAATGGATCTGGGCGAAATCGAGGGGGCTTTGGCAACCTATCGAACGGCAGCCCGATTGACACCCGGCTGCCTGCTGCGCGCGCAGCGTTGCGGTTGCCTAGCTTTTTACGCCGGGCAGCGCCCCGAAGCTTTGAAGCAGTTGGAACAGACGATGGCGCAGGGATTGCGCTCCAAGCTGTTCGACATGCTGACCCTGGCCCTGATAGGCTTGATGCGCTTTGACAACCGCGACAGCAAAGGCCTGAAATACGCCGCCGATGCGATGACCAGCGAGCTCGAGCGACACCCTAACTCCAAGCGACTGCAGCGTTTTGATGGGCTGTTCAAATGCCTGCGCTTCATGCTGGAAAAGCGCGTTGCCGACGCACTTGAGCTGGCGCGCGAATTGACCCGCCGATCCAGTGAACAAGAAGACTTTGACCTCGAGGCCGCGAGCCTGTTGCTGGCGCTGTGGGTGCGCTTGGCGACGATGATTGAACTCGATGAGATGGATCAACTGGTCACACAGCTGGGTCTGCGCTTTTGCACGGCCAAGGCGGCCACTGAAGTGCTGGTAGCCATGAGCGAAGGCAATGAACGGGTGGCCGAAGAGCTGCGCAGCAGCCATGCCAAAATTTTCAGCATCGCCGAAACCGCGATGCGCCACTCGATGCGCGGCTCGGCACGCGTCGGCGTGGAGTTGCTGATCCAGCAAGGTGAGGCAACCCGCAACGCCAAGCTGATCGATATGGCCAGCCTGGTGCTCAAACGGCACACAGAGAAAATCGAAGATGCCGAGCAGCTGACCGAAAAGATTCAGCATTTGCATACGAAATTCGTATTGCCGCTGGGCGGGACCGCGAATCGAAAAAGAGCGGCCGGTGGGCTGGCCTTGCGCACCTAAAGCGGCTGCGCCAAGGCCCCCTCCCCGCTACTGGCCCAAATCAATACTCGTCGCCGCCCACGCCCACATATCCGGGCGCCAGGTTCTTGAACTTGGTGTGCATGCGCTCAAAGAACAGCTTTACCGTCCCGACCGGGCCATTTCGCTGCTTGGCGATGATGATCTCGGCAATGCCCGGCTCCTTGGACTCTTCCTTCATATAGTAATCATCACGGTAGATGAACATGATGATGTCGGCGTCTTGCTCAATCGCGCCGGACTCACGCAAGTCACTCATCATCGGACGCTTGTCGGGCCGCTGCTCAACGCTTCGGTTCAGCTGCGAGAGCGCAATCACCGGGCATTGCAGCTCTTTGGCCAGCGCCTTTAGGCCGCGCGAGATTTCACCGATGACGGTCGCACGATTCTCTTCATTGCCGCCGTTGCCGCTCATCAGTTGCAAATAGTCAACGATGATCAAGCCGAGCTTGCCGCAAATTCGGGCCTGACGGCGCGCGCGTGCGCGCACCTCAGACGGGCTCAGGCCAGGACTCTCGTCGATAAAGATGCTGGCCTTACCGAGCTTGTCAACCGCCTCGGACAGGCGCCCCCATTCATCGTCGGCCAAGCGGCCTGTACGCAGATGCCCTTGGTCGATACCCCCGATTGAACCCACCATACGCATGGCGAGCTGGGCGGCACCCATCTCCATCGAATAGATGACGACCGGCAGGCCTTCATTGATGGCCACGTTTTCGCCGATATTGATCGCGAACGCCGTTTTACCCATCGAAGGACGCGCCGCCAGAATAATCAGGTCACCGGGCTGGAAGCCGGCCGTCATGCGGTCCAGATCAAAAAATCCGGTGCGCACGCCGGTGACGTCTTCGGCGCCGTTTTCAGCCAATTCATTGACCCGATCGATCAACGCTACCACCAAGTTATCCATGCTCTGGAAGCCCTGACGGCTGCGCGAACCCTCCTCGCCGATGCGAAAGATCTTGCCTTCGGCTTCGTCCAAAATCTGCGTCACCGCGCGGCCTTGCGGTGCCAGGGCTGCGGTGGCGATCTCGTCGCTGGCGCTGACCAATTTGCGCAGAATGCCGCGCTCACGCACGATCTCGGCATAACGGCGAATATTGGCGGCGCTTGGCACACTTTGAGCCAAGGCGTTCAAGTAAGCCAGGCCACCACATTCCTCAGCCTTGCCGTGCGAAGTCAGCTCCTCAAAGACGGTCACCACATCGGCCGGCTTGCCTGCATTGATCAGCTTGCCGATGCCGACAAAGATTTGCTTGTGTTCGAAGCGGTAGAAGTCTGACTCGGTCAGCAAATCACCGGCTCTGTCCCAGGCCGAGTTGTCGATCAGCAAGCCGCCCAAGACGCTTTGCTCCGCCTCGATCGAATGCGGCGGCGTGCGCAAGCGCGCCACATCGTCGTCACGGCGATCGCCGCCATTGGACGAGGCCCCTGAGCCAGGCAGTGGAGTGGAGGAAAAGGTCGCGCTCATGGATGGACTCGCTTGAACTCGGTAATTGGCCAGCAGCCCTGCCCTGTGGGCAAGCCTGTGGAAAAGCGGGGGATGACTCTGTATAAACCAGGCCCCTGAAAACGCAAAAAGCCGACGGCTATGACAGCTGTCGGCTTTTTTCAGCTGACCGGTGAAGGTCAGTGACTCAAGACCTTAGTCGGCCTGACGAACCACCTGAACGTTGACTTCCACAACCACATCGGTGTGAGGAGCCACGCTGACAGAGAACTCGCCAACCGCCTTCAGCGCGCCCAAAGGCATACGAACTTGCGTCTTGGTGATGGTAGCAAAGCCCAACTTGACCAGCGCTTCGGCCACGTCAGCATTGGTGACCGAACCGAACAAACGGCCGTCAACGCCAGCCTTTTGGCTGATGCAGACAGTCTTGCCGGTCAGGCTTTCGCCCAGAGCTTGAGCGGTTGCCAGCTTTTCAGCGGCAACTTTCTCGAGTTCAGCGCGTTTGACTTCGAATTCCTTGATCGCTGCCTCGGTGGCACGACGTGCCTGGCGAGTTGGGATCAGGAAATTGCGGGCGTAACCATTCTTGACCGTGACGACATCGCCCAGGTTGCCGAGGTTGGCTACTTTTTCAAGCAGAATAATTTGCATGTTGTGCTACTCCTCAGACCTTGTGCTGGTCGCTGTACGGCAGCATGGCGAGGAAACGCGCACGCTTGATCGCAACAGTCAACTGACGCTGGAAGAATGCGCGCGTGCCGGTCAGGCGGGCGGGCGTGATCTTGCCGTTTTCGCCGACGAAATCGCGCAGCGTGTCGATGTCCTTGTAGTCGATCTGCTCAACACCAGTGACGGTGAAGCGGCAGAAGCGCTTACGACGGAACAGCAAGGATTGGGTATTGCGCTTGGGCTTCTTGTCTTTCGAGAAGCGACCTTTACCGCGGGGAGGAGCCATTGTGTGACCTCATTAATTTCTATCCGGATTCGAACAATTTGGCGTCGTGACGGTATCGAGTGCAGTGATGTGGAAAATTGTTCCACGGCCATTGCGCTGGGCACTCAGGAACCCCGTAAATCGGGCCATTCCACCAAGTCCCAAACTCTGTAAGCGCTTGGCCAGATCGCCGATCACCACGGCCTTGATTTCCAGAGAAATCTTGCGTGGCCTGCCGGCTTCTTGCACCTGGGACTCATGCTTCAAGCAACAGTCCAGGGCCATCAAACCGGCCGGTGTGTACCTGACCAAACCCAACTCCAGCAACTGCGCTTGCAAGACCAGCTGATTCAACAAAGAACCCACCGACCGTTTTGCAGCGCGCTGGCGCAAAGTTCACTTACTACCGTTTCAAACACCAAGCTAAAGCCAATTCAAAGAATTAGGCAGACGCGACCTGGGGAGCCTTGCGGGCTTCTTCGCGGTCCACAGACTTCATCATCACTGAAGGTGTGGTTTCAGCCTTGGACTTCAGCACCGTCAGGTGGCGAAGCACGGCGTCATTGAAGCGAAAGCCAGTCTCGAGCTCAACCAAGGTTTCCTTGCTGCACTCGATGTTCACGCACAGATAGTGGGCCTTGGCCAACTTCTGGATCAGGTAAGCCATTTGACGGCGGCCCCAATCTTCAACGCGGTGGACAACGCCGCCACCAGTGGTGATCAGGCCTTTGTAGCGCTCCAGCATGGCTGGGACTTGTTCGCTTTGATCCGGATGGATCAGCAGAACGATTTCATAGTGACGCATAAATACTCCTTGTGGATTCCAGGCAAAAATTCAATTGACCTTTTTCAATTGAGTTCTACCTGAGGAAGCCGCGCCACAGCGTCAGTCACGTGGTCACGGCAAGGTGGAACCCGCCATTGTAGCGCAAATTCAGAAATCCGGCAAGGCTGAATCTGTACGGCCATGCTCAGCGCCCATCCACATCGTCGGGCATACGCAGTCTGTCGAGCATGCTGAGTTGCTCCGGACTTGGCGCCGGCGTCAAATAGCTCACCACTATTGCGGCCACGAAACCTGCGGGCACACCAAACAAGCCCGCCGAAATCGGCTGTATTCCCCACCACAGCTGTGCTGGCCCCGGCACACCCAGCGTCGCCCGCAAGGCGGGCATCGCCTGCACCATGTAATAGCAAGTCAGGCCGAGACCTAGCAACATGCCCGCCAGCGCGCCCCACCGATTGGCGCGACGCCAAAATATCCCCCGCACCAAGGCCGGGAAAAACGCCGCTCCCGCGACCGAAAAGGCGGCCGCGACCAAATACAAGATATCGGCCGGTCGGTGTGCCGCCACGGCCGCCGCCGCCAATGCCGTGGCGAGCAACAAAGCCTTGGACATCGTGACTCGCCGCGTCATTGAAGCGTTCGGGTTGAGCACCTTGTAATAGGTGTCGTGCGACAAGGCGGAAGAAATGGTCAGCAGCAAACCGTCAGCAGTGGACAGCGCAGCAGCCAATCCACCCGCCGCCACCATGCCCGACACCACAAAGGGCAGACCGGCGAGTTCGGGCGTCATCAACATGATGATGTCGCTGCTGATGCTCAACTCTCCCAACTGCAAAATGCCATCGCCATTCACATCACGAACCGAAAGCAGCCCCGGATCAATACGCGCCCATTGACCCAACCAAGACGGCAAATGGGCAATCGGTGTACCCACCAGGCCCGTAAAGACTTCGTACTTGACCATCACGGCCAGCGCTGGCGCTGTCAAGTAGAGCAATGAAATGAAGAACAGTGACCAAGCCACCGACTCACGCGCCTCGCGCACCGAGGGCGTGGTGTAGTAGCGCGTCAAGATGTGCGGCAGACCAGCCGTCCCGACCATCAAGCAGAAAACAAGGGCCATAAAGTTGCGGCGCGACTCATCAAACTGCTGGCGCTCTTGCAGCGTGCCGGCAGGGTCGCCGGCAAATTGTTGCGCATGCGGCGGCATGCCGGCCAAGGGTTGCGCCTTGGCTTCATTGGCGGCTTGAGCGCGCTGCCATTGTTCGCGCGCTTCGGTAGGGGTGCGCGGCAAGGCTGCTTGGCTTTTCTCGGCCGCCTGCACCAAGGCGAGTGGCGTGTCTTCCTGCTGCTTCAAATCAGCCACTCGCTTCGCAGCCTGAGCGCGCTCCAAAGCCAATGACTCTGGCACGTCTTGCAACTTGCGCTCGAATCCGGCTGCACGCTCTTGAAATACCGCCCGCACCTGCAACTCGCCCGGGTCAGTCAGCAACGCTTGTTCACGCTCGGTCAACTTGGCCAGCTGATAGCCATAGACGACTTGTGGCAGCGGCACTCCGGTTTGCTTGGCGCTCAGCCAAACCACCGGCACCAAATAGGCAATCACCAAGACGATGTACTGAGCCACCTGCGTCCAAGTGACGGCACGCATGCCGCCCAAGAACGAGCACACCAAGACACCGCCCAGACCTACAAAGACGCCGACCTCAAAAGCCAGACCGGTCAAGCGCGAGGTGATCAAACCCACGCCATAGATCTGTGCCACCACATAAATGAAAGACACCAGCACGGCAGCGGCGGCGCCAATCAGCCGCGGCGCGCTGCCACCATAGCGTGCACCTAAAAAGTCCGGGATGGTGAACTGACCAAAGCGGCGTAGATAGGGCGCCAAGCACAGGGCCACCAAGACGAAGCCGCCCGTCCAACCCAAGACAAATGCCAAGCCGCCATAGCCAGAATAGTAGAGCGTGCCAGCCAGGCCAATGAACGATGCCGCGCTCATCCAGTCAGCGCCGGCCGCCATGCCGTTGAAGACGGCAGGTACGCGTCGGCCGGCGACGTAATACTCCTCGGCGTCGGTGGTGCGACTCAACAAGCCGATGCAAGC
The DNA here is from genome assembly GCA_963510335.1 of uncultured Roseateles sp. Taxonomy (GTDB): domain Bacteria; phylum Pseudomonadota; class Gammaproteobacteria; order Burkholderiales; family Burkholderiaceae_C; genus Paucibacter_A. The sequence continues at coordinate 7,500 of CAUPEV010000186.1, forward strand.
ATAGACACCCACGGTCGCAGCCATAAAGCTGAATCCAATCCAGCTCTTGGCCAGGCCCCATTGCTCCAAGGCCGCCAGCACAAGCACAAAAGACACAAAGCCCGCGGTGTACCAGGCATAGATACGCTTGAGCTTGGGGCCGAGTTTTGAGCTCAAGCCAGCATCGGTACGGTCGCTGCGATCATTGAGGGCGGCGGATTCAGGCGAGGTCATTTTTTTCGGGTGTTTGGCCCGGCATCATGCAAGCGAGTCGGGCCACTGTCGATAGTCAACAACCCGAAGTTCAGCGTCAGCGACGGCCCCAAAAAAAAACGACCCTGAACTATGCAGGGCCGTTTTCAATTCAATACGCCCACGCGGGGGCGCCCTTCATCAACGCTTGGCCAGACGCTGCCAAGTTTCAATCACCGAGTCCGGGTTGAGCGAGATCGACGTGATGCCTTCACCAGCCAACCAGTCAGCAAAGTCCGGATGATCGCTTGGGCCTTGACCGCAAATTCCGATGTATTTGCCGGTCGCTCGGCAGGCGGCAATAGCACGCGAAATCATCGCCTTGACGGCGGGGTCACGCTCATCGAAGTCGCCCGCCAACTGCTCCAGACCGGAGTCCCGGTCCAGACCCAGGGTCAGCTGAGTCAAGTCATTAGAGCCGATCGACATGCCGTCAAAATGCTCCAGGAACTGTTCGGCCAAGATTGCGTTGCTGGGCACCTCACACATCATGATCACGCGCAAGCCGTCTTGCCCACCGGCAGCGGCACGCTTCAAACCGCGCTCAGCCAGCATTGCCACCACCCGCTCGGCCTGGCGCACGGTGCGCACAAACGGCACCATGATCTCGATATTCGTCAGGCCCATCTCGTTGCGCGCACGCTTGAGCGCCTCGCATTCCATCGCGAAAGCGTCCGAGAACTCGCCGCTGATATAGCGCGAAGCGCCACGGAAGCCCAGCATCGGATTCTCTTCATCGGGCTCATAACGTGAGCCGCCGATCAGCTTGCGGTACTCGTTACTCTTGAAGTCCGACAAGCGCACGATCACCGGGCGCGGGAAGAAAGCCGCCGCAATCGTGGCAATGCCCTCGACCAGCTTGTCGACATAGAAAGCACGCGGCGAAGCATGACCGCGGGCCACCGATTCAACCGCCTTCTTCAGATCGGCATCGATATTCGGGTAGTCAAGAATCGCCTTCGGATGCACGCCGATATTGTTGTTGATGATGAACTCCAAGCGCGCCAAACCGACCCCTGCGCTAGGCATCTGGGCAAAGTTGAAGGCCAGTTGTGGGTTACCCACATTCATCATCATCTTGATCGGGCAGTAAGGCAGTTCGCCGCGATGCACCTCGCTGATCTCGGTCTCCAGCAAACCGTCATAGATGAAGCCGGTGTCGCCCTCGGAGCAGACCACGGTCACCAACTGACCTTCCTTCAACTTCTCGGTCGCGTCGCCACAGCCAACCACGGCCGGAATGCCGAGCTCGCGCGCAATGATGGCGGCGTGGCAGGTGCGGCCGCCCCGGTTGGTCACGATGGCCGAAGCCCGCTTCATCACCGGCTCCCAGTTCGGGTCGGTCATATCGGTCACCAGCACATCGCCGGGCTGCACGCGGTCCATTTCACTGATATGGGTGACCAGGCGAACCGGGCCGGTGCCGATCTTCTGGCCGATCGCGCGGCCCTCGACCAGAACCGCGCTATGGCCCTTGAGCTTGTAGCTGTGCTCGACTTGACCGGCCGCCTGGCTCTTCACCGTCTCGGGGCGGGCCTGCAAGATGTAGATCTGGCCATCGACGCCATCACGGCCCCATTCGATGTCCATCGCGCGGCCGTAATGCTTCTCGATGATCAGGGCATAACGCGCCAACTCGATGACTTCCGCATCATTGAGCGAATAGCGATTGCGAGCCTCGGGCAGCGTGTCGACTGTCTTCACCAACTTGCCTGTGCTGGCCTTTTCGGCGGCGGAGGTGAACTCCATCCGGATCAGCTTGGACCCCAAATTGCGACGAATGATGGGCAGTTTGCCTTTCAGGAGCGCCGGCTTGTGGACATAGAACTCGTCCGGGTTGACGGCGCCTTGGACCACGGTCTCACCCAGCCCGTAGCTAGAGGTGATGAAAACGACATCCTGAAAGCCGGATTCGGTGTCGATGGTG
>CAUPEV010000187.1:0-9651 GCA_963510335.1 uncultured Roseateles sp.
ATACCGCAATGAAAGCGTGACGCCGGGTGCGATGGTGCCGTTTACCAGCCCCAATGCCGGTGAACTTCCTGCAGGCTACGGGCCTTTGCAGCGCATCTTCGACACCACGGTCTGGACGCCTGGTACCCATACCGGCTTGCCGACGGCAGCGGGTTCAACGCTGAATTTCAACGGCAAAGCTTATCCCTATTACCTGTCGCGTGACGCCGTTTTCCAGAGCGACGTTGAGGGGGAGCGCGAGCGTCCGGCGGCCAATATTGCCTTGCAGTGGAAGCCGAACGAGGATGCGGTGTATACCTTCGAAGCGATGTACAACGGCTATCGTGACAAGTCCTTCAACCGCTTGCTGTTCAGCTTCGTCGACTGGTGGGGTGATCTCGGCAGCAACCCTGCGGGGTCGATCACCACGTTCCCGGGAACGAACATCATCAAGAGCCGCAAAGCAGTCGGCAATGTCTATGGCTTCAACAGCGGCGACTACACCACGTCGGCCACCGATTCCTACGTTTATGCCCTGAACGGCAAGTGGAACCTTGGCGACCGCCTGAAGCTGGACGGTGATCTGTCCTACCAAACCAGCACCTATCACTCTGAATTTACCGCCACCCGGATTGATCGCGTTGCGCCTTCCATCACCGTCGATTTCAATGCCGGCGGCGGCAATATGGGCTTCCATTTCAACGACGATGCTGACCTCGTTAACCCGGCCAAGTGGAATGTTGCGCAGTTTTACGACAACGCCAACCGCAATACGGGCAGCGCCGCGACGGCCAACCTGTCGGGCGCTTATGAGGCCGACTGGGGATTACTGAAGACAATTGGCTTCGGCCTGCGTTTCGACGACCGCAAGGCGTCGGAGGCCAACCGGTCGCAATCGGGCTTCTTGGGCCGCAGCCTTGCCTCGCTGGGTTCGGACTATGCCAGCACCAACTCGAACTTCGGCACGGCCATATCGGACGTTCCGCGTTCATGGGTGGAGCCCAATGCCTATTTCATCCGTGACCACATCGACGACTGGCGCAAGCTCTACAACTCGGTCGATGCGAATTTCCTGACGACGGACAAACTGGGCCTGCAGAAAACCTTCGAGGTCGATGAAAAGACGACCAATCTCTTCCTGATGGCGGATACCGAAAACGAAGTGTTCGGCCATCGCCTGCGCGGCAACTTCGGTGTGCGCTACGTCAATGTCGGTACCGATATGACCTTCTACAAGGTTGATGCCACCACCAAGGCGGTCACGCCGTCCAGTGCCAGCAAATCGACCGGTAAGTTCCTGCCCAGCCTGACCCTGCGTTACGACCTGACCAAAGACGTTCTGCTGCGCTTCAATTATGGTGAAACCCTGCGCCGTCCTAACTTCGGCGATCTCAACCCTGTCTTGCAACTCGGTGATGACGTCTCTAAGGTCGGTTATGGCTCGGGCAGCGGCGGCAATCCGGATCTGGAGCCGACGCGCTCCAAGAACTTCGACCTGACGGGTGAGTGGTATTTCCAAAAGGACAGCGCGATTTACGGCACCGCGTTCAAGCGCAAGATTGACGGCCTGGTCGTGAACACGCGTCGCAAGATACACGTCGATCCGGCAAACGACCCGTTCCGCAACTCGACCTCGGGCGGCGACCGTACGAATGGCTATGACTATGTCATCAACTCGCCGGTCAACGCCTCCAACGGTGAGATCAGTGGCGCCGAGCTGGGCTTGATCTACTTCCCGAAGGGCTTGCCAAGCCTGCTGGACGGTCTGGGCTTCCAAGGCAGCTATACGCGACTCACCTCGTCGCAGAACGTGCCCGACACCAATGATGCCGGCGACATCATTGGCCAACTTGAGACGCCGTTCTTCGGCGTGTCGCGCAGTTCCTACAACGCAACCCTGGCTTACGAAAAAGGCCCGATCGGCATGCGCTTGTCTTATGTCTGGCGCTCCAGCTTCCTGGCCGGCAACGAAGCCGCCTTGTTTGCCAATCCGATTGGTATCTGGCGGCAACCGGAAAAGAGCGTGGACTTCCAGGTCTCCTACAACATCAACGATCGCATGTCCGTCGATGTCAGTGGTGTCAACCTGACGAACGAAATGCAGCAGCAGTACTACCACTTCGGCGATGCGGGTAACCCGCAGGTGACCAGTTTCGGTACGGTCCAGATCGGGCGATCGTTCTCGCTTGGCTTGCGCTGGAAGATGTAAGCCGGCCTGCCGACACGCACTTCGTCGCTCAGAACGGGCTCTGCCTTGTGTCAAACACCGGCGGGCCCGTTTTTTTGACTTATTCGCACCGATATGAGCAACACTGCAGCAGTCATCCAAGCCCTGATCACGCAACGCGCCGATCCACATATCTCCCGCCATCACGACGGCTATTACTATTTCACCGCCTCGGTGCCCGCCTACGACCGTGTAGAACTGCGCCGAGCGCGCACGATTGAAGGCTTGCGCGATGCCCCGGCTCACACGATCTGGCACAAGCCGGACCAAGGCCCGTTCAGCGAGTTGATCTGGGCGCCCGAGTTCCACTTCAATCAGGGCGCCTGGTTTGTGTATTTCGCCGCTGCGCCCAGTCGCGAGATCAAAGACGGCCTGTTCCAGCACCGTATGTATGCGCTGCGCAACGAGGCGGCTGATCCGCTGACCGGCGAGTGGCAGCTGATGGGCGAGGTCGTGACCGGGCTGGACAGCTTTTGTCTGGACGCGACCACCTTCAGCCATGCCGGCGCTCTCTACTATCTGTGGGCGCAAAAGGACCCGGCCATCCCGGGTAATTCCAACCTCTACATCGCGCCGATGAAGACGCCCTGGCAACTGGCCGGCGCGCCGGTGCTGCTCAGCAAACCCGAGTTTGACTGGGAATGCCGCGGCTTCCTCGTCAATGAAGGCCCCTCGGTGCTGAAGCGCCATGGCCGCATCTTCATCAGCTACTCGGCCAGCGCCACCGACGAGAACTACGCGATGGGCCTGCTCTGGGCCGACGAATCGGCTGACCTGCTGGACCCATCTTCCTGGAGCAAGTCAGCGCAGCCGGTGATGAGCACTTGCTATGAGCATGGCATCTACGGCCCCGGCCACAACAGCTTCACAAGCGACGAAAGCGGCGAGACCGTGCTGGTCTATCACGCCCGCACCTATACCGAGATCGTCGGCGACCCGCTCTGGAATCCCGATCGCCATACCTTCGTCAAGCCGCTGCGCTGGGACGCGGCTGGCATGCCGGTGTTTGGACGGGCGTCCATAAGCGATTGATTTGCGATTGATTTGCAGTTGATCTGATACTCATTTGAGTATCGATTTCAGAAGAACATTGATTGGAAAAGAATCGGCGCGACTCTTAGTATCACGCGCGCCGACCTATGCAATGCAAGCGCCTGAGGACAACACGGCAGGCCGCCACCAGAAAGAATTTATGTATGAGTGATTCGAACAAAAAGAACGTCAAGCTGCGCTCGGCCGAATGGTTCGGTACGCAGGACAAAAATGGTTTCATGTATCGCAGCTGGATGAAGAATCAGGGCATCCCTGATCATGAGTTCCAGGGTAAGCCCATCATCGGCATCTGCAATACCTGGTCCGAGCTGACGCCCTGCAATGCGCATTTCCGCAAGCTGGCCGAGCATGTCAAGCGCGGCATCATCGAGGCCGGCGGCTGGCCGGTCGAGTTCCCGGTGTTCTCCAACGGCGAGTCGAATCTGCGGCCCACCGCCATGCTGACCCGCAATCTCGCCAGCATGGACGTGGAGGAGTCGATACGCGGTAACCCGATGGATGCTGTGGTGCTGCTGGTCGGTTGCGACAAGACCACGCCGGCTCTTCTGATGGGCGCGGCCAGCGTTGACGTGCCAACCATCGTCGTCACCGGCGGCCCGATGCTGAACGGTAAGCTCAAGGGCAAGGACATCGGTTCCGGCACGGCGGTCTGGCAACTGCATGAGGAGGTCAAGGCCGGTACCTTGTCGATGCATGAATTCCTGGCGGCCGAGGCCGGCCATTCGCGCTCGGCCGGCACTTGCAACACCATGGGCACGGCGTCCACGATGGCCTGCATGGCCGAGGCGCTGGGCACGTCGCTGCCGCACAATGCGGCAATTCCTGCTGTTGATGCAAGGCGTTATGTCTTGGCCCATATGTCGGGCATGCGCATCGTCGAGATGGTCTGGGAGGACCTGCGCCTGTCCAAGGTGCTGACTCGCCAGGCGTTCGAGAACGCGATCCGTGTCAACGCGGCGATAGGCGGCTCCACCAATGCGGTGATCCACCTGAAGGCAATCGCCGGGCGTATTGGCGTAGACCTCGAACTGGAAGATTGGACCCGCGTCGGCCGCGGCACGCCGACCATCGTCGACTTGTTGCCCTCGGGCCGCTTCCTGATGGAAGAGTTCTACTACGCCGGCGGCTTGCCGGCCGTGCTGCGCCGCATGGGCGAGGGCGGCCTGTTGCCGCACAAGGGCGCGCTGACGGTCAATGGCAAGAGCATCTGGGACAACGTCGTCGATGCGCCCATCTATGACGACGAGGTGATCCGCCCGCTAGCCAATCCGCTGCTCCAGGACGGCGCGATCTGCGTGCTGCGCGGCAACCTGGCGCCGCGCGGTGCGGTGCTCAAACCCTCGGCCGCTACGCCCGCGCTGATGCAGCACCGCGGTCGGGCGGTGGTGTTCGAGAATTTTGAGGAATACAAGGCGCGGATCGTTGACCCCGATTTGGTGGTCGACGCCAACTCGGTGCTGGTGATGAAGAACTGCGGCCCCAAGGGCTATCCCGGCATGGCTGAGGTCGGCAATATGGGCTTGCCGCCAAAGCTTCTGGCGGCCGGCGTCAAGGACATGGTCCGCATCTCCGACGCCCGTATGAGTGGCACCGCTTACGGCACCGTGGTTTTGCATGTGGCGCCGGAAGCGGCCGCCGGCGGGCCGCTGGGCGCCGTGCAAGAGGGCGACTGGATCGAGCTGGATTGCGCCGGTGGATGCTTGACGCTGGACATCCCCGAGGCTGAGCTGACCGCGCGCCTTGCGGCCCGTGATGCCCAGGGTGGCAACGCGATGAAGAGCGGCTACCAGCGCCTCTATGTCGATCATGTCTTGCAGGCCGATGAGGGCTGCGACTTCGACTTCCTGGTCGGTTCGCGCGGCTCGGCCGTGCCGCGTCATTCGCATTGAATTAAAAGTTAGCAAAGATATATATGAGCAACATCACAGGTGAGGCGCTGATCGGCGGCGCAGCGGTACGCGGCACACAGGCCGGCTTCAAGGCCTTCGATCCAAGCTTGCAAAGCGCTATCGAGCCGGAATTCAGCAGCGTTGACGAGCAACAAATTGCCATGGCTTGCGAGCTGGCCGAGGCTGCTTTCAACACTTATCGCGCCACCAGCGATGCCCAGCGTGCCGACTTTTTGGAGGCGATTGCCGCGCAGATTCTGGCGCTGGGCGACACGCTGATCCTGCGTGCCATGGCCGAGAGCGGCCTGCCGCGTGCGCGCCTTGAAGGCGAGCGTGGCCGCACCATGGGCCAGCTGAAGCTGTTCGCCGATCTCTTGCGCGAAGGCAGTTGGCAAGACCTTCGTTTTGACTCGGCCCTGCCCGAGCGCACGCCGCCGCGCCCCGATCTGCGCTTGCGCATGATTGGCCTCGGTCCGGTGGCGGTGTTCGGCGCCAGCAACTTCCCGCTCGCCTTCTCGGTCGCCGGTGGCGACACGGCCGCTGCCCTGGCCGCCGGCTGCCCGGTGGTGGTGAAGGCGCATTCGGGCCATCCCGGCACGTCCGAGCTGGTTGGCCGGGCGCTGCAGGCGGCGGTGCAGCAATGCGGTTTGCCGGCCGGCGTGTTCGCCCTGCTGTCGGGCACCGGCACGGCCGTGGGGGGGGCGCTGGTCAAGCATCCTGCCATTCAAGCGGTGGGCTTCACCGGCTCGCGTTCGGGCGGTATGGCCTTGATGGCGGTGGCCGCAGCGCGGCCGCAGCCGATTCCCGTTTACGCCGAGATGAGCAGCATCAACCCGGTCTTCTTGCTGCCCGCCGCGCTGCGTGAGCGCGGAAGCGACATCGCCAAAGGCTTTGCCGCCTCATTGGTGATGGGCGTGGGCCAGTTCTGCACCAACCCCGGCCTCGTGCTCGGCTTGGCCGGGTCGGAGTTGGAAGCTTTTGCTACCCAGGCCGCCGAGGCGCTGGGCCCCGTGCCCGCGGCCACCATGCTGACGCGTGGCATTGCCGGCAGTTACCAGCAAGGCGAGCAAACGCTGGCCGCCCAAGCGCAAGTGCGGCCGCTGTTGCGCGGCCAAAGCCAAGGCTGCCAAGGCGCGCCCAGCCTGTTCATCACCACCGGTGATGCCTTCTTGAGCAACCATGCGCTGGGCGCCGAAATCTTTGGCCCCACGGCCTTGGTGGTGGCCTGCCGCGACAGCGCGCAAATGCTGCAAATTTGCGCAGCGCTGGAAGGCCAGCTGACCGCCACCCTGCAGTTGCAGGCCGATGACGCGGGCGATCTGGCGCTGGCGCAGCAGCTGCTGCCGCAGCTGGAGCGCAAGGTCGGTCGCATCCTGGCCAACGGCTTCCCGACCGGTGTCGAGGTGTCGACGGCGATGGTGCACGGCGGGCCGTTCCCGGCCACTTCGGACGGCCGCAGCAGCTCGGTCGGCACGGCAGCGATCGCGCGCTTTCTGCGCCCGGTCAGCTACCAGAATCTGCCGCAAGCGCTGTTGCCCGAGGTGCTGCGCGATAGCAATGAGCGCGGCCTGTGGCGCCGGCATGACGGTGTGCTGACCAAGCAGTAATCAACAAGCTTTGGCAGTGCAGGGCGCCGGCGACGCCCTTCGAATATAAAAAGTACGGAGACAAACATCATGAAGAAAACACTGCTGGCTATGGCGGCCGGTTTGAGCCTGAGCGCAGGCAGCTGGGCGGCAGGCGAGATCAAGCTCGTCGTTGACACCGCCGCGCCCGGACCGGTCATCCACCGCAATATCTACGGCCAATTCGCCGAGCATCTGGGCACCGGTATCTACGAGGGCATCTGGGTCGGCCCCGCCTCCAAGATTCCGAATGTGCGGGGCTGGCGCAAGGACGTGGTCGGCGCACTGAAAAATCTGCAAGTGCCACTGGTGCGTTGGCCCGGCGGCTGCTTTGCCGACGAGTACCACTGGCGCGACGGCATCGGCCCTCGCTCTAAGCGCCCGGTGCGGGTCAACACCCACTGGGGCGGTGTGCCCGAGGACAACGCGGTCGGCACACATGAGTTCTTCGACTTGGCCGAGCAGCTCGGTGCCGAAGCCTATGTGAACGGCAATCTCGGCACCGGCAGCGCGCAGGAAATGTCCGAATGGTTGGCCTATATGACCGCCGAGGACAAGTCCACGCTGGCCGAAGCGCGCCGCCAGAACGGCCGTGACAAGCCCTTCCGCGTCCACTACTTCGGCGTCGGCAACGAGGCTTGGGGCTGCGGCGGCAATATGACGCCCGAGTTCTACGTCAACCAGTATCGTCAGGTCGCCACCTTCCTGAAGACGCCGGAGAAGAACCGCCCGCTCTTCATTGCCAGCGGCGGCAATGACCAGGACACCAAGTGGACCGAGGCGCTGTCGAGCAAGAACATCAATTTCAACTTCGACGCCATTGCCCACCATTACTACACCTTCCCGTCCGGCAAATGGGAGGGTAAGGGCCCGGCCGTCGGCTTTGCCGAAGACCAGTGGATCTCGACGCTGGCGAACACGCTGAAGGTCGAAGAGACCATCATCAAGAACAAGGCCATCCTCGACAAGAACGACCCGAAGAAGAAGCTCGGCCTCTACCTTGACGAGTGGGGCAGTTGGTACGACCCGGAGCCCGGCAGCAACCCCGGCTTCCTGGTCCAGCGCAATACTTTGCGCGACGCGCTGCTGGCGGCACTGCATTTCAATGTCTTCCACGCCCATGCAGACCGTGTACGCATGAGCAATATCGCGCAGATGGTCAATGTGCTGCAGGCGATGATCCAGACCAGCAAGGACAAGCTGATCCTGACCCCGACCTATCACGCCTTCGAGATGTATGTGCCCTTCCAGGACGCCACCTCGCTGCCGGTCAGCCTGCAAAACAACCCGAGCTACAGCGTCGGCGCGCACAGCATGCCGACCCTCAGCGCCACCGCCGCACGCGGCAAGGATGGCAAGCTTTGGCTGGGCCTGGTCAACAGCAATGCGACCCAGGCACAGGAGCTGACGGTTGACTTGAGCGGGGACGCCGCGCAAGGTGTCAAGCGCTTCAAGGGCCGCATCCTCAGCGCCGCCGCGATGGACGCTGAGAACAGTTTCAAGGCGCCCGAGCAGGTCAAGCCGCAGCCTTTTGAGTCCGCCGCGGTGAATGGCAAGCTGACGATCAAGCTGCCGGCCAAGTCCATCCTGGTGCTGTCCGCCGAGCGCTGAGCATGCAGGCTGCTCCTCTGCCACGCCGCAGCTTCGTGCTGGGGTCGGCTTCGCTCGCCATGCTCACAGTGACTGCTTGCGGTGGTGGTAGTGGCGGTGGCGGTGGCGGTGGCGGCGCCGGAGACAGTGCCAGCGCGCCGAGCCCTGCACCTGCGCCCACTCCATCGCCAACTCCCGCGCCTGCACCGGCCCCCGCACCGACGCCCACGCAGGCGGCCATCAGCTTCAGCAATGCGTCGGTGCATGACCCCTCGGTGGTCCGCGTTGACGGCATGTTCTACGTCTTCGGCTCGCACCTGGCGGCGGCCAAGTCCAGCGACTTGATGAATTGGACCAAACTGGCAGACGGCGTCACCGACACCAATCCGCTGTTCAGCAAGGTCACGACGGCGCTCAGCGAGACCTTCGCCTGGACCGGCGTCACCGGCCTGTGGGCGGCCGATGTGGCCAAGCTGGACGACGGCAAGTTCTATATGTTTTACAACTCCTGCAAGGGAGATTCGCCGCGCTCGGCGCTGGGCGTGGCAGTGGCCGACAAGGTCGAAGGCCCTTACGTCAACAAGCAGATCATCCTGAAATCAGGGATGTGGGGCCAGGCCAGCGAAGACGGCACGGTCTATGACGCGCTCAAGCATCCCAATGTGGTCGACCCGCAGGTGTTCAAGGACGCCGACGGCAAACTCTGGATGATTTACGGCAGCTACTCGGGCGGCATCTTCATCCTGGCGCTGGACAAGGCAAGCGGCCTACCCGTCGCCGGTCAGGGTTATGGCAAGCGCCTGATGGGCGGTAACCATGCGCCGATCGAAGGCCCGTATGTGCTGTACAGCCCGGTCTCCAAGTACTACTACTTGTTCACCTCGTTTGGTGGCTTGGACGCCAACGGTGCTTACAACATGCGGGCGGCGCGTTCCTCGACGGCCGACGGCCCCTACCTCGACGGCATGGGGCGCGACATGGCGGACTGCAAGGCCAGTACGGCGCTGCCGCTGTTTGACACCGTCACGATTGCGCCTTTCGGCCAGAAGCTGATCGGCAACCACCAGTTTTCTTTGGCAGCCGGCGAGACCGGCACGGCGCTCGGCTATGTGTCGCCGGGGCACAACTCAGCCTATTACGATGCGGCGACCGGGCAGTACTTCCTGATTTTTCACACCCGTTTTCCCGGCACCGGCGAGGCGCACGAGATCCGCGTGCATGAGATGTTCCTCAACGACGATGGCTGGCTGGTGGTGGCGCCCCTTCGCTATGCGCCTTTGAGCCTGGC
>CAUPEV010000188.1:0-9537 GCA_963510335.1 uncultured Roseateles sp.
ACCAGTTGCGGCAACTCCAGGCCATTGCCAACCCGCTGCATGCGCCCTGGCACCGAGGTCACCAGGCCCGCCACAGCGGCAATTTCACTCAGCCCGATCCCTAAGGCGCGCAGGCAACCAATCACGCCGAGCAGATTGGCGACGTTGTATTCGCCTATCAGTCCGGTCTCGATCAGCAGGGCTTGCTCGCCCTCGCGCAAGGTGAAGGCCAGGCCGCCGGCAAGGTAGTGCAAGTCGGTCGCCTGCAAACGCGCCGGGCCGGCCAAGGAGCAGGTCCAGACATCCAGCTTTGCGGCCAGCTCAAGCGCCAGCTCGGCGCCCTTGGCATCGTCGATGTTCAAGACCGCGGCACGCAAACCCGGTGCCTCGAACAATTCACGCTTGGCGGCCCAATAGGCGTCCATCGTGCCGTGGTAGTCGAGATGGTCTTGGGTGAAATTGGTGAACAGAGCCACCCGAATCTCACTGCCGCTGAGCCGAAACTCCTTCAAGCCGATCGAGGAAGCCTCGATCGCGCAAGCCACATAACCCTCATCTTGCATACGGCGGAAGTTGGCTTGCAAAAGCACGGGGTCGGGCGTGGTCAGGCCGGTGTATTCGATAGCAGATGCTTTCCCCTTGGTTTGACCATCGGGGAGAGGCGGCTCGCCGACGCCCAAGGTCCCCACCACGCCGCAGCGTTGACCCAGCATGGACAGCGCCTGCGCGCACCACCAGGCGGTCGATGTTTTGCCGTTGGTGCCGGTGGTGGCGATCACATTCAAGGCCTTGGAAGGCTGACCGTAATAGGCGGCAGCAATCAAGCCGGTCTTGGACTTCAGATCGGGCAGCGAAGCGACGCGCGCGTCCACAAAGCCATAACTCTCAACACCAGCGTCCTCGACCAAGCAGGTGGAGGCGCCCGCCGCCAAGGCCTGCGCGACAAACTCGCGGCCGTCGCGCGCGTAGCCGGGCCAGGCGATGAAAGCGTCACCCGGCTGTACCGCGCGGCTGTCGGTGCGCAGCACGCCGGTGGTCCATTCCTGCAACCAACGGGCGCAGGCTTCGGGAGATTTGAGTCGCGTCAACATGATTTACTTAGAAACTTTCCTCGACGGCCTGCACTTTTTGGCTGGCGATGATTTGCGGCTTGACCTCAAGATCGGTCGGCACATTGAGCAGACGCAAGCTCTGCGCCACCACTTGGCTGAACACCGGCCCGGCCACCGCGCCACCGAAATAGGCGCCGTTGGTCGGCTCGTCCACCATCACCGCGACGATGATGCGCGGCTTGCCGATCGGCGCCATGCCGACGAACCAGGAGCGGTACTTGCTGCCCGCATAACCCTTGCCTTCTTGCTTGTGCGCGGTGCCCGACTTGCCGCCGACGCTGTAGCCGCTGACCATGGCCTGCGGTGCGGTGCCGCCCGGGGCGGCCGCCAACTGCAACATGCCGCGCATGATCTCGGCCGTCTTGGGCGAGAACACCTTGATGCCGCTAACCGGCGTATCCGGCGGTCTGCGCATCATCGTGATCGGGATCACTTCGCCGTCATGGGCAAACACCGTGTAGGCCCGCGCCAATTGCAGCAGCGATGCCGACAGGCCGTAGCCATAGCTCATGGTCGCCTGCTCGATCGGGCGCCAGCTTTTGTAGGGCCGCAGCTTGCCGGTGATGGCGCCGGGGAAGTCGATCTGCGGCCGCTGGCCCAGGCCGATGGCGGTGAACAACTCATGCATCTCGCGCGGCTGCATGGACAGCGCCAACTTGGCCGCGCCGACATTGCTGGACTTTTGAATGATCTGCGTGACGGTCATCGAGTCACGCGGCGTATGGTCGGTGGGCGACCAGCCGGCGATGCTGACGCTGCCGCGCCCGGTGTTGATGACGCTATCGGGCGTGACTCGGCCGGTCTCCAGGGCCAGGCCGACGATCATTGGCTTCATCGTCGAGCCGGGCTCGAAGATATCGGTCAGCGCACGATTGCGCAGCTGTGCGCCGCTGAGGTTCTTGCGCTCGTCGGGCTTGTAGCTGGGGTAATTGGCCAGGGCCAGGATCTCGCCGGTCTGCGCGTCCAAGACCACCACACTGCCCGCCTTGGCCTTGTTTTCGGCGACGGCATCGCGGATCCGCTGATAGGCGAAGAACTGCACTTTGGAGTCGATCGAGAGGTCGATATCGCGGCCATTGGCGGCCGGCACGCGCTCACCAATATCCTCGACCACCCGGCCCAACCGGTCACGCACCACCGAACGGCTGCCGTCACGCCCTTGCAGGTCTTTCTGCCGCGCCAGCTCAATGCCTTCCTGGCCCTTGTCTTCGATATTGGTGAAGCCCACCACATGGGCGGCGGCCTCGCCTTCCGGATATTTGCGCTTGTATTCGCGGTCCTGGAACACGCCCTTCAGGCCGAGCGCTTTGATCTGCGCGGCGACCTGGTCATCGGCCTGGCGCTGCAGCCAGACGAAGCGTGTGGCGGGGTCGAGCTTGCGCTCCAGCTCGGCGTTGGACCAGCCCAAAATTTTGGCCAGCGCCTTTCTCTTGACAGGATCGGCGTCGACCTCTTTGGGGATTGCCCAGACCGAAGGCACGGCCACGCTGGCGGCCAGCACCTGGCCGCTGCGGTCATTGATGCGCCCTCGGCTGGCCGGCAACTCGAGCTGATGCACATAGCGTGCCTCGCCCTGCTTTTGATAGAAATCGGTGCCGATCACCTGCACATAAAGCGCGCGGGCCAACAGGCCGGTGAACGCCAGACCCACCAAGGCGACCAAGAAGCGCGAGCGCCATACCGGCGTCTTGGACGCCAAAAGCGGGCTGCTGGAATAGCTGACGCTGCGCGTGCCCTGGCTGCTCACCATGGCCTTGGCCGCACGCGCGGAGCGCTGCTTAGGCTCAGCACCGGATTTGCGCTGGCGTTTGAACCAGCTCATTGCGAGGCTCCGCTCTTGGGTGCGGCTTGGACAGCATTCGGGGCCGTCGCAGCATGAGCGTCGGCCGACTGAATCACATTGGGGCTGATGGCGCGCATCTTCAAGCGCTCGCGGGCGACCTGCTCGACGCGCAAATTGGTCGCCTGCGCATGGCGCTCGGCCTGCAAACGCTGGCTGTCGGCTTCCAGACGGCGCCCTTCAGCCTGCGCCCGATCAACTTCGCTGAACAGGCGGCGCGCCTCATAGGCGCTGCGCACCAAGACCATGCCGCTCGCCAGCACTGCGATCAGCAAAAGGAAATTGAGCCGCCCCAACATTCTTATTCACCCCGCCGGCGCTTGTGATGCTCAAGGGGCAAGGGCACATCGGTGCGCTGAGCGATGCGCAGGACCGCCGAGCGCGAGCGCGGATTGGCCTGCACCTCGGCCTCGCTGGGCTTGATGCGGGCAATCGCCTCCAGCGCCAGCGGCTTGGGTTCGGCAAACAAGGCGCGGCGGTCGACCACCTGCTTGCTGTGGCCACCGATGAAGTTCTTGACGATGCGGTCTTCGAGCGAATGGAAACTGATGATGGCCATGCGGCCACCGGGAGCCAATAACGCCAACGCCGCGTTCAGCCCTTGCTCAAGCTCCTCAAGCTCGCCATTGACGTGAATCCGAAGAGCTTGAAATGTCCGCGTGGCAGGGTTTTGACCTGGCTCGCGAGTCTTGACCGCACGAGCCACGACCTCGGACAAGTCGTCCGTGGTTCGGACGGCTCGCCCCTCGACGCGGCGAGCAACAAGCGCCTTTGCAATTTGCACAGCAAACCGTTCTTCCCCATAGTTGCGCACGACCTCCGCAATCTGGCGCTCATCGGCGCGGGCCAGGAAATCCGCAGCGCTTTCGCCGCGGGTGGTGTCCATGCGCATATCCAGCGGGCCGCTGAAGCGGAAGCTGAAGCCGCGCTCGGGGTTATCAATCTGCGGGCTCGACACACCCAAGTCCAGCAGCACGCCTTGCACCTGCTCGATGCCAATGGCGCGCAGCTGGGCGCGCATATCGGCAAAAGCCGAGTGAACAATCGTGAAGCGCGGGTCGCTGATGCGATCCGGCCCTTCGGTGGCGGCGGCAATCGCTTCCAGGTCGCGGTCAATCGCGATCAAGCGCCCCTGCGGGCTCAGCTTGCTCAGCAAGAGACGCGAATGGCCTCCGCGGCCAAACGTGCCGTCAACATAAATGCCATCAGGAGAGGTCAAGACACTCTCGACCGTCTCGTTCAAAAGTACGGTGGTATGGGAAAACTGCGGGGCTGCGGTATCCATCAGAAGCTGAAGTCCTTCAAGGCGTCCGGCAAGTCGGACTGCATCACCTGGGCTTCATGTGCAGCATAGGCGGCCGCATCCCAGAGTTCGAAATGACTGCCCATACCCATCAAGATCACGTCTTTTTGCAAGCCGGCGGCGGCGCGCAACTCAGGGGAAATCAACACACGCGCCGCGCCGTCGATCTCCACATCCATCGCATTACCCAGAAACACCCGCTTCCAACCCGAGGCGGACATCGGCAAAGCGGCAACCCGCTCCCGAAAGCCCTCCCACACCGGGCGCGGGAACACCACCAGACAACCGTCCGGGTGCTTGGTCACCGTCATTTGGCCGGCGCACAGCGCCTGCAAGACCTCGCGGTGGCGTGTCGGGACGGCCAAACGCCCCTTGGCATCCATTGCCAAGGCTGAAGCCCCCTGAAACACAAAATTCGCCACGGCGACCCACCAATCTGCACTTAACTCCACTTTACTTGCTGAACCCTCAAAGGTCAAGACGAATCAAGGATTTTTCAATTAAATCAAAGACTTAGGCGCGAGTCTTGATTTCACCGCAAAGTAAAAAACGTTCAAAAATAAGGACTTGCAAGCAAGTCTGCATGTTGAAGATGAGGTGAACGATGCAAGAGGCCTTGGCCTGTCACCACCGTTTCACGCGGCACTGTCACGCTTTTGCCTTTGTTTTGATAGGCGCGCGCCACATGCCCACTGGCTTCTATTTACTGATCGCGGCGCAGTTCGCCTCGGCCTTGGCCGACAACGCCCTCTTGATCGTCATCATTGCCAGGCTGCAGGAGCTGGGCCTGCCCGGTTGGTGGGCTCCGCTACTCAAGTTCGGTTTCACGATTTCTTATGTGGTGCTGGCACCGTTTGTCGGGCCATTGGCGGACGCGGTACCCAAGGCGCGGCTGATGGCCTGGATGAATGGCGTCAAGCTGCTGGGCGTGCTGGCGCTGGCGCTGGGCCTGCATCCTTTTGCGGCCTTTGCCGTGGTCGGCTTTGGCGCAGCCGCCTATGCGCCGGCCAAATATGGTCTGGTGACCGAATTGGTCGGGCCGCAGCGCTTGGTGCTGGCCAACGGTTGGCTGGAAGTCAGCGTGGTCTGCGCGGCTTTGTTTGGCACCGTGCTGGGCGGCTTGCTGGTCAGCCCTTGGCTGCTGGGCTTGAGCGCCTTCAGTGCGGCACAGCAAGGACTGCAAGACCTGGCTTGGCTGACGCCGAGCCGGCTGAGCCTGTCCATCACCTTGCTGCTGCTGGTCTATGGCTTGGCGGCCGCGCTCAATTTGGGCGTGCCGGACAGTGGTGCGCGCTACCCGGCGAGCGGCCTGCACCCGAAGCGCCTGTGCCTGGACTTCTGGCAAGCCAATCGGCGACTGTGGGCCGATGCCGAAGGCGGGCTCTCATTGGCCGTCACGACATTGTTCTGGGGCGTCGGCGCAACGCTTCAATTCGCCGTTCTGCGCTGGGCTGCCGATGTCTTGCGCTTGCCGCTGTCGCAAGCGGCCTATTTGCAGGCGGCGGTGGCGGTCGGTGTGATTGCCGGCGCCGGCATCGCTGGGCGGTGGGTACCGCTGCACAAGGCCAAACAGATGCTGGTGTTCGGCGTGCTGCTGGGGCTCTTTATTCCGACCATCGCCAGCGCCGATTCGCTGTTTGTGGCGATTCCGCTGCTGGTCTTGGTGGGTGCCGTCGGTGGGCTGATGGTGGTGCCGCTGAACGCCCTGCTCCAGCACCGGGGCTATTGCCTGCTCAGCGCTGGCCGCTCGATCGCCGTGCAGGGCTTCAATGAGAATGCCAGCGTGCTGGTGATGCTGGCGGTCTACGCCGGCCTGCTGGCCCTGGATGTCTCTATCGTCAGCCTGATGTGGGGCTTTGGCCTGTGCATCGCCGCTTTGATGAGTTTGCTGATCTGGCGGACGCGCCGCCTGATCAGTATCAAACCGTACGCTGCCTAGTCGAGACGATGGGCGAGCGGTAAGGCTCCTCGCCGCGGTGTATGACCGAGTCCAGCACCGTTTCGAAGCGCGCAACGATGCTGCTCCAGTCCAAGGCCTGCGCTGTCAAACTGGCAGCCTCGCCCATGCGCCGACGTGCGGCCGCATCGGCGGCCATCGCGACCGCGGCTTGCACAAAACCCGCCGAGTCATCCATCGCCGCCAGACAGCCATTCTCGCCATTGCGAATCAGTTGCGCGGCCGCGGCGTAGTTGAAGGCCAGCACCGCCAAGCCACTGGCCATGGCCTCGGTGGTGACATTGCCGAAGGTCTCGGTCAAGCTGGGGAACAAGAACAAATCGGCGCTGGCGTAATGCGCAGCCAGGTCTTCGCCTTTGCGCTGCCCGACAAAAATCGCGTGCGGCAATTGCTGCTGCAGTTCCGCTTGCTGCGGGCCGCTGCCGACGACCACCAGCTTGGCGCGCGGATCTTTGGCGCTGATGGCCTCAAAAGCAGCCACCAAGGTCGGAAGATTTTTCTCCGGTGCGATACGGCCGACATAGACCGCCACCAGATCATCTGCGCCTACCCCCCATTGCTCGCGCAGCGCTTGGCTGCGGCGCAGCGGCGAAAACTGCTGCACATCGACACCGCGCGACACGACGCTCAGATTCTTGAAGCCGCCGGCCTCCAGGTCGCGGCGCAGCGCCTCGGTCGGCACCATGGTCGCCTGCGTGCGGTTATGGAACTTGCGCAGATAAGCCATGATGGGCTTGTACAACCAGCCAATGCCGTAATGGCGGCTGTAGGCATGGAAATTGGTACGAAAGTCCGAACAGGCCGGCAGCTTCAGATGGATCGCCGCCTGCAGCGCCGACCAGCCTAAAGCACCCTCGGTGGCGATATGCACCACGTCGGGCCGGTGCAGCGACCACAGCTGCACCAAGGCGCGCTTGGACGGCAGACCCATGCGCAAATTCGGATAGCGCGGGATCGGCAGGCCGCGCATCAAGACCTCGTGAAAACGCACGCTGGTCTCGGCCGCATCGCTGGCGTCTTGGCGAGGCCGGACCAGTTGCACATCATGGTTACGTGCATGCAGCCCTTCGACGATGCGGGCAATCGTCATCGCCACCCCATTCACCTCGGGCGGATAGGTCTCGGTCACAAAAGCAATCCGCAAGGAGCGCTGCGCCGCCGGATAGTTATCCACCAGGATGCCATGGGAAGTAACGTTTTTCATGTGCGCATAGTGCACCTCGCGCATAACAGTTCGATGACAGGCCCCAATATTTGCCTTGACGCCACCGTCACGGAATTTTCACGCAGCGCGGTCACCATTCCGTCGCAGCATGGCGGCCCATCCCGGGCGGCCGCTCTAGCAAATGACGAGGACGCGCGCGTGAACGACAAGCCTTTTCTTCAAACTCTTGCCCACACCTTGCGAGTGCAGCGCTGGGACGACCACCGCTATTACCACCACAGCCGCATCAACCAGAGCCTGCATCTGCTGAGCGCGATCTTTTTCCTGATCTCGTATGCGATGCTGTTCTTCAATCCGGCCATGGCCGCGCTGCTGGCTTGGTGCGTCTCGATGACCAGCCGCCAGGCCGGGCACTTCTTCTTCGAGCCGCGGGGCTATGACCATATCAATCAAGCCACCGATGAACACAAGGAAGAAATCAAGATCGGCTACAACATCCAGCGCAAGATCGTGCTGCTGGCGATCTGGGTCGCGATTCCCGCCGCGCTGTGGTTGCAGCCCTCACTGCTGGGCCTGATCCAGCCGGCCACCGATGTGCAGGGCTGGCTGCATGACGTGGGCATCGCCTGGTTGGCGCTCGGTGCGGCCGGCTTGATCTTCCGCGTCTTGCAGCTGTGGATTCAGCAAGACCTGATGACCGGCGTGGCCTGGATGACCAAGATCCTGACCGACCCCTTCCACGACATCATGCTGTATCACAAGGCGCCGCTGTACCTGCTGCGCGGCGAATTGATCGACCCGATGGACCATGTTGCGCATGATTTAAATGCGAAACATGGTTTAGAGTATGAAAACTTTATACTGCTCGGCCGCCATGCGTAGTTGGCCGGATGTTGGCTCCGGCATCACATTTGCTTCGCAACTATGAGCCTCGCCGCAACTTCGTTGTCGAAATCCTCCCGTACAGGAAGTACGTTCCGGTTTCTGCGCTCCGGCCGCCTAGCCTGACTGCCGCTCGCTACGAAAGTTCTCAGACTCTAAGACTTGCAATCAAGACTTGTTGCCGCTCCACAACTGCAGCAGCATTTCCTTCATCAGCCCGCGCTTGATCGACTTATTGCTCAGCGCGGCATCTGACTCCCACCAGCCCTCGGCCCGCATCGTTTGAGCCGCCTTGACAAAGCGTTGCGTGACTTCCGCAAAGTCCGCATCGCTGTAGTTGAGGCTGAAGATCAAGCGGCCCGTGCCCACCCAACTCAAGGCCAGACCTTGCTCACGCAAATAGAACTGCAGCATCCAGTTGTAGCGCGAGGGCTCGGTGTAGAACACCGTCCAGATTGACTGCATATGAGCCACCCGAACCGGCAGGCCTGCGCTCTGCAGCGCCGCATTGAAGCGCTCGGCGCGCGCGTTCCAGCGCTCGTCCAGGCCCGCATAAACATCTTTGATGGCCGGGCTCTCCAGCCTGTCCAAGAACACCTTCATCGCTCCCATCACATAAGGGTGCGAGTTGAAGGTGCCGCGGGCAAAACAGATATCGGCCGGCCGCTCTTCGCGAAAGCGCTTCATCAGCGCCCGCTTGCCGCAAACCACGCCGACCGGCAAGCCGCCGCCCAAGGTCTTGCCGTAGGTCACCAAATCGGCGCGCACGCCAAAGTACTCCTGCGCGCCGCCGGGTGCCAGCCGGAAGCCCAGGAACACCTCGTCAAAAATCAACACGATGCCGCGCTCGCTGCAGACCTCGCGCAAGGCCTTCAGCCAAGCGGTATAGGCGGCACGGTCGTAGCCAGCGCGGCGAGCACTGTCCAGCAACTGCGAGTCCCCCGGCGCGCCCTTGTTCGGATGCAGCGCTTGCAGCGGATTGATCAAGACGCAGGCGATGTCCTTGCGGGTGCGCAGCACTTGCAGGCTGCGCGCCTCCATCTCCTGCAGCGTATAGGTTTCGCGCGGCGGCAGCGGGTTGCCGATGCCGGGCTGCACATCCTCCCACCAGCCGTGATAGGCGCCGCAAAAGCGCACCAGGTGTTTGCGCTTGGTGTGATAACGCGCCAACCGCACGGCCTGCATCACCGCCTCGGTGCCCGACATATGGAAGGACACCTCGTCCAAGCCCGAGATGCTTTTCAAGCGATCGACGTTGTCGGCCACGCAGGGGTGGTAGGCGCCCAGCACCGGCCCGAG
>CAUPEV010000189.1:0-9534 GCA_963510335.1 uncultured Roseateles sp.
TACGCCAACAAAATGTATGCAGATCCCAAGCAGCAAGCGACCGCCACACCGGGTTTTGTGCCGGAACAACTGATCGAATTTGCCCGCGACGCCGCCGAGCGTGCGCTGCGCGAGCCACGTGCTCTGGAACGCGCCTTGGGTGAGGCCTTGACCGAACCCAAGCCGCGCGTATGGTTCGAGGCGGGCGCCGAATTTGCGGCGGATCAGGGTGTTAGGGTTGATCGCCGCAGCCGCATGATGTACGACAAAGCCCATGTGTTCATCAACGGCGAATCATTTCGCGCAGGCGGACGCGACGCGACGCTGATGCGGGCTTTGGCCGACAGCAAAGTGCTGACCCGCAAGCAAGTTGGCGCTTTGTCCGAAGGTGCCCGTGACTTGCTGGCCCAATGGGTGGAAGACGGCTGGGTGCAAAGCGAGGTTTCGGAGGACTGATGGAAGCGCTGCAGGCCGGCAAATTTGCGAGCAAGGTGGAGTTCACCGCGACTTTGCGGCAGGCCATGATTCAGGCTTGCCTGACGGAATGCCGTGAGCTCTATTGCTTCGACGAGAGCTTGGCCGATTGGCCTTGGTCCGACAGCGAATTGCTCGCGGCCCTGAGCGCTTGGGCGCGGCCGCACCGGCGCTTGCATCTGCTGGCTTCACAGTACGAGGATCTGCGCCAACATCATCCGCGTTTCGTGCGTTGGCGCGGCAATTGGGGGCATTGTGTGAAGGCCTTGGCCTACACGCCCGACGCCCTTGCCGCGAGCGGAGCTGGGGCTGGTGCGGTGTCCCTGTTCATCGCGCGTGCTGCCGAGCAGGCTGTCACGGTCAGTTTGTTTGACAAGGCACTTTGGCGTGGCACGGTGTCAATCACTGCGCAAGACGCTCAGCAAAAAAGCCAATGGTTTGACGCATTAGCGCAACGTTCCAGCGAATCGTTTGCTGTTACGACATTGGGCCTCTAAGGCATTTCAATCGGGCACGCTATACTTCGGGGCTAGGCGATGGAAGCGCTCGAGGTTTCCTCGTCTTGTCATGCCGAAGTTTTACAACAACAGCCGCGTAGTCTGCTTAAAGTTGTTGGACTTCAAAAAATTACCGGTAATTGCAATTTCGTTTAACGATTTTTGAGGATAAGTATGAACAAGTCGATCCTGTTGGCTGCTGTGCTGGCTGCTGTTGCTCTGACCGCTTGCGGCAAAAAAGAAGAAGCTCCTGTTGTGGCTCCTGCTGTTGCTGAGGCCGCTTCGGCTGTCGCAGTGGCTGCTGACGCGACTGCCTCGGCAGCTGTTGTTGCTGTTGATGCTGGCGCTTCGGCTGCTGCTACTGGAGTTGCTGACGCTGCTTCCGCAGTGGGCGGCATGGCTGCTGACGCCGTCAACAAGGCTGCTGATGCAGCTAAGGACGCTGTCAAGAAGTAATCGCATCGGTTTGATCGTCTCGATCACCGCAAAAACCGCCCGGTGCAAACCAGGCGGTTTTTTTACGCCTGTGCCTTGCGTGCTTTCTTCAAGTTAGCTCGAACCACGGGCTGCCCCCGGCTTGGCTGGCGACCGGAATTTCATCGGCGCGGCGTCCCAGTGCTTTGGCCAAGGCGGCCTGCGCCAGCGCAGGCGAGTTATTGCTCTCGCTCAGGTGGGCCGCCACCACATGCACGAGCCCCGCATGCAGGCATTGGCCCAGCAGTTCGGCCGCACTGGCGTTGGAGAGATGGCCGTGGCTGCCCAAGATACGGCGCTTCAGGCTCGCCGGGTAGCTGGATGCGTGCAGCATATCTACATCGTGATTGCACTCAAGCAGCAGAGCCTGGCAGGCTTGCAAGGCCTGCGCCACGGACGCGCAAGGGTGGCCGAGGTCGGTGATCACGCCGAGCGCATGCCGGCCATCGTTGCAGCGCAAATGCAGTGGCTCATTGGCATCGTGGGGCACGGCAAAGGCCTGGATCTGGATGTCTCCGAGCTCGGCGCTCTCGCCGTCCTTGATGAAGTGCAGCAGGGCCGAGTCGAAGTCGCCCGCTGCGGTGTTTCTTGAGCCAACGGCGCGCCATGTGCCGCGACTGGTCCAAAGTGGGATCCGGTAGCGCTGAGCCAAGTTCAAGGCGCAGCCGATGTGGTCGCCATGCTCATGGGTGATGAAGATAGCGTCCAAGTCAGACGGTGAGCTGCCCGCGCGTTCAAGCCTGCGCGTCAGCTCGCGCAGACTGAAACCCGCGTCAATCAAGAGCCGGGTCTGGGTGATGCCTTGGCTGGCTTCGATCAAGCTGGCGTTGCCGCCGCTGCCGCTGCCCAGGCTGCAAAATCGCATGACTTGGCTTTCTTTTGCACAAATGAAAACGCCGCAGCCCTCGCGGACAGCGGCGTCGAGTCAAGCTTTAGTTCTTGACGCTTAGCGCAAATCGTCCATCAGCAAATTGAGGATGCGCTTGGCATTCTCGTTGGTTTGCTGCTGACCCTTCTCGTCCAGCACCATCACAGTGCTGCGCTCGCCCTCGGATTTGACCGAAACGCGGTAACGCGTAGCCACTTGGGCGCCGTCAGAGCTGAACAGCTTCTGGAAGAAGTTTGGCTCTTCCTTGCCGGCTTGGGTTGGATCGGCATAACGCAGGAAGAACAGACCTTGCTTGCGGTCGCGGTCTTCGATCGTGAAGCCGTGGCGATCAAGCGATTGGCCGACTCGGCGCCACGCGCGCTCGAAGCCTTCATTGACCTGCAAGGCGTCGGGTACGGTGGCCAAAGAGCGTGTGCTTGCGACTGTAGCGGCGCCGGCTGCGGCAAGGCTTGCGCCGGCCGCACCTGGAGCTGCTGACGATGGCTGCGATTTTGCGGCTGCCAGCGCGGCCTTGGCTTGCTCGTCACTGGCGCCCAGCTTGAGCATCAGGCGCGACAGCATTTCGGCTTCCAGCTGCGGATCGCTCGGGCGCGGCTGCCAGGCAGTGCTGTCTTTTTGCGTGCTGGTGTAGACCTCTTGCATGCCGCGGTGGCTGATGAAGACCTCGGTGCCGACGCCGTTGGCGCCGCGCTCCAGGCGGGTGCGGAACATGTCTTTCTCGCCGGTCGAGTAGAAGCTGTCAAGCACCTTGCCGAGTGTTGAACGGATGATGTCTTGCGGCAACTTGGCGCGGTTTTCGTTCCAGTTGGTCTCCATCACGCCGACATCTGCCGAGTCCTTAAGGACTTCGAAGCCACGCTCTTGCCAGAAGTCTCGCACCTGCGGCCACATTTGCTCGGGCGTCAGACTGCTGACCAACCAGCGCTGTGAACCGCTGCGCTCAATGCGCATATCGGCTACCGCATTCAGGGCGACCATATTGCCCGGCGTGCTGGCGGCGGCGGCTTTTTGTTCCTTGCCTTTTTGCTGAAAGCTGGCCGCGCTGACGCTTTCGCCTTGCGGCTGAGCGCGGCTGTCGCGCGCCAACTGCTTCAAATCCGGAGGAATATCCAGTCCGGTGGTCTGCCTTGCGCCAGACCGGTAGTCAACTTTTTCGCCGGAGAAGGTGTTGTCCAGAGTGCTGCATGCAGCCAATGATCCCAGCAGCGACGCGATAAGCAAGTGGCAAGCCAGGCGCACTGGAGTGGCCGTGGAGGAAACAAATGAGGAACGAGTCACGCTAGACATCTCCGAGGGAAGCATTGCGGCTATTGCCGCGCGGGCCGTTTTGCTGCGGCCCGTTTATCAAAAAACAGTGGGGGGATTAGACCAGACTGAGACAGCGGCGCCGATTAGAGCAAACCAGCCTCTTTCATGGCCAGCTCGACATTGGCTTGGCCGGCGGCCGTCAATGGGGTGATTGGCAGACGCAGCGCGTTCGTGCACAGGCCCAATTTGGCCATCGCCCACTTGGTCGGCGCCGGGCTGGGCTCGCAGAACAGCTGCTTGTGCAAGTTCAGCAACTGGAAGTGAATACGCGTGGCGCCGGCCGCATCGCCGGCCAAGGCGGCGCGGCAAAGTTCGCTCATCAGCTTTGGCGCCACATTGGCCGTCACGCTGACATTGCCATGCCCGCCCAGCAGCATCAAGGCGATGGCAGTGCCGTCATCACCGGAGTAGATCGAAAAGCCCTTGGGCGCATGTTTGATCAACTGCGCCGCACGCTCGATATTGCCGCTGGCTTCCTTGACGCCAAACACGCCGGGCAAGCCTGCACAGCGCAAGGTCGTTTCGGGCTGCATATCGGCGACGGTGCGGCCGGGCACGTTGTAGAGCATCATCGGGATGTCTACGGCCTCGGCGATCGCCTTGTAGTGCTGATAGATGCCTTCTTGCGAGGGCTTGTTGTAATAGGGCACGACCGACAGCGTGCAGTTGGCGCCGACTTTTTTGGCGAAGCGGCTCAGATTGATGGCCTCGGCCGTCGAGTTGGCGCCGGTGCCAGCCATGATGGGGACGCGGCCGGCCGCATGTGCCACCGCGACCCGGATCACCTCGCAGTGCTCTTCGACATCGACTGTGGGTGATTCGCCAGTGGTGCCGACCACACAGACGCAGCTGGTGCCTTCGGCGATATGCCAATCGATCAAATTACGCAGCGTTGCGTAATCAACACTGCCGTCTTCCTGCATCGGAGTCACGAGTGCGACGATGCTGCCAACTAATCCGTTCATTGCGTTTCCTGTTAATCCGTCAATTCTACTCAGCGCCGGCCATGCCCGGCTCAGGCTTCGGCTTGATCCAAAGCGTAGCGTTGAAAAACTCCGTCATGCTGATCGCGCACGGCAGCAACGCGCTGCACAAAGCGCGGGTTGACCGCCATCACTTCGAAACCGTCCTCAAAAGCGACCACACTCAGCCCTTTGCAGGCGTCCAGCAGCTCGCCCGGCTGCAATAAAAACTCCGGTCGCGCCGGCCGTCCTATGCTTTGCTGACCCTGGGCAAAGGTCTCATAGATCAGCCAACCGCCCGGCGCCACGGCCGCCGTGATCAAGGGAATCAGCGGGCGCCAAAGGTAATTGGTCACCAGCACCAGATCAAACTGCCGGCCCGCCAGCGGCCAAGGGCCTGATTCGATGTCGGCGGTGATGATTTCAGCGTGAGCTTCCAAGCCTGAAGTTGCGGCGGCATCAATGTCAACGCCGGTGACCTTCATGCCCATGGCAGACAAGTGCAGCACATGGCGGCCGCTGCCGCAGGCCAGATCAAGCGCGCTGCCGCCTGCGCGCATGGCTTGCGGCCAACGCCGCAACCACTTTGAGGCCGATGAAGAGGTGCAAGACATCAGAAACAAGCCCAGATTTGTTCGGAAAGTTGGACCATCAGGTCCGCTTGAAAATAGCTGACAAACACCAGCCCCAGCAGCGCTAATGCGGCGAACCGGATGAGCCAGCGTGTGGTCGTTTTCATTGTTGCTTCAGGCCAGCGAGGGTCTGAGGATCGGCTCCTCGCGGACCGGCAGATTGACCAATGCCGCCATTACCCCCAAGCCCACCGCCAGCCACCAGACGATGTCGTAGCTGCCGCTTGCATCGTACAAGCGGCCGCCCAGCCAGACGCCCAAAAAGCTGCCGATCTGGTGACTGAGGAAAACAAAGCCGCTCAGCATCGACATATGCTGGATGCCGAACATTTGCGCCAACACTGCGTTGGTGGGCGGAATGGTCGAGAGCCACAAGAGCCCCATCACCGCCGAGAACAGGTAGACGCTGGTCGGCGTCAACGGTGCGGTCAAGAAAGCCACGATGGCAACCGAGCGCAGTGCGTAAATGCAAGACAGGATGTAGCGCTTGGGAAAGCGCTGGCCCAGCGAGCCGGCGGCATAGGTGCCAAAGACATTGAACAGGCCGATCAAAGCCAGCGCATAAGTGGCGACCTGCGGACTCATGCCTTGGTCCTTGAGGTAGCTGGGCATGTGCACGCCGATGAAGACAACCTGGAAGCCGCAGACGAAATAGCCGGCCATCAAGAGCTGAAAGCTGCGGTAGCCGAAGGCCTCTCGCAGGGCCTGCGCAATACTTTGCGAGTGAGTGTGTGAGCTGCTCGCCGGCGCTTTAGGCTCGCGCAAACCAAAAGCCAAGGGGATGATGATCAAGGACATGCAGGCGAGGATGAAGAGCGCGTCTTGCCAGCCGTTCGAGCTGATCAGCCAATTCGATACCGGCACCATCAGGAACTGCCCAAACGAGCCCGCTGCCGCCGCCACCCCCATAGCCCAGCTGCGTTTTTCGGGTGCAACATTGCGGCCTATCACGCCGTAGATCACCGCATAGGTGGTGCCCGACTGGGCAATGCCGATCAACAGCCCGGCGCTACCGGTGAAGGCCAGGCCCGAGCTTGACAAGGCCATCAAGACCAGGCCGACCGCGTATAGCGCACCGCCCACCATCAGCACACGAAACGGACCGAAGCGATCCGCCAGCATGCCGGTGAAGGGGCCGGCGATGCCCCAAGCGAAGTTCTGTATCGCCAGCGCAAAGGCAAAGGTCTCACGCGTCCAGCCGCGGTCCATGGTGATTGGCTGCAGCCACAGGCCAAAACCGTGGCGTATGCCCATTGACATGGTGACGATCAGGGCGCCGCAAAGCAGCACTTGCGTCATCGACAAGCGTGGGGGTGTGGTTGTGGCGTTTGAACTCATGCCAAGCAATGTAGCGATATTGGGTCGTGCATGTCTGTCACGGAGATTGCAGGCTCAAGATCCGCCCTTGTTTGACCCGCAAATGAATCTTGCCCAAGGCTTCAAGATCGTTGAGCGGATTGGCAGGCAGCACCAAGAAACTTGCCTCGCAAGCAGGCTCGAAACAGCTCAGTCGCCGTTTCGGGTACAGCGCTTGCGGCGTGCTGATGCTGGCCAAGCGCAAAAGCGAGGCGCGGTCCAACACCCCAAGGCTGTCGAGGTGGCGCAGCTCCGTCAGCGCCCCGCCATTGAAGACGTCGGAGCCCAGCAGCAGCTTGACGCCGGCGGTTTTGAGCGTTTGAAGATTTTCGATCTGCAGCCGGCGCACCGCCGCTTCGCGCTCGCTTGAGACGCGAAACAGCGTCGCGGCCGCCGTCCCGGTGATCACGGCCACGCGCTTTTTGGCTGCTTCGGCTGCCAGTTCGGGGCTGATGCGGTAGGCCTCGGCATTCAGGCCCTCGTGGAAAAAATAACCCGGCAGATGGTCAATCCAGTCCACGCCGGCCTGTAGGGCCAGCGCGAAGTCGCCGGCGGTCTCGACATGGGCGATGACGCGCATGCCGTCTTGATGGGCGCGTTTGACGATGGCCGCCACGACTTCGGGCTTGAGGCCCAAGCGTCCCTGCTGCTTGGGGTCTCCGCGCAGCTCTGGGCTTTCGCTTCGACTCAGCATCAGCTTGAGCAGATCGGTCTTGCGCGGGCCCACCAAGGGCCACTTTTGCGCTACCTGCTCGGGGCTGTCCATCAGCAGCACCATTTTGTCGGCCACGTCTTCGAGCTTCAGCTTGGACGCGGCGCCCGACTCATCGCCCAGCAGTTGCGCCAGCGGCTGGCCATCCGAAGATGTGAGGCAGGCGCTGACGAACAAGATGTCCGGTGCGGCGGGCTGATTCGCCAGCCCGCGAGCCAAGGCGACACCTTTGGGTTCGCCACAATGCATGGCGGCATAAAATACGCCGTCCCGCAGATAGCTGTTGGCATAGCGTGTAAAGCCCCAGCCATTTTGCAGATTGTGGTTGTGCGCCTCGGCCAAGGGCGGAATCAGGAATTGGCCCATCAAATCCAGGCTGCGCTGCGGCTTTTTGATTTTTTGATTGCTGAATTTGCCGTCATTGACATAGAGCGTGCCGCGTTTGACAAAGCCCTTGCCGTCGAACCACTGGGCGTTCTTCAGCTCCATGGTGAGGGCCGGGCTTGCCTTGAACGCCGGGGCTTCGGGTTCGGCGATGGCTGGGCCGCTCCATGCCAAGGCCAGGCCGGCAAGCAGAGCAAGAAAGTGGAATCTGGAGCGCATAGGGCCGACATGCTAGCCGGGAACTTGGTGGGGTTTGCACAGCTGGCTCTGGGCCGCCGCCTAGAATCTGGTTTATGGCGACCAGCAAAGCATCTACTTCTTCCAGCAACTCAACCGCCCTCGGCGCCTATGGCGAGGGCTCCATCCGCGTGCTCAAGGGCCTGGAGCCCGTCAAACAGCGGCCGGGCATGTACACCCGCACCGAAAATCCGCTGCACACGATCCAGGAGGTCATCGACAACGCCGCCGACGAGGCCTTGGCCGGCTTCGGCAAGCGTATCGATTTGATACAGCACAGCGATGGTTCGGTATCGATCGCCGATGACGGCCGCGGCATCCCCTTCGGCCTGCATCCGGAAGAAGGCGTGCCGGTGGTTGAGATCGTCTTCACCCGCCTGCACGCCGGCGGTAAGTTCGACAAAGGCTCGGGCGGCGCCTACAGCTTCTCGGGCGGCCTGCACGGCGTCGGCGTCAGTGTCACGAATGCGCTGGCCAAGCGGCTGGAAGTGACGGTCTGGCGTGGCGGCGAGGTGGCGACGCTGGCCTTCGAGAACGGCGACGTGGTCGAGCCGGTCACTGCCCGCAAGGCAGAGCGCGGTGAGCGCAAGCAGGGCACGATGGTGCGTGTTTGGCCCGATGCCAAGTATTTCGAGAGTGCGGAGCTGCCCAAGAACGAGCTGATCCACCTTTTGCGCAGCAAGGCGGTGCTGATGCCCGGCGTGATCGTCACGCTGACGAACGAAAAAACCGCTGACGTTCAGACTTGGTCCTATGAAGGTGGACTGCGCGACTACCTGATGCAGACGCTGAACGCCGAGCCGCTGATCCCCTTGTACGAGGGCGAGCAATACGCCGGCCGGGCCGAGACCGAAAACTTTGCCGATGGTGAAGGCGCCGCTTGGTGCGTGGCCTTCACCGAAGAAGGTGCGGCAATGCGCGAGAGCTATGTCAACCTGATCCCCACGGTCGCCGGCGGCACCCACGAATCCGGGCTCAAGGACGGCTTGTTCGGCGCCATCAAAGGCTTTATCGAGCTGCACAGTCTGCTGCCCAAGGGCGTCAAGCTGATGCCTGACGACGTGTTCTCGCGCGCCTCTTTTGTGCTGTCGGCCAAGGTCTTGGACCCGCAGTTCCAGGGCCAGACCAAGGAGCGATTGAACAGCCGCGACGCGCTGCGTCTGGTCTCCACCTATGTCAAACCGGGCCTGGAGTTGTGGCTGAACCAGCATGTGGAGTTCGGCAAAAAACTGGCCGAACTGGTCATCAAGCAGGCACAAACCCGCCAGCGCGCCAGCCAGAAGGTTGAAAAGCGCAAGGGGTCGGGCGTGGCCGTTCTGCCGGGCAAGCTGACCGACTGCGAAAGCCGCGATCTGCTGCACAACGAGATATTTTTGGTCGAGGGCGACTCGGCCGGCGGCAGCGCCAAGATGGGTCGCAACAAGGAAACCCAGGCCATCCTGCCGCTGCGCGGCAAGGTCTTGAACACCTGGGAGGTCGAGCGCGACCGCCTGTTTGCCAATAACGAAATCCACGATATCTCGGTGGCGCTGGGTGTCGATCCGCATGGCAAGAACGATTCGCCCGACCTCAGCGGTTTGCGCTACGGCAAGGTCTGCATCCTGTCGGACGCGGACGTGGACGGCTCGCA
>CAUPEV010000190.1:0-9470 GCA_963510335.1 uncultured Roseateles sp.
CATCCACCGGCAGTGCTTCGGGTCATTGGGCACTGGAGTTGCAGACCCCGGCCGGCACTGCGCCGGTGGCACTGGCGGTGGCCGGTTTGCACAATGTTCGCAATGCCCTGGCCGCCGCAGCCTGCGCCTTGGCGGCCGGAGCGTCGTTGACGGCCATTGTGCGCGGACTGGAAGACTTTGAACCGGTCAAGGGTCGCTCACAACTGAAGAGCTTTTCTCAAGGTGGCCGTCGTGTCAGCTTGATCGACGACAGCTACAACGCCAACCCCGACAGCGTGCGGGCGGCCATCGACGTGCTGGCCGGCTTGCCGGGCAGAAGCTGGTTGCTGCTGGGTGATATGGGTGAAGTCGGCGATCAAGGCGAGGCTTTTCACCGTGA
Organism: uncultured Roseateles sp.; assembly: GCA_963510335.1. Taxonomy (GTDB): domain Bacteria; phylum Pseudomonadota; class Gammaproteobacteria; order Burkholderiales; family Burkholderiaceae_C; genus Paucibacter_A. The sequence goes on from CAUPEV010000190.1 coordinate 380, forward strand.
AGTGGGCGCTTATGCGGCCGCGCGCGGCATTGCCAACTTATGGACGGCCGGCAGCGCGGCGGCCGATGCGGCGGCCGCCTACGGGCCAGCAGCGCGGCATTTTCAAAGCACGGCCGACATGGTCGCGGCATTGCTGAAGGCTGACGGCGACCTGCCGGCAGTCGACAAGGTATTGGTCAAGGGTTCGAGATTCATGCAGATGGAACGGGTGGTTAGCGCTTTGCAAACCCAAGCAGGAGCAAATAGCGATGCTGCTTAGTCTGGCTCAATGGTTGCAAAGCAACTTCCCCGAGCTGGGGTTCTTGCGCGTCTTTCAGTACATCACCTTTCGTGCGGTGATGGCAGCGCTAACGGCGCTGCTGATCGGGCTAGCCTTCGGCCCCTGGGTGATCCGCAAGCTGACCGAGATGAAGATCGGCCAGCCGATCCGCGAATACGGTATCCAGCAACATCTGGTCAAAAGCGGCACACCGACGATGGGCGGTGTTTTGATTTTGATCGGCATTGGCATATCGACGCTGCTTTGGTTTGATTGGAGCAATCGCTTTGTGTGGGTGGTCATGCTCGTGACGATGGGCTTTGGCGCGATCGGCTGGGTTGACGACTGGCGCAAAGTCGTCGACAAAGACCCCGAAGGCATGGCCAGCCGCGAGAAATTCTTTTGGCAGTCTTTGATCGGCCTGATTGCGGCGCTGTATCTCGCTTTCAGCGTGTCTGAGACCTCGATCTTCGGCGTCATCGAATTGTTCTTCCGCTGGATCAGCTCGGGCTTCTCGACCGAGTTGCCACCCAAGGCCGACTTGATGGTGCCTTTCTTCAAGACCATTAGCTACCCGCTGGGCGTTTTTGGCTTCATCGGCCTGTCCTACTTCGTCATCGTCGGCTGCAGCAATGCGGTCAACATCACCGACGGGCTCGACGGCCTGGCCATCATGCCGGTGGTGATGGTGGGCTCGGTCTTGGGCTTGTTTGCCTATATGACCGGCTCTTCGGTGTTTTCCAAATATCTGCTGCTGCCCTATATCCCAGGTGCCGGCGAATTGCTGATCTTCTGCGCCGCGATGGCGGGGGCAGGTCTTGCCTTTCTGTGGTTCAACGCGCATCCGGCGCAGGTGTTTATGGGTGACGTCGGCGCGTTATCGCTGGGCGGCGCCCTGGGCACGGTGGCGGTGATCACGCGGCAAGAGATCTTGCTGGGCATCATGGGCGGCATCTTCGTGGCCGAGGTTTTGTCGGTGATGTTGCAGGTGACCTGGTTCAAGTACACCAAGAAGAAGTATGGCTCGGGCCGGCGCATCTTCAAGATGGCGCCGCTGCACCACCATTTCGAGAAATCGGGCTGGAAGGAAACGCAGGTGGTTGTGCGCTTCTGGATCATCACCATGCTGCTGTGCCTGATTGGCCTGGCCAGCTTGAAGCTGCGCTAAAACCATGCGCAGCTACCAAGGCAAACGCGTACTGGTGCTCGGTCTGGGCGACTCGGGTCTGGCCATGGCCGCCTGGATGGTGCGTTATGGCGCCAGCGTGCTGGTCTGGGACTCGCGTCCCAATCCTCCGCAGCTGGAACAGCTGCGTGCGAGCTTGCCGGCGGCCGATTTTTGCCACGGTGAATTGCCAGCCGATACCTTGGCCGGCATGCATATGGTGCTGAAGAGCCCGGGCTTGTCGCCCTTGGACGCGCGCATTGCGCCGCTCTTGGCGCTGGCGCAGCAGACCTGCGTGCCGGTGCAGGGTGAGCTGGGGCTGTTCGCGCAAGCTTTGGCGGACTTGAAGGCGAGCCGCAAGTACGCACCGGCCGTGCTGGCCATCACCGGCACCAATGGCAAAACGACGACCACCTGCATGACGGGCTTGCTGGTCGAGCGGGCCGGCAAGCGCGTCGCAATGGCCGGCAATATCGGGCCCAGCATGTTGACGACGCTGGCGCAGGCTTTGGATCAAGAGCCCGAACAAGAGTCGGAACAAGCGCCGGAACAGACAGCTGTTGAGATGGTGGCGGAGCAAGCCAGTCTTGCAGCCAATTCCGTCGCGCTAGAGCCCGAGCCGCAGCTGGCGCCCGAGCTTGGACCTGAATTTGCGCGCGAGCCTGAATTGGCAGACGAAGCCGTTGCTGGCGAGGCCGCGGCCGCTGCCGCGGCTGCATCTGTTCCCGAGCCCGAGCCGGGAGCTGATGCCGCCGAGCCAACGCAGGCAAGCCAGACCACGATGGAAATGGTTGATGCGCTCCTGAATGAGGCGCCCTTGCCGATAGATCCGCCGCCGCCCAAAGCACCGGTGTTTGAGTTTTTGCCCGAGGTATGGGTCCTGGAGCTGTCCAGCTTTCAGCTCGACGGCGTGCGCGGCTTCGAGCCCACCGCCGCAGCAGTCTTGAATCTGAGTCAAGACCATCTCGATTGGCATGGCGATATGAAGTCCTATGCGCAGGCCAAGGCCCAAGTGTTTGGCGAGTCTGCGCTGATGGTCATCAACCGTGATGACCCGGCCGTTGAAGCGATGGTGCCTGCAGCAGTGATGGTCAAGCAAGGACGCGGGCGTGCAGCCAAGTCCGTGGGACGCAAGGTGGCCCGTTTTGGCCTGGATGCACCTGATCGGCCGGGCGATTTCGGCCTGGTCACTGAGGGTGGCATGGCCTGGTTGGTGCGGGCGCGCGAGCAAGCTGAGACGCTGCGCAAAAAGCGAGGCGAGGACGAAGAAGAAATCACCTTGCAACGCCTGATGCCCGCCGACGCCTTGCGTGTGCGCGGCCGGCATAACGCCGCCAATGCACTGGCTGCTTTGGCATTGGCGACGGCGGCCGGCTGTGCTTTGGCGCCGATGTTGCATGGCTTGCGCGAATACCGCGGCGAGCCCCATAGGGTCGAGCATGTGGCGACGCTCAATGGGGTTGACTTCGTTGATGATTCCAAGGGCACCAATGTTGGCGCGACAGTTGCGGCCATCAGCGGCCTTGGTGCCGACCGCGCACCGGCCAAGTTGCTGCTCATTCTGGGCGGGGACGGCAAGGGCCAAGACTTCAGCCCATTGGCTGCAGGCGTGACGCGCCATGCGCGAGCGGTGGCTTTGATCGGGCGAGATGCCGAGCAAATCCGCGCCGCTCTGGCCGACAGTGGCGTGCTGATGCAATCGCATGCGAGCTTGGAGGCGGCGACCGGCTGGTGCTTGTCTCAAGCGCAGGCTGGCGACAGCGTGCTTTTGAGTCCGGCCTGTGCCAGCCTCGATATGTTCCGCAATTACGCGCACAGGGCTCAAGTCTTTGTTGACGCTGTGCAGGCCTTGGCGATGGATCTGGGGCAGGGCGCATGAACGCAAGCACTGCGACGCTGTCCTTGAAGAGCTTGGGTGAACGCCTGAAAGCGATGCTGCCGGGCGGCAGGGAAGCGTCCGTCGATGTGCCGGTGCGTGAATGGGTATCGCCCAGCGCGGGCCAGCCGGCGCGTATTCAAGGGCTGGATGTGACGCTGATCTGGGTCACGCTGGCCTTGATGGGCCTGGGTTTGCTGATGGTCTATTCGGCGTCCATCGCCATGCCAGACAACCCGCGTGTTGCGAAGTATTTGCCGACGCATTTCTTGACCCGCCATATCGTTGCTTTGGTGTTCGGCTTGGTCGCGGCAGTGATCGTGGTGCAGGTGCCGGTGTCAACCTGGGAGCGGCTGGCCCCATGGATGTTTGTGCTGTCGCTGGTTTTGTTGGTGGCGGTGCTGATCCCAGGCGTCGGCAAGGTGGTGTATGGCGCGCGCCGTTGGTTGCCGCTGGGAGTGATGAATTTTCAGCCTTCTGAGCTGGCCAAGATGGCGATCGCCATGTATGCGGCCAGCTACATGATGCGCAAGATGGACGCGCGCGAGAACTTCTTCAAAGCGGTCTGGCCGATGGCGATGGCTCTGGCCATTGTGGGCGTGCTCTTGCTGGCCGAGCCGGACATGGGTGCGTTCTTGGTGATCGCTGCGATCGCCATGGGCATTCTGTTTCTGGGCGGCGTCAATGGCCGGATGTTCTTCTTGATCGTGGCGGTGCTGGTCGGCGCCTTTGTGATGATGATCGCCTTCAGCGACTTCCGCCGCGAGCGCATCTTTGCGTATCTGAACCCCTGGGACGAAAAGTATGCGCAGGGCAAGGCCTATCAGCTCACGCATTCCTTGATTGCGTTTGGTCGCGGTGAATGGTTCGGTCAAGGCCTGGGCTCTAGCGTCGAGAAGCTGCATTACCTGCCTGAGGCGCACACCGACTTTTTGTTGGCGGTGATCGGCGAGGAACTGGGCTTTGTTGGTGTGGCGCTGGTGATCATTGCCTTCTTCTGGGTGTCGCGCCGCTTGTTCCATATCGGTCGCCAAGCGGTTGCCTTGGACCGGGTGTTCGCCGGCCTGTACGCGCAAGGCATAGGCATCTGGATGGGCGGCCAAGCTTTCATCAATATGGGCGTGAACCTGGGTGCTCTGCCGACCAAGGGCCTGACTTTGCCTTTGATGAGCTTTGGCGGATCGGCGATTTTGATGAACTGTGTGGCCCTGGCGATCGTGCTGCGGATTGATATTGAGAACAGAGCACTGATGCGCGGAGGCCGCGCATGAAGGCCGGATGTATTCACCCGGCCTCGGCGTGCGGGACGCACGCCCTGGCTCTGTTCCGGCGCAGGCTCATGTCGCGCCGGGACGTGAAGCGCACGCAGTGCGCGTGCCAGAGCCAGAACTGCCAACTTATGCGCGGAGGCCGCGCATGAAGGCCATGTGTACCCACTTGGCCTCGGCGAGCGGAACGCACGCCGGTGCTCTGTTCCGGCGCAGGCTCATGTCGCGCAGCGACGTGGAGCGCACTCAGTGCGCGTGCCGGAGCCAAAACCGCCAACTCACGCGCGGAGGCCGCGCATGAGCAAGCACCTCGTCATCATGGCCGCCGGCACCGGCGGTCACATCATCCCCGGCTTGGCCGTGGCGGAAGAAATGATTCGGCGCGGCTGGAGCGTCAGCTGGATGGGCACCGAACAGGGCTTGGAAAACAAGCTGGTGCCGCCAACCGGTATTCCGCTCGATCGCTTGGCCTTCGCAGGTCTGCGCGGCAAGGGCTTGATGCATACCGTCAAGGGCCTGCTCAAACTGGTGCAGGCTTTTGTGCAAAGTCGCTCGGTGTTCGGCAACCGCAGCGCCGATGCGGTACTGGGCATGGGCGGCTATGTTTGCTTCCCCGGAGGCTTGATGGCCTGGTTGATGCGGCGCCCGCTGATGTTGATCAATGCCGATGCGGCCATGCTCTTGAGCAACCAAAGCTTGAAGCCCTTCGCGAGCCGAATCGGCTTCGGCTTCGACGGTGTGGCCGCCGCATCGACTTCCAAAGCTGTCGTCACCGGCAACCCGGTGCGGGCCGACATCGAGGCACTGGCCCCGCCGGCCGAGCGCTATGCCGGCCGCAGCGGACCCTTGCGCCTGTTGGTGGTGGGCGGCTCGCTGGGCGCGCGCGCGATCAATGAGATGCTGCCGCAGATGTTGTCCTTGTGGCCGGCGGAGCAGCGGCCTGTGGTGGTGCATCAAACGGGCCAAGCCAATTTTGCGGCCGTGCAGACCGCTTATCGCGCGGCCGGTATCCAGGCCGAAGTTCTGCCTTTTATCGACGATATGTCCCAGCAGTTGGCCCAAGCCGACTTGATCTTGTGTCGGGCCGGGGCAGTGACGGTCAGCGAAATTTGCGCGGCCGGGCTGCCTTCGGTGCTGATCCCTTTGGTCGTCAGCACCACCTCGCACCAGCGCGACAACGCCCGCTTCATGGCCCAACATGGCGCAGCCGTCTACTTGCCGCAAGAAGATATGTCGGCCGAAGGCGTGTACCAGTTGCTCAAAAGCATGGACCGTGAGGCTCTGTTGGAGATGGCCGAGAAGGCCCGTGCTTTGGCCCGACCACGCGCCGCATCCCGCGTCGCAGATGAAATAGAGAAGCTCGTAACAACATGACCACCCCCACGTTCGCGATCTTGTCGCTGTACTGCCCCCCGTGGGGGCGCTTCGCTCCTTTGGGGCGGGCCGGCAGGAGCGCGCCATGAAGCACGCCGTCAAACATATCCATTTCGTCGGCGTCGGCGGTGCCGGCATGAGTGGCATCGCCGAGATCCTGCACAACCTGGGCTATACCGTGTCTGGCTCAGACCAGTCGGACAGCGCCACCGCGCAGCGGCTCGCCAGCCTGGGCCTGCAAATTCATATCGGTCACGCCGCCGCGCATATCGCCGGTGCGCAAGCCGTGGTTACCTCCACTGCGGTCAAAGCCGACAACCCCGAAGTGATCGCCGCCCGCGCGCAGCGCATCCCGGTGGTGCCGCGCGCGGTGATGTTGGCCGAGTTGATGCGCTTGCGAAAAGGCATCGCGATTGCCGGCACGCATGGCAAGACGACGACCACGTCCTTGGTGACGGCGGTGCTGACCGAGGCCGGCATCGACCCGACCTTTGTGATCGGCGGCAAGCTGATGAGCGCGGGTGCCAACTCGCGCTTGGGCTCGGGTGAGTACATCGTCGTCGAGGCTGATGAGTCGGATGCATCCTTCTTGAATCTGCTGCCAATGTTGGCGGTCGTCACCAATATCGACGCCGACCATATGGAAACCTATGGCCACGATTTCGCGCGCTTGAAGGCGGCGTTTGTCGAGTTCTTGCACCGCATGCCTTTTTATGGCGCGGCGGTGCTTTGCGGTGATGACGCCGGCGTCCGCTCCATCATGCCGCTGCTCTCGCGTCCGGTGATCAGCTATGGCTTTGACGAAGGCAATGATGTGCGCGCCGTCGATGTTGAGGCCCTGGCCGGCGGCCAGATGCGCTTCACGGTGCAGCGTGCTGGTCTGGCTGATCTGCCCATAACGCTCAAGTTGGCCGGCGCTCACAATGTCCTGAATGCCTTGGCTGCGGTTGCGGTGGCGACCGAACTGGAAATGCCGGACGGCCCCATAGTGGCTGCGCTGGCTCAGTTCGGTGGCGTCGGTCGGCGTTTTCAGCGTTATGGCGAACTGCCTGCCCATGGCGGCGGCGAATTCACCTTGATCGATGACTATGGCCACCACCCGGTCGAAATGGCCGCTGTCTTGTCGGCGGCGCGCGGGGCTTTTCCCGGTCGGCGCCTGGTCTTGGCTTTTCAGCCGCATCGCTACACCCGCACGCGCGACTGCTTCGAGGACTTTGTCCGCGTGATCTCGACCGCCGATGCGGTCTTGCTGACCGAAGTCTATGCCGCCGGTGAGGCGCCGATCGCGTCGGCCGACGGGCGCTCTTTGGTGTGCGCCTTGCAGGCGGCGGGCAAGCTTGAGCCGGTGTTTGTCGAAGATGTCGCCGCCATGCCGGCGCAGATTGCTGCTTCGGCGCGGGCTGGCGATGTGGTGATCGTGATGGGTGCGGGCACGATAGGCGCGGTGCCGGCCCAAACGGTGGAACTGTTGATGGCTAAGAAGAAGGGCGTGCAGCCATGATGTTGGATCTGAATATCGACCCCAAGGCGCTCGGCAAGGTCGCCGTGTTGATGGGCGGTGACTCGTCAGAGCGTGAGGTCTCTTTGACCATGTCGGGACCCGGCGTATTGGCGGCCTTGCTGCATGGCGGCGTTGACGCCCATGCCTTCAACCCGGCCGAGCGCGGCATGCATGAGCTCAAAGCCGAGGGCTTCGATCGCTGTTTCATCGCGCTGCATGGGCGCCATGGCGAGGACGGCACGGTTCAGGGCGCGCTGGAATTGCTGGGCATTCCCTACACCGGCTCCGGCGTGATGGCCTCCAGCATCGCCATGGACAAGATCATGACCAAGCGTTTGTGGTTGGCCGATGGCCTAGCCACACCACGCTACGTCAAGCTGAAGAAGACCGCCATCAGCCGCGAAACCTGCATGGCGATCCCCGACGAGTTGGGCTTGCCGATTTTCGTCAAGCCACCACACGAGGGCTCAACCATTGGCATCAGCAAGGTGATGGGCTATTCACAAATGCTCGACGCCGTGAAACTGGCAGCGCAATACGACGATGAAATCCTCTGCGAAGAATTCATCGATGGCCCCGAGCTGACTTGCCCGATCTTGGGCGAGGGCGACAGCGCGTTTGCCCTGCCGGTGATGCGGATCGAGGCCGAAGGTGGTAACTACGATTACCAGAACAAATACTTCACCAACAGCACGCGCTATTTGACAGGCTCGCTCAGCGACTCGCTGGAAGCAGAAGTTCGCGCCCTGGTGTTGGCGGCCTACAACTCCTTGGGCTGCCGGGGCTGGGGGCGCGGTGACGTGATGCTGCGCAAGAGCGACAACAAGCCCTTCTTGCTGGAGATGAACACCTCGCCCGGCATGACTTCGCATTCGCTGGTGCCGATGTCGGCCAAGGCGGCCGGCATTTCCTATGAGCAGCTGTGCCTGTGGCTGCTGTCGCAGGCCCGGCTCGACGGTAATTCCTGAGTCTTGCACCCCTGAGTCAAGCCATGAGCAACAAGCCGCCTATCTCTTTGCCGCCCGACATTCGCTTGATGAATGCGGTGACGGCATTGCTGGTGGCTGCCATGTTGGTGGCTGCGCTGGCCTTGGCCATGCGCTGGGTGGTGCGCTTGCCGGTGTTCGCGATTCGTGCGATCCAGGTGGATGGCGATGTGACCCGCAATAGCGAAGCCTCTTTGCGCGCCAATGCTTTGCCGCGTTTGTCGGGCTCATTTTTGAGCCTGAGTTTGCAAGAAGGGCGCGAGGCCTTTGAGGCCGTGCCCTGGGTGCGGCGGGCCGTGTTGCAGCGGGTGTGGCCGAGTCGCTTGCTGGTCAAACTTGAAGAGCATCAGCCCCGCGCCTACTGGGAAACCAAGGCAGAGGGCGCTGATGCGCAGAGTGACGCCAGTGTCGAGCGCTTGTTGGTCAATAGTTACGGCGAGGTATTTCAGGCCAATCTGGGCGATGTCGAGGACGACGATCTGCCCGTGCTGGCAGGTCCGGCCGGCACGGCCGGGGCCATGCTGCGGATGTGGCAACAGCTCCAGCCGGTCAGCGCCACGATTGGTGAACAAGTCGAGCGTTTGGATCTATCCGGCCGCGGTTCGTGGCGGCTCAGCTTTGAAAAAGGTGCCGTGAACGAACTCGGACGCGGTAGCGAAGCC
>CAUPEV010000191.1:0-9439 GCA_963510335.1 uncultured Roseateles sp.
GGTGAATTCGTTGCTGCCGGCGCGGCCCTTCACCGACCCACCGGGCAGGATGGTCAGCTGCACATTGGTACGCTCGGTTTCGTCATAGCCGCTGAAACTGCCGACCGACCAGTTCTGCACCTCGACGCCTTCCTGCGCGGCCTGTTGATTGCGGCTGGAAGCCAAGGCAGCCAAAGCGGCCAAGCCCACCACCGCCGCGCCTATGCCCAGCGCCTTGTTGCGGCTGTGATGGCGGTCGCCGTCATCATTGCCGACCCGAAACTCGGCCGAGCAGCCACGGTCCACCCACACCCCGCGGCTGTCATAGCCCCAGGAGCGGTTCTCGCGGCAGCTATTGCCCGAAAACTGCCGCACCAGTTCAACCCGGTTTTCGGTGTCGACGCGGCAATATTGGTAGCGGTAGTTATAGGATTCGCAGCGTATGGTTTGTTCGGCCCGCGCAGGCAAGGGCAAGGCCACCATGGACACGCAAATCAAGGCGCTCAAAGGGCGCGTCAGCCAATGTCGCATCATCTGGAACTCCGGTTAAACGCTGATTCAGGTGTCAGTAGCCGTTGCTGGCCTGGACCTCACGCAGGAATATTTCAACCCGGCGGTTGCGGGCGCGGTCTTCGGCCGAATCGTTGGCCACCAGCGGCTCACGCGCGCCGCGCCCGGCTACTTCGATGCACTCGCTTTTGATGCCGCGATCGAGCAGAAAGTTGCGCACGCTTTCGGCACGGCGCAATGAAAGCGGGTCATTGATGGCGTCATTGCCGGTGTTGTCGGTATGGCCCACCACCCGGACCAAGGTGCTGGTGTGATCGCGCTCTAAACCATTCGCGAACGCTTCGAGCACCGGGCGCAGCTTGGGCTCAAGGGCAGCGCTGCCGGTGGCAAATGAGATGTCGCTGGGCACTTGCAGCTTGAGCTGGTTATCGGGCGTGCGCGTGACCTGCACGCCGGTGCCGGCGGTGGCCTTCTCCATCGCGCGGCGCTTGTCTTCCATATGCGTGGACCAGAGATTGCCGCCCACGGCGCCGGCCACCGCACCAATCGCCGCGCCGGTGCCGGCCTTGCCGCCGGTGGCCGAGCCTATCAGTGCACCGGCCACCGCGCCGATGGCTGCGCCCTGCGCGGTGCTTTGCTGCTGCTGATTCATATTGGCACAGCCCGACAAGCAGCTGGCAACTGCGGCCAAACATGCCAGAAAACCGGCCTTGAGGGAGGGGTGGAGGTTTTGAATCTGCATCGCTCTGTCCAATCTTTGTCTAGGACGTACCTGCAGGCACAGGTGCCGCGAGCAGCATATCACCAACGTAACGGCCCAAGATGACGGTTTGATGGTGTGACGAGGTGAAGGGGCGCCCTATGCCTGCTTGACGCAGAGCCGCTTGGTTTGCCGGCCCCAGCGGGACTCGCCAAACACCGCATTCGCAGGTAATGCACCGGTGGCAGGGGGGCAAATAGGCAAGCGGCGTGGTCTTTTCCCTCTGTGTCTGATCAAGTGCAAACGCCCAACTCAGCGAAGATCATCGGTTTCGAAATAGAGGGTTTGCTCCCCTCGCCAGCCCACGCCAAGTTGTTGAGTTAACGCATTGTTGAGGATCGAGGGACTGGTTGGTTCGAGAGTGGGTGTTGCCACAATGATGGCCTTCGCCTTGGCGGGCCCCCCGCTGCGCAAGCGCACAATGTGATCGAAATCAGGCCGACGATCGATCTCTTTGACCGCAAACCAGTCGGAGTCGGCTCCCACGACGATATAGCGTCCGACCTGGGCTGTCCGGCACGCAGGGTTCAATCGACGGAACATCAACACCTGGTCGACAACAACTGTTTGCGCCGCCATTCGTTCTTGACCATGGCGCTCGAAATGGCCCTCAAACACATGGGCACTGAATTGCTTGATGGGGTCGGCGTGGCCTGGGGCAAATCGCAGCAAGTCAAAACTCTGCGGGGCCAGCGTCCACAAGGTCGGATGGGTCGTCAAGGACTTGCGCAATAGGGCGTCTTGACCGGCGTCGGCCAAGTGAAAGCGCAGCAGCATTTGCGTGTCATGTGGTGCATGGAACATTGGCAGATGCGAGGCAAAAAGGCCCGACTTGCCGCCGAATACCGCCATGCCATGCGAGCCCATGGCGGATGTTTCTGCCAGCCCGGTCAAGGGCTGGGCGAGTGCCATAGCCAAGACTTGTGCAATTGTTCGGCGCTGCATCATGCTTGAACCAGCAGCTTGCCCCGGTGCTCGCCGGTAAACAGACGCTGCAGCGTGGCCGGCAAATGCTCGAAGCCCTGCACGATGGTTTGCTCAAAGATGAGCTCGCCGCGTTGGACCATCGGACCCACCACGCGCAGCATTTCGTCCATGCGGTGCAGGTAGTCGCGTGCCAGCATGCCTTGGATGGTGGCGCGTTGGTAGAGCAAATGATGCAGGAAACGGGGTCCGAGTTCTGGGGCGTCCAGGCCACCCGAGTATTGGCTGATAGCGCCGCAAATGACGATGCGCGCACGCCGGTTGATGAGGGGGATGATGGCGTCGCTGATCCAGCCGCCGACGTTGTCGAAATAGACATCAACACCTTGCGTAAGGCGCTGAATTTCGGCCGAGAATGCCGCCGCATCAGCGTAGGCCTTGTAGTCAAGCGCCCAGCTCAAGCCGAGTTGTTCGCGCAACCAGTCGCACTTGGCCGCGCCACCGGCAATGCCGAGCACGCGGCAGCCATTGCGCAGCGCGAATTGAGCCACCAGTGAGCCGACCGCGCCCGCCGCACCCGAGACCACGACCACCTCGCCCGCCTTGGGGCGGCCGGACTCCATCAGGCCAAACCAAGCGGTGCGCCCCGGCATGCCGAGTACCCCCAGTGCGGTGCTGGGCGGCGCCAAATCGGCATCCAGCTGGCGCAGCTGCGAGTGGTGCACCCGCGCATGCGTTTGCCAGCCCAGCATGCCCTCCACCCAGACACCCGGCTTGAGGTGCGGGGCTGTGGAGGCCAACACCTGGCCCACCACGCCGGCGGACTGCACCATGTCGAGCGGATGCGGCAAGTCGTTGTAGGTGGGCTTGAGCGACTGGTTGATGCGCATATAGGGGTCAACCGACCAGTATTTGGCCTCCACCAGCACTTCGCCGGCCGACAGCTCGGTGCTCAAGCTTTCGCCGCGAAGCTCATAGTGTTCCGGGCCGACCAGTCCCTCGGGGTGCTGGCGGTAGATCCATTGGCGGTTGGTGATGTGCATGCTTGGGCTCCTGAATGACGCGGATTGTGGGTAAATCCGAGGTGCCCGACAAGCTCTATAAAATCACCGATTGTTCGCTATTTGGAAACGATCATGGACTTGGCCGATCTGCGCAGCTTTCTCAGCATTGCCCGTTATGCCAATCTGCGCAGCGCGGCCGAAGAATTGAAGCAAAGCCCCTCGGCCCTGTCCAAGGCACTCAAGCGCTTGGAGGCATCGCTGAATACGCCTTTGTTCGACCGCATCGGCAAGACGATTCGACTCAATGCCGATGGCGAGCGTTTGCGTGAACGAGCGCAAGCCCTGGTGGCCCTGGCCGAACAGACGCAGGCCGAGTTCCGCGGCGAGAGCCTGCTGCCCCATTGCCGTTTGATGGCGCCGGCGGTGCTGCAATGGCGTTTTGGGCCGCTGTTGGCACAGCGACTCGGCAGCCTGCACCCGGGCGCCGGCATGGCGTTCGCGCTGATGTTCGAAGATGCCGCGCTGGCGGCGCTGAGTCGGGGCGAAGGGGACTTTGCCCTGGTCACCGGCGTCGCCTTGACCGCCGGGCTGCCGGCGGGCTTGCAGGCGCTTCCCTTGGGTGCCATCACCATGCAGCTGGCTGCGGGCGCCGGCCACGCATTGGTGGCGCAGGCCCGGCGCAGTAGGGCGGGCGTCTTGACGGTCAACACTGCGGAGCTGCTCGCACATGACTTTGCCTGCCCCAGCCGCTCAATGTTTTGCGGCCTTGAGCGCGGCGCAAGAGCGGACGGTTGGCGGGATGACCGCCTGCCCCGGCGCATCCGCTTCTGGCTCGACGATCTGCAACTGTTGCTGGCGCTGGTGCGCAGCAGTCAGGCCCTGGCCTATGTGCCCGACTTCGCCATCGCGCAAGACGCTGGCTTACTGCGCCTGCAGGTCAGCGACTGCCCTTACGAATGTGTGGAGCAGGCCTTCCTCGTGTGGCGCCCGGCAACGGCAAGCGGCTGGCAGCAAAGTCTGGTGGCGCTCTGCGCCGACACTGAAGCCAAGTGATGGCCCTTGCTGGCCAGCCATGGCGGCGCTAGCCGGCGCGCGCCAACTCCAGGCCCAGCAAAGCCCGTTTGGTCTGTGGCCCCCAGCGGTACTCGCCAAACACCGCATTCGCGCGTATCACCCGGTGGCAGGGGATCAGGTAGGCAATCGGATTTGCCGCCACGCAACTCGCCACCGCGCGCACCGCCTTTGGCGCGCCAACCAACTGGGCCAACTGCCCATAGGACAAGACCTGACCCTCGGGCACTGCCATCAAGGCCTGCCAAACCTTCAAACGCAGCGCAGTGCCCGACAAGGCTAGGCCAATCGGTCGGCTTGGCCCCAGGCCCTGCATGCGGCGCTGCAGCTCGGTCACGATGGGTGCCAACTCGGCAGCATCCTCGACCCATCGCGCCTGCGGCAGTTTGACGGCAGCCTCGGCGATCAATTGCTCAGGGCTGGCGCCGCGACTGAACACCAGGGACACCACACCACGCTCGCTGGCGGCCAGCCAGATCGTGCCCAGCAGGGTCTCGGCCATGGCCCAGCTTAGCGTCAGACCGGCACCCCCTTGCTTGAATTCGCCCGGCGTCAAGCCATCCAGGCCGATGAACAGATCATGCAGCCTGGAGGGGCCGGACAAGCCGGCGGCCCAGGCAGCCTCCATCACCGAGGCCGCTTTGCTGAGGCTTTGCTTGGCCCGCTCAAGCGCCAAGGCCTGGGCGAATTCTTTGGGCGTGACGCCCGCCATGCTGACAAAGCTGCGCTGGAAGTGGAACTGGCTCAGCCCGGCCTCGTCGGCCAGGGTTTGCAAGGGCAGCGGCTGATCGGCCAGCGCCAGGCGTTCGATGGCGGCGCGAATACGTTGATAGCTTGTGGTCGGATCAATCATGGGGATGGTCGAACTTAGGCCACGCCGGCGCGGGCCGCATAGCAGCCCGCGCGAGCATAGTGAATATTGACGAAGGCGCTGCCCGGCAGCTTGAGCAGGCGCTCGAGCAGCGGCTCCAATTGATGGCCTTCGGTCACATCACAGCCCAGCATCCAGCCGGCGGCGTCATAGGCGCGCAAGGCCAGCAGACGCCGGCGCAGCGAGTCAGGCACCTCGCCCGGCTGCAGCTGCGCGGTGCTCGCCGCGCGGCGCACAAAGATCGGCCCGCTGCTGCGGTAGGGCGAGGCCAGCTCATGGTGGGCAAATGGCAGCAGCAGCACCTCTTCGCCCGGCTCGGCGTCAATCAGGCTGACACGGCAAGGCGCGTCATGCGCCTCGACAACGACGCGGCGCTGTATATGGCGGCCGCGCAAAGCGGACTCAGGCAAGTCGAACAAGGGTGCAAATTCGTCGGCCGGCAGGCCTTGTATCTGGAACTGAAATCGTGACATGGAGCGAAGGCCAAGAGTTGTGACTTGCCTGCATTGTCAAAATTTCGCTGAACTCTGCCCACCCGGTTCTTGCGCCTGTTCGGCCTCGACCTGGGGTGCGCGCAAAGGCAGGCACAGTACGAAGCAAGTACCGGCCTCGACCTTGCTGTCCAGCGTCAGGCTGCCGCCCAAGAGTTGGGTCGCGATGTTGTGGCTGACCGACAGGCCAAGACCACTGCCACCTTGGCCAAACTTGGTGGTGAAGAAGGGCTCGAAGATGCGCGCCGCATGGGCACTGCTGATGCCCTTGCCGTCGTCTTGAAAACGCAACTCGACCTGCTCCGCCCCCAGCCGTCTGGCGCTCAGATGCATTTGTCCCTCTTGCCCGTCATGGCCCTCGCGCCGCTCGCCAAACCCATGCACCATCGCGTTTTCAATCAAATTGCTCAGCACCTGCCCGAAAGGGCCGGGGAAGCTGTCGAGCAAGATGTCGGGCGGGATCTCCAGCGTCAGGCGATGGCCGCGCTTGCGAATGCCGGCCTGCAGCGTGGCGGCCACTTGCTCGCACAGCAGAGCAAGATCAAAAGGTCGGCGCTGTTCGGCCGTGCGGTCCACCGCGACTTGCTTGAAGCTGCTGATCAGCTGTGCGGCGCTTTCCAGGCCGACTGTAATCAGGCGGGTCATGGCCTTGGCCTCGTCGAAGTAGGCCTCCAGTTCGCTGCGCCGCAAGGCCTTGGCTGCAGCCGCCTTTTCCACCTCATGGGTTCTTTGCTCCAGCGTGCTGGCCATCAAGAGGCTGTTGCCCAGCGGCGTGTTCAGCTCATGCGCAATGCCTGCCACCAGCGCGCCCAATGCCGCCAGCTTCTCCTGCGCCAACAACTGGCTTTGCGCCAGCTGCAAATGCCGATAAGCGCGTGCGTTGTCGAGTGCAATGGCTGTATAGGCGTTCAGCGTTCTGAACACCATGCGCTCATGTTCGCCGTAAGCATCGGCCTGCGGCGACTGCACCGTCACCACGCCAAGCAGGCGCTCGCCGATCAAGAGCGGCGCGAACAGCGCGCTGAGCGTGCGCATGGTGCCGGGTACCTGGCTGGGGTCGCTGCCGTCACGTGCGAGCTGAATCGACAACTCGATGCGTTCGCGCGCGCAGCGGGCCGCATTGGACGTTGTGACGTTCAGCGCAATATGGTCGGGCGGCAGGGGCTGGCCGTCTTCCAGGCCAAACACCGAGTGCAAGCCCAGGCCATCGTCATCGAGCAAGTAGATCTCGAAAGCGCGCGCATCGAGCAGCGTCGGAATATGCTGGCTCAAGGCGGCAAAAACAGAGGCCAGGTCAAGATGCTGCGTCAGCTGCTGGCCGATCAGCCCAAGCCGCTCCAGCGTTGCGTTATTGCTCTGCATCAGCGCCGCCTTTTGGCGCTCCGCTTCGGCGAGTTGCTGCAGATGCTCGGCTTGGGCGCGGGCGCTTTCGCTCAAATTGCGCAGCTGTATCGATTCGAGCCGGTTGGCGGATTCGCGGCTGAGCGCCAGGGTGCTTGAGTTGGCAGCCTTCTGGCAGGTTTCAAAGGCCTCGCGGTAGCGCCCGGCGGCGGCGTAAGCGTTCGCCAGTGCGTTCAGCAATTCCGGCTTGTCTTTGTAGCCGGTGATGGATTTGGCGCGTTCTTTGGCGCGCTCTAGGTGTTGCAAGGCTTCGGTCTCGGGGGCCATCGGTCTGGCCTTGGAGATGCGTGCCAACAGCAGCAAGAGCTCGACCTCCAATTCACCGGCCCCGCGGGCACTGGCCTGGCGCAAGGCTTCAAGTGCGCAATGCTCGGCTTGGCTCAGCTGCCCCAAGTCGAGCAGCGCATGGGCGAGCCCGCGTTGGGCGGTCAGCCCCAGGTCGGTGTAAATCAGCAGCGACTGCAGCTTGGTGAAGAGTCGAATCGCTTCCTGCGGCTGCTGCTTGGCAAGGGCGAGCCAGCCCAGATAGTTCAGCGTGACTGCAAAGTTGCGTGATTCCGGCCAAGCGGCCAGGCATTGATGCGCTGCCATCAGCTGCTGTTCGGCCAAATCCAGGCGGCCCAGCAGGCGCAAGGTTTCACCCAGCTGCATCTGGCAGCCGGCAATATTGCTGGGCCAGCCATGCCTGCGTGCCAAATCGAGACCGCGCTCCATCCATTCCAATGCGGCCTGCGGGTCATTCAAATCGTTGAAGACACTGCCCAGATTGACTTGGGCGAATATCGCCTCACGGACATAGCCGCATTGCAGCAGTGGCTCGATCACGGCCGAGAACTTCTGCACCGCCTCGCTAAGCTTGCTGGCGCGCATGGCGCGCAGCGCTTCATAGAGCAGAGCGATCGCGGCCACCGGCGCCGAATCAGCCGAGGCGTCCTGGCTGAAGCTGTCGCCCCAGCGCAGCTCGGTGGCGGCAGCGTCCACAAAACCGCTGTAGCGTGCCAGGCTGCATTGCAGAATCTGCAGCCTGGCCTTGTCATCGGCTTGCCTGGCGTAGGCCACGCCGCGCTCCAGCCAGCTTATGCAATTCGCGGTATTGCTGGCCCCGACGGCCAGTTGCGACAAGACCCAACAGGCGTCAGCTGCGCTGATCCAATCAGCCGCGGCCTCGGCCTCTTTCAGCTGGGCGAGGGCGAGAGGATCATCCGGCGAGGCCTCGCTGCGCAGACGGCGTACGTCGATGCGCGTCAGCTGCAAGCGCCAGCCAATACTTAGAGCAAGCTGCGCGCCTTGCTCGGCCGACAAGCTCGGCAAGCCCTGTTCGGCTTGATCGGCCAACTGCAGCGCCCACGTCGAGTTGCGTTCACGCTGATGCCAAGCCAAGTTGGCCAGTTGTTGCGTTTGTTCAAGCTCGGGCAGCGTCTGGCTGGCAGCAGCCAGCGCCTCGACCTCGCTGTTGAGCTCATAGAGCGCGGGGACCTGATCCTGATCGCTCATGACAGGCGCTTTACCCCGGCCAGCTCGCAGCCATAGACCGCATTGCGCAAGGCGGCTATCGCTTCATAGCGTGTGAAGGTCTTGCGCCAGGCCAGCACGACGCGCCGCGTTGGCACCGGCGCGGCAAAACGGATGTAGCGCAGATGCGGCTGAACTTCTTTGGGCACGCTGAGGGCGGGCACCACGGTCACACCCATGCCCGAAGCGACCATATGCTTGATGGTCTCAAGGGAGGAGCCCTCGAAGCTCTTGCGAATGCCTTCGGCGTCGCTGGAGAAACGCGCAAACTCGGGGCAGACCTCCAGCACATGGTCGCGAAAGCAGTGGCCCGCGCCGAGCAGCAACATGGTTTCTTGCTTGAGTTCTTCCGCGCTGATTTCGCTGCGCTCGGCAAACGGGTGCGAGGCCGGCACGGCGATCATGAAGTCTTCGTCATACAAGGGCGCCACGGCCAGGCCTGCATCGGGGAAGGGCTCGGCCAGCACCGCGCAGTCGAGCTCGCCGGTGCGCAGCATTTCCAGCAGCTTGGAGGTGAAGTTCTCTTGCAGCATCAAAGGCATCTGCGGGTAGCGCTCGATCACGCCCTTGACCAGGGCCGGCAGCAGATAGGGGGCGATGGTGTAGATCAACCCGAGCCGCAAAGTACCGGCCAGCGGGTCTTTGCCGCGCTTGGCAATTTCCTTGATGGCGCTGGCCTGCTCGATCACCGATTGCGCCTGGCGCACGATCTCGTCGCCCAGCGGCGTCACGCTGATCTCACTGGCGCCACGCTCGAAGATGCGCACGTCCAGCTCCTCCTCGAGCTTTTTGATCGCCACGCTGAGCGTCGGCTGTGAGACATGGCAGGCCTCGGCGGCGCGGCCGAAGTGGCGTTCGCGGGCAACGGCAACGATGTAGCGCAACTCGGTCAAGGTCATGCGGGCTTTTCTCCAGA
>CAUPEV010000192.1:0-9268 GCA_963510335.1 uncultured Roseateles sp.
CGGCTTCAAGCGCGAAGGTCTGGTCCGAAACCTGAGGCTCGTTCGCGGTGTGCCGACCGACTACTGGCTGTACTCGGCCATTCCGGGCGAGGTCAAGCATGAGGACTGAGCAGTTTGGCGCCACCGCCGCACATTGATTTCAACTGCCTCTTTAAACCAGCATGAAGATCACCGTCTCCACCATCGTCGCAGCGCCAATTGCCGAAGTCTGGCGTGCTTACACCACGCCGTCCGACATCATGATCTGGAATACCGCCTCACCAGATTGGCACACCAGCGCTTGCACCATTGATCTGCGGGTGGGCGGCAAGTTCTTGGCTCGCATGGAAGCCAAAGACGGCTCCTTCGGTTTCGATTTTGAGGGCGAGTACACAAAAGTCATCATGCCAACACTGCTGGAGTCCAAATTCGGCGAACGGACCAGCGTAGTAAATTTTTCGGAAGGTCCCACGGGTGTGGAGGTGACGGTGACCTTCGACAGCGAGCCAAGTCATACCGAAGAGCAGCAGCGCATGGGCTGGCAGGCAATTCTGGAAAATTTTGCGCGTCACATGGCGACGCAGCAGCAAGGCTAGCCGCACCGGGCCAAAGCAACGATCGAATCGGTGCAATTCTCAACTTCATGACAAGGGAGTTCGTATGTATCCATGGTTATGGCTTTGGGCCCCGCAGTACCAGTTCCCCCTGAGTGGCAACGTCACACAGGATATAGAGCCGGTGGCGAATTTGTTTGGCAAGGCAGCCGATCCGGCCGCCGGCAATCCGAAGATCGAGCAAAAGGCATTTGAGATCGCGTCCTATGGGCAGCAGCTCGGCCTGATCACCGAAGTCTTGATCGAGCTTGCCGAAGAAACGCTGCCCGAGAAAGGCAAGGGACATCAATCGCTTCAAAGGCTCAAGGACATCCAGGCCGCCATCGAAGAGCTCAAAGACAGCGCCTATGACACAGAGCTGCAGGACATTGAGCGCAAGCTCAAGGCGATTCACCGACGCGGCGGACTCAGAGCGCAAAAGCTCACGCAAAGCCTGCGTGAGCTGTAGGTCACTGAGGTTTGGCCCCTTTGCCTTGGCCGCCTCACAGTTCGGCCTCAATACTGGTGACGAAGCTCGGGTCTCTAGATTGAACGGCGCTTCGTCCCTTGCTAAGCCGCTTCAATAGGCCTGCCATTACAGCTCACTGCTCCGCTGCAGCATCTCTTGGTGCTGGCCCGTGCGGCCCATGCGGCCCATGCGCAGCGAAGTTGCCACCGCACCGGCAATTGCGACCGGGCTGTCCTCGGCGAACAGGCCTTTGCGAGTTAGGGATGGCAGCGCACGGCGCTCCCAGGCTTCAATGAAGGCGGGTGTCATCCCGTGGCCCCGTGCATCGCGGCTCGTGTCGCAGCATCGGGATCAACTGCTCAACCGAGAACATCGCCATGAAAACTCTCCGAGTGGTCGCATGGAACCTCGCCGAAGGCACGCACGACCGTAACTGGGATCAGTTTGTCTGCCTGAATGCCATCAGTACCGCCATCTCCAACCGCAATGTCGATCTCGTGCTGCTCAACGAGGTGTGCGCGTACAACGCCGTGACCTACAACGGCATCGACCAGGTCAGTTGGCTCGCACAACGCGCCGGTTACCCCCATGTACAGCGGGCGCTGACGGCCACGCTGGCGCTGCGCGGCGAGAAGCAAGTGGCGGTTCTCTCACGCATTCCCCTGCTGTCCGTCGAGCGGATCCAGCACAGCGCCTATTGGGATGGCGGGGGCTACGCCACCCTGCATGTCACTGCCAACATCGGAGGGCGCAGGTGTCATATCTTCTCGACGCGGTTCACGGCCTACTCCGTTGCCGAGAACCTGGCCAGTCATCTCGCGCTTCGCGACGCCATAGCCGCCATCCCGGGCAACGAGGCGGTCATTTTCGGTGGCGACTTCAATACCCGTGCAGGAGGAGACGCCAACTGGCCGCCCTCGCAAACCCGCGTCGTGGACTTCGCGGCATTCGCGGCAGCGGCGCGGCTGCGCGACGTGAGAAGCGAAGGCTGGAGCGATGGCGAGGGCCCGGTCGATCACCTGTTGATCCGTGGTCCCTGGGCAGTGGCGCATGCCGAGTTTCAGGATCCGGTCCAGCCGAACCCCTCCGATCACCCGTGGGTTTTGGCTGACCTGGTGACTGCGCCAGATGGCGGCGTAGCGCGCGACCCGCTTAGCGCCGGCGCTTCGAGCCTCTTCGATGGCAATGGCTGGCTCGGCTTGTTCCACATTGACCGCGTGCGGCGGAACAAGCGTGGTCCGGGCAAGAGCTTCACGGGCACGCTTTACGGGCAAACGATGGAAGGAAGTGTTCACACGTCCACCGGGGCCGTTCAGTTCACGCGGCATATTGAGGCCGGCTACGAGCAGATCTACACCGGCATTGCTGAGCGGCCTGGCGTGCTGGCAGGCACGTTCCAGGAAGTCCGACATGGCGCAACGCATCCAGGCCAGTACATATGGCGGGCCGCGTCTAGCCTGATGGTTGAAGGCAATGGCTGGCCGGGCGAACTGCTCGTGTCGAAGTGGGATGTCAGGGGTGCAATAGCGGGCCAGATGTATGGAGACGCGGTCGAGGGCCAATGGGACCGTGGCTCGCAGCAACTGAGCCTGACCCGGCGCACAAGCAACCCGAACTACTTTCAGCAGTGGCGTGGGCACCGGGTGACACCTCAATCCCTGTCGCCAAGCCCGGTTCCGGCGTTCGAGTTTGTTGGAGAGTTTCAGGAAAGCGTCAACGGCTCATTGCGGCCGACGACTTACCCATGGCACTTGCGTGAGCGGGTTTGATCCCGCAGCACCAAGGGCGGCCTGTGGAGGCCAGCTGGATTGCTCGGAATGCCGATAGCCAGCGCGGTCGTGTGCTTGGCGTATGCGGTATTTCTCGCACCACAGCTGATGCTCCTGCGCGTATAACTCCTCGGATCCAGCAAAGGCTTGCGGGACTTTGAACTCTCTGCGCCCCCGAAAGACGAAACAGCACTCGCTCAGCGCCCCAAGCGCTGAAGCCAGCCTGGCGATCCCCGCGACCAGCGCGGCTGTGTGAGTCAGCCAATCCCTGAGTGCGGGCGGGGTCAAAAGTTCGCAGTGTTTCAAATGCCGACCACCGGCCAGGGTGTCAAGGACATGGCCACTCAACTCACCAACAGCCGCACAACCGTCGGCTCCCCACAAGGCAAGCTTGCTGGAGAAGCTGAACCTTCTTCAGCATGGCAGAGCTGATGCGCCCTGCCATGCAGCAAGACGTCCTGGCTGACGCTGCCGTACACAGCGCTGCCGGCTTGTCGCGCTGATCAGAGGCCTTCAGCTGCCAGTTGCCAACAAGACCGCGCCCTCGCTCTTCAATTGGCAGGGGCCAGCATGTTTAGCTGAATCGTCCGGGCTTCGGCGCACATAACAGCTTGCGCCAGCGCATGAGCCGTTCAGCTTCTGGACTGACGATGACAGACGTCACATGAAGGGAAGAACATCACACCAAGTATCCCGCCCTCCCACTCAACCCTTTGCCCCAAGGCCATCATGAAATTCAGTGCAATTCTCGCTTCCCTGACTCTGCTGATGGCGCTGGCGCCGCTTGGCGCTCAAGCCACGAGCTATGACAAAAACCTGATCGCCAGCGGCGACGCTGAATCAGGCACTTTGGCCTGGAACGCCACGGCCAACACAGAGATGTTCCAGACCGTGGCCTATGCCGACCCCTTGTTCCTGTACCCGGACACCGCGCATGGCGCGATGCACTTTGCCGGCGGCAGCAGCGCCTTTTCTGCAGGCTGGCAGCAGGTCGATGTGAGTGACAAGGCCGCCGACATCGATGGTGGCGGCGTCACCTTCAAGCTCGACGCCTATCTCGGAGGCGTCGGCGACCAGGAAGACAACACTTTGCTGTATGTGTCGTTTCTCGATGCCTCCGGCATCGAAATCAACCACACCGAGCTGGGCCCCAACTATGTCGACCTGCGCGACTATTACACGGTGTTGGCGGCCTTCCACACCAGCGGCTATGTGCCCGAGCAGACGCGCGCGATCCGCTTCGACCTGTCGATGGAAGGGCCCGATGGCAGCGCCAGCGGCGCTTACGCCGACAACCTGTATTTCAGCCTGAGCACGCCGGCCGTGCCAGAACCACACAGCTATGCGCTGATGCTGGCCGGCCTGCTCGCCGTGACAGCCGTGGCCCGCCGCCGCGCACGCTGAAAAAACTCGTTAGCCCACTCCCCACCATTGATTGGCAGCCCATCATGACCCAAGCCTCACGTCGCAGATTCCTCCAGTCGGCAGCCACTGGTGCCGCCCTCACCGCCTTCCCGGCGGTGATCCAGCGCGCGCTGGCCGCGCAAGCCAAGGTCGTCACCGGCACCATCCAGGACGTCAAGCATGTGGTGATCCTGACCCAGGAAAACCGCTCCTTCGACCATTACTTCGGTACGCTGCACGGTGTGCGCGGCTTTGGCGACCCACTGCCCATGCCGGTTGTCGACCGCCCCGGCACCATCGTGCGCAAAAACATCTGGGTGCAGCCCACCGAGCCGAGCAACAGCGTCGGAAACCCTGCCGTGCCCGGCCGCTCGCAGCCCAAAACGGTGGCGCCGTTCCGGCTCAACACCAAGCTGAACTTCAACCTGATGCGGGTTGACGGCACGCCGCATGGCTGGGGCGATCTGCATTGGGACCAGGGCCGCATGAACTACTGGACCCTGACCAAGCACAACCATTCGATGGGCTACTTCGCCAAGGAAGACATCCCCTTCCAGTTCGCCTTGGCCAATGCCTTCACGGTCTGCGACGCCTATCACTGCTCGCTGGCCGGCTCGACCAACCCGAACCGCCTCTTCCTCTTCACAGGCAGCAACGATCCACTGGGTCTCAACGGCGGCCCGGCGGTCAGCAATCGCAATGACTGGTTCGACAACCTGCCTGACTACACCTGGACGACCTACCCGGAGCGCCTGCAGGCGGCCGGCATCTCCTGGCAGGTCTACGAGAATATGGATGACAACTTCACCGACAACTCGCTGGTCGGTTTCAAGTCCTTCCGCGACGGCTGGTTCAACCGCCCCGGTGCCTCGGCCGAGCTGAAGGCGCGCGGCATCACGACACGCGACCTGGACCTGCTGCGCCAGGACGTCGTCAATGGCACGCTGCCCCAGGTGTCCTGGATCGTTGCCACTGAAGCCGGCTCCGAGCATCCAGGCCCGTCCAGCCCGGCCCAGGGCGCCGAGTACACGGCCAAGGTGCTGGAAGCGCTGACCGCCAATCCGGAGGTCTGGGCCAGCACAGTGCTGTTCATCAACTTCGACGAGAACGACGGCTTCTTCGACCATATGCCGCCGCCGGCTGCGCCTTCGCTGGTTCAATGGAACGCCGATCCGGCCAAGCGTGTCTACGCCGGCGCCTCGACGGTGGCCACCACCGGCGAATACCACGAAGTCGAGAACCCCAACAGCCCAGCTCCCAGCACGCTGCACTGGCCCTACGGCCTGGGCGCACGGGTGCCGATGTATGTGGTGTCGCCATTCAGCAAGGGCGGCTGGGTCAACTCGCAGGTGTTCGACCACACCTCGGTGCTGCGCTTCATGGAGCAGCGCTTCGGCGTGATGGAGCCGAATATCTCGGCCTGGCGCCGGGCCGTCTGCGGCGACCTGACCAGCGCCTTCAACTTCGCGAACCCGAACAACAGCACGGCCTTCATGGCCCAGTTGCCCGACACCAAGGCGCTGGCTGACAAGACCCGGGCCTTGAACAACCCGACCAAACCGCGCCCGACGCTGCCGAGCACGCTCAGCTTGCCGGTGCAGGACAGCGGCGTACGCCCCTCGGCGGCATTGCCGTACGAGCTGGCGGCCACCGCGCTCGTCACAGCCACAGCTATCAACATCAGCTTCCAGAACACTGGCAAAGCCGCCGCCGTGTTCCATGTCTACGACCGCCTGCGCCTGGCCGAAATCCCGCGCCGCTACACGGTCGAAGCCGGCAAGCAGCTCGGCGGCAGCTGGGCCGCAGATGGCAAGGGGGCCTATGACTTGTGGATTCTTGGCCCGAACGGCTTTCACCGCCACCTGACCGGCAATGCCGGGCGCCTGAGTGCGGCGGCTCGAGCCAACCCGGAAGTGCAGATCAGCTGCGACAGCGTCAGCGGCGACCTGCTCGTCAAGCTGCTCAACAGCGGCAACGCGCCTTGCGTGTTCCAGCTGGCCGCCAACCGCTACAGCGCGGCCACGGTCAGCGAGTACACGGTGCTCGCACGCGGCGAAACCAATCTGCGCCTGCCGCTGGCACAAAGCTACCGCTGGTACGACTTCAGCGCCAAGGTGAAGGATCAGGCCGATTTCAGCCGCCGCTTCGCCGGTCGGGTGGAAACGGGCGCGCCTTCGATCAGTGATCCGACCATGGGCGGGCTCGCCCGTGCGGATCAATGGCAGGTCTGATCAAGGGCCGAATAGCCATCTCACCCATGGCGCCGCCCGCTGATACTTTGCCAGCGGCATCGTCAGCCTACGCAGCTTGGCTGCGTGTAGGGTGGACGGCCGCGCGGCGATGACTTCGAAAGTCGAGTTCCTGGCTCGGCCTTTGACTCACGCATTCGACCCGAAGCGCATTGGTTCAATGCCGGGGCTTCAGCAGGAAGCCTGGGCAGAAGTCGGGACTCAATTCGACCCGTGCCCGTAGCTAAAGGCCCGCGTGATCGTCCACGCCTTGCCCTGCTGGCGCCACACGATCGTGAACTCGGCCTGGCCTTCGCAGGGGTGTGTCGTTGCGCCCGACTTGTAGTGGCAGAAGCGGTGTTCCCCACGGGCCAGCGCCCCGTATCCCTTGATCGGCCACACCTTCAATGTTCCCGGGACCAGCTCGCGCTGGAACTTGCCACAGACGTTGGCCCGGGTCTGCTCAATCATCGCGTCACGGGTCCACGTGACACCTCCAAGGTCGTGATAAAACTCGACGTCGGGTTCGAAGAAGCTGGCGTACAGATCCAAGCGACCGGGGGCTTCGCAGTGGTTGAAGGAGTCGAAGGCCGCAGCGTCCAGTGCGGCGATCGCCGAAGCAAGCTCGACCTCGGACGAGGGGGTATCTGCCGCCTGAGTCGCCATGGCGGAGCCAGCGAGCGCGAACGCGCAAGCGAATGCAAGAGAGCGATGGAGTCGAGCAATCATTGGTCTGCCTTGGTAACAGTCGGAATACCGCATCCTCGCGGCGGGCTCCGGAAGAGGCCATCGGCTTTCGATGGGCGGTGACAAGTCGCCCCCAGACCGCCTATCAGCACGACAGAGCGCATTTTTTCTGCCGAGATTCGCCTGCGCTCACTGGATCGTCGAAGCTGAGCGTCAGCGGTCAGCCTGACGCGAAATCGTATCTCGTTGGCCCGCTAGGCAACGGCCGCATTCATTCGTGGCTGCGAGCCGGACTCATGGTGAGGGGGCATTGATCCGCAAGCTCTTGCCGTCAACGAATCTGGCAGTGCCGCCTAACGCGAGCCCACCCCATTACCTGAAATCTAGTCCGATCCGCAGAGCACCTGCTCTGGGAGGGAATGTCAGGCTGAGAGCAATCCACTTAAGCTTTTGTATGACCACAGCCATCGCGTGTCGCTGACTTAGAGGTTTCCGAGTCTTCAAAGCTGCTTCATTCCCGCTTCCAGCGTGGCCGCCGGGTAGACCAGGCTCAGCGCCTTCCAAACCGCGCCGCTGCGAACGGCGTCTTGAAGCATTTGGCGCAGGTGTTGGCGGTCGGCGGGGGCGAGCGACTTGTTCGAAATATAGAAGCCGGCTTCGCCCCAAGGCATCTCATTCAAGGGCTCGACCCGCCACTGCGCGGGTAGCGGCTTTGTGCCGCTGGGTTGCAGGCCATACAGATTGGTGGCGTTGAGCACGGTCAGATCGGCATGCCCTTCCTGAAGTGCGCGCACCAGGCCGGCGAGGTCGGCCTCCAGCTGCAGTCGGCCTTGTGCCCTGATCGCCTCGACAAAACGGCGGTATTCGGCGCCAAAGTCAAAGCCGCGCACCACCGCTACGCGCAACTCCTTGCGCTGAAGAATGTCGTCCAGGGACCGCACAGCAAGCCGTTCGCTTGCAAGCGAAATCGCGGTGGCGCGGCTTTTAATCAGCGGCACGAACTCCCCCAGCAAGTCGCGCCGGTCAGAACGAGTGGCGGGCACGATCATGTCGGCCTGGCCCGCCCCGAACATCAACTCCAGGCGCGCGCGGGGCACAGGCTGGAAGTCAAAGTGACAGCCATTTGCAAGTCCCAACTCACGCAGCAAGCTTGGGTAAGCGCCGCCCACCTTGCCGGCCTCGATGGTCACACTCAACCCGACGGTGGTCACCGGCACATCAATCGGGCGGGAGCAGGCCGCCATGCACAAACCAGGCAAGCAGAGCAGCAGGGCCGTCCATGCGTATCGCATTGTAGGAAACTCCTCAGGCGGTCTTATGGATAGGAAGTTCAAGCGCCGCACTGCAAGTGTGCGACCACCTTGGTACCGTTGGTCCATCCAAAATTTCCCTTGGCAAGGCCACCTCCACGTGGTTGAGACTTTTGGCACGCCGCCGGAATCATCTGTGCGAGCCAATATATACCGAGTCTTGATGTGGTCGTCCGCGCATAGCGCATCAATTCTCAGCGTCGCCCGCGGCGAACGCTTTGGCCGACGCGCCGACCGGCCGAGGTCTACCAAGATGTGCGTTGATCGAATTGGACATCGCTAAGCAGCATTGGATGTCCGGTCAGTGCAGCGGATTCAACCGGTCGATGCAACGGTCTGGCTGAATATTTCTGCCGGCGTCTGGAAGCCGAAATTTCTTTCTCGGCCTCTGGTTCAATTGTCTCGCCAAGGCATTGGGCTTGGCTTGCAAGTAGCTCGAAATGTCGAAGCCCTTCGGCAGCTAATGCCAAAGCAGGCCGCTACTATTCTCTTCCCTGCCGCACTGCCAAGGGCTGCGTGGATCACAGAAATAGACCCGAATATTGGCGACCAGTGTGAAACGCTTGTGCCCAGCCAACTCCCTGCCTCGATCCCACGTCAACGACTTGCTTGGGGTACCTGAAGGACGGGCTGATCAGTTTGCGCATACAACCGGCCAGCCGAGTAGAAGAATTGCAGCCGAGTAGCTGGATTCAGCCCGCTTGGCGCAGGCGACCGTATGCTGGGTATCCCGACCCGTCAAGATGTCTTGGCTGGACGCATGCCCGGCGTCAACGACCTTGGGAGCCGGGCCAGGTAGGTGTCGCCAACCAGTAACGTAACGTTAACC
>CAUPEV010000193.1:0-9198 GCA_963510335.1 uncultured Roseateles sp.
CAAACGGGCGCTATAGCGTGTCGCTGCGTGCCAATGGTGCAGGCTGGAGCCGCTGGGGCCGGGTTGGCATCAGCCGCTGGCGCGATGACGCCTTGCGCGATGCGCTGGGCAGCTTTTTCTATCTGCGTGGCTTGGGCAGTGCCTCAGGCGCCGACTTGGTGTCCATCACCCAGCACCCGGCGCCCGATCCGGCGGCCCAGTACCGCAGCACCTTTCACGCCGACACGGTGTGCTTTGAAGCCCTGTGGCCACAGTTGCAGGTGCAAACCACGGTCTGGGTCAGCCCCGAGGACGATATCGAGTTCCGCCAAGTCGAGCTGCGAAACTTGAGCGGACGCAGCCTGGAGTTCGAGCTGATCTCGGCCTTTGAGGTGACCTTGGCCGAGCCTCGCGCCGATGAGGCGCACCCCGCCTTCTCAAATCTGTTTTTGCGTGCCGAATGGCAGGCCGAAGATCAGGCGCTGGTGTTCGAGCGCAAGCCGCGCCTGGCCACCGAGCAGGGTCTGCTGGCTGCGCATTTCTTGGCCGATGGCGGGCCGTATCTTCTGGGTCTGCGCTGCCAGACCGACCGCCAGCAATGGCTGGGTCGCAACCGGCAGGCCGGCCAGCCCCAGGCTGATTTCGAGACGCCAGCCATCGCCGAGCCTGGAATGACGGCAAAGCAAGACACCGGGTTGGACCCGGTCTGCGCGCTGGCCGCTCGGGTGCGCATAGGCCCGCAGGCCAAGGTGGTGCTGACTTTCGCCACTGCCGCCTGCGACAACCGTGCCAAGCTGGATGCCATCATCGACAAGTACCGCCAGCCCAGCCATGTGCAGCGGGCGACGCTGATGTCGGCCACGCTGACCGGCATTCGCTTGCGCACGCTGGGTCTGAGTGCCGAGAACTTGGCCGCACTGCAGTCGGTGACGACCGCGCTGGTGCTGAGCTTGACAAGGCCGCAGAGTGCCGCGCTTGCCGAAGAGAGTACGCCACGGCTGACGGCCACGGCGATCTGTGACCGGCGCCTGCTCTGGCGCTTCGGCATCTCGGGTGACAAGCCGGTCATTCTGGTGTCGGCCGGTGTGCTGCAAGGGCTGGGCCTGCTGCGCACGTTGGCCAAGGCCTTGCGACTTTGGTCATGGGGCGGCGTCGCCTGTGATCTGGTGATCATCAACGCCGAGCCGGCGTCCTACTTGATGACTTTGCAGCGCGAACTGATCGCGCTGCAAGAGCGTCATCTGGCCGAGAACCAGGCCAGCGAGTCTTCCGGACAGGCCTTCAGCGGCCTGCATGTCTTGCGCGCGGATGAACTTTCGGATGCCGAGTTGAACAGCTTGCGCACGCTGGCCTGCCTGCGCCTGCATGCGGACGGTCGGCCGCTGCCGCACCATATTGCAGACTGGCTGACTCAGCATGAGCAGGCGCTGGACGCGCGCCTGGAGGCGTCAATGACGGTGGTCGGCCCCGAACGAGTCAGCCATGTGGCGCCCAGATTGACGCAGTTTCAGGGCCAGTTCGGTGCGCAGGGCGGGCCTGAACAGGGCGAGTTCAGTTTCGAGATCGACGCGCGTCAAAGACCTAATCGACCCTGGATCAATGTGCTGGCCAATCGCGACTTTGGCGCGCAAATTTCCGAGGCCGGTGGCGGCTATAGCTGGGCCTTGAACAGCCGCATGAATCAGCTCACGCCATGGTCTAACGATCCGGTTGCCGACCCGCCGGGCGAATGGTTTTTGCTGCAGGATCTGGCCACGCAGGCGGTCTGGAGCGTGGCGCCGAGCGCTTGGGGTGCAAATGATGTCAGCTACCAAATGACGCATGGCCAGGGCTATAGCGTGATCAAGCACCGGCGCGGCGATCTGGCGGTGACGGTGACTTGGTGCGTTGATGCGCAAACTTCGGTCAAGCAGATCGAGCTGGCCTTCATCAACCATGGCTGCCGCAAGCTCTCGCTGCGCGTGGTCGGCATGGTGGAATGGCTGCTGGGCGCCAACCGCACGGAGCGCAGCACCGTGCTGACCGCGGCCAAGCCCACCCGTGCCAGCGACCGGCGCCTGAACACGCTGCTGGCGACCCAGCGCGAGCGGACGCAGGGCTTTGGCGACGGCACGGCCTTCTTGGCATTGGCCGCGCCGACCGAGTTGGCGGCCAGGGAATGGTCCGTCAAGGAATTGCATGTCAGGGACAGGCATCAAGCCGATAGCGTGGACTGGACCTGCGACCGGCGCGAGTTCTTTGATGCGCGCGGCCGCCTGGTCTTGCCCGATTTCTTCGGCAAGCGTGAAGGCGCCGGCCTGGACCCTTGCGCGGCCTTGTCGACCCAGCTGCAGCTGGCGCCGGGTGCCAGCACGCAAAGGGTGTTCTTGCTCGGCTATGGCGCAAATCCAGCCGCCGCGCTGGCCTTGGCCGAGCAGGCCGCTGCGGTCTCCGGCGCGCAGCGCTTGCTGGACACGCGGGCCAGCTGGGATCAATTGCAGGGCGCCACGCAGCTTGTCACCCCTGACCCCTTGTTTGACGTCATGGTGAACCGCTGGTTGCTCTATCAAGCTGTGGCCTGCCGGCTCTGGGCCAAGGCGGGCTTTTACCAAGCGGGCGGGGCCACCGGCTTTCGCGACCAGTTGCAAGACGCGATGGCGCTGGCCTGGGCTGCACCGGCCATGTTGCGCCAGCAAATCGTCTTGTGTGCGTCGCGGCAGTTCGTCGAGGGCGATGTGCAGCACTGGTGGCACAGCCCGCTGGGCGCGGGCGTGCGCACGCATTTCTCCGACGATCTGCTGTGGCTGCCGCTGGCCTGTGCGCATTACTTGCGCAGCAGCGGCGACGTCGGGCTGCTGGATCAAAACGTGCATTTTCTTGATGGTGCACAGATTCCGGAAGGCGCCGAGGACGCTTACTACACGCCGACCGAAAGTCTTGAGAGCGCCTCGGTCTATGAGCATGCCGCTCGTTCGATTGATCGCAGCTTGCGCGTCGGTGTGCATGGCTTACCCTTGATGGGCAGTGGCGACTGGAACGACGGCATGAACCGGGTCGGCATAGAAGGGCGTGGCGAATCGGTCTGGCTGGCTTGGTTTTTGTGTCGCGTGGTGGCCGACTTTGCGCCGCTGGCGCGCGAGCGCGGCGAGACTTTCCGCGCCTCGACCTGGGAAGCGGCCGCCGCGGGCTGGCGCTCCGCCTTGATAGGGCCGGCCTGGGACGGGCAATGGTTCAAACGTGCCTTCTTTGACGACGGCTCCGCCTTGGGCAGCAGCCAGAACGCCGAAGCCCGTATTGACCTGATCGCGCAGGCCTGGAGCGTGTTGTCGGGGGCGGCACCGCCGGCTCTGCAACGCATTGCCATGAGCGCCGCGCAGACCCATCTGGTCGATGCTGAGGCCGGCCTGCTGCGCTTGCTGGACCCGCCGCTGGCCGAGGCGAACCCAAGCGCCGGCTATATCCAGGCCTATCCGCCGGGTGTGCGTGAGAACGGCGGCCAATACTCGCATGCCGGCGTCTGGGCCTTGATGGCCAGGGCGCAGCTGGCGCAGGCCGGCGCTGATCCACTTGCGCAAGTTGATCAAACTGAGGGCGAGTCGGCCGCTGACGCGGTGTACCGCTATTTCAGCTATCTGAGCCCGGCGCATCGGGCCGCCCACGCCGAGCGGGGCCCGGTCTACTGGGCCGAGCCCTATGTGCTGGCCGGTGATGTGTACAGCCAGCCGCCCTATGTCGGCCGCGGTGGCTGGAGCTGGTACACGGGTGCTGCGGCCTGGTTGCACAGGGCGGCGATCGAGTCTATCTGCGGGCTGCGTCTGGAGGCTCACGATCTGTGTTTCAGGCCTTGCCTGCCCAGCCATTGGCCGCGCGTCGAGCTGACGCTAGAAAGAGCAGGGCGGGTGATGCAGTTTGTATTGCTGCGCGCCACGCCGGCTGAGGCGCTTGATGCCCAGGCTTTGCAGGTCCCGCCGGCCCAGCTCCTGCTGCCGGGTCAAAGCCTGGCTTGGCAGGACTTGCCGGCGCACAGCAGCTTTGTCATTCCGCTCTTGCCGGCTGCGGCTGGCACGCCGGCCCACAGCCCGGCGCGGCTTCTTCCTACAGCGGCTGGTGTTGCGCGCTGATGGCTTGCCAAGGCGTATTTTTCTAAAGTGAGTTCATCGCTTGGGGCAGCCCAAGTTCACTCTGCTTCAAACAGGACAGCGCCATGACACATCACAAGGATCACGACTCAGACCCGCAGGCAGCTCCGATGCGCCTGGACATGGTGGCCGTCGAAGCTGCCAAACACAGCCTTGAGCATGGTGCGGTAACGCCCAGCTACGGGCCCTGGGCGCAGGACATCATCAAGCTGCTGAACGACTCCCTGGCTACCGAGCTGGTTTGTGTGCTGCGCTACAAGCGCCATCACTTCACCGCGCAGGGCCTGGCTTCGCCCAAGATCGCCGAGGAGTTCTTGGTGCATGCGAATGAGGAGTCAGCCCATGCCGATCTGCTGGCGCAACGCATCGTGCAGCTCGGCGGCGAGCCCGATTTTTCACCCGCTTCCCTGACCGAGCGCAGCCACGCCGCCTACGACCAGTCCAGTGAGCTGAAGGACATGATCCGCGCTAACTTGATCGCCGAGCGGGTTGCGATCGAGTGCTATAGCCAGCTGATTGCGCTGATCGGCGACAAGGACAGCACCACCCGCCGCCTGCTCGAAAGCATCCTCAGCGATGAACAAGAGCATGCCGACGAACTCAAGGATTGGCTGGCCGCGTAAGCCCGGCTTTCATTTTTTTCAACCACCACTGGAGACTCACATCATGAACTCACTCAATCTGCGCAACACCCTGGCCACCATTGTGGCCGCCGTCGCCCTTTTGTCGGCCACCGGCTGTGCCGTGACGCGCGGCCAGGAGCCGGTCGGCGCCTATATCGACGACAGTGCCATCACCACTGCGGTCAAGGCTCGTTTCGTCGAGAACACCGAAGTTGACGCCGCTGCCATCAGCGTGGAGACGATGAAGGGCACGGTGATGCTGTCTGGCTTCGCCAAGAACCAGAAAGAAAAAGACATGGCCCAAAGCCTGACCTGGAAGGTCAATGGCGTGAAGGCCGTCAAGAACGAAATCGCTGTTCGTCCTTGAACACAATCTACCCACAACACTCGAGGAGTCAGTCATGAATTGGGATCGCATTGAAGGCAATTGGAAACAACTCACAGGCCGCGCCATTGAGCAATGGGGCAAGCTGAGCAAGGACGACTTTGATGTCGTTGCCGGTCGCCGCGAAATCCTGGCCGGCAAGATCCAGGAACGCTACGGCGTGGCCAAGGACGAGGCCGAGGCGCAGATCGGTGCCTGGGAGCGCTCAGCCACCGATGACTGGTTCACGCCGGCCAAGAAAGATTGATTGATTGATTGATTGATTGATTAGTTGGCCTCCTAGGCTAACTAT
Organism: uncultured Roseateles sp.; assembly: GCA_963510335.1. Classification (GTDB taxonomy): domain Bacteria; phylum Pseudomonadota; class Gammaproteobacteria; order Burkholderiales; family Burkholderiaceae_C; genus Paucibacter_A. The sequence continues at coordinate 5,398 of CAUPEV010000193.1, forward strand.
GTACGCCAGCGTACGGACGAAAGTCCTTTTGCAGGCCATGATGCAGGCGCCCGGTCCGAATGTGCACAGCCACAGGAGGACCGGGCGCCTGTCCGCCTTCAGCCGTCGATGCATATTGCGATCGATCCGAAAAGCGTCCCCCCCAGTTCTTGGTCAGTGCACGTTTTTCGAGGTTCGCCACCATGCTCGACCCTGGCTCGGCACTTGCGCCAGTTCAGCAAGATTTCGCAGATGCCGAAGACGATGGCGATGCAGGCGTTGGCATAGGCCTGGCGCTCAGCGCCGAGCAACGCCGCCAGGCAGCCTTGCTCAAAACCGGCGCCTTGCAAAACGCCATCCTCAATAGCGCAAACTTTTCCAGCATCGCCACCGACGAAAAGGGCGTGATCCAGCTTTTCAATGTAGGCGCCGAGCGCATGCTGGGCTTTGCCGCTGCGGACGTGATGAATAAGATCACTCCGGCCGATATTTCCGACCCGCTCGAAGTGATCGCGCGCGCCGAGGCCCTCAGTCTGGAGTTGGGTACGACGATCACGCCGGGCTTCGAGGCCCTGGTCTTCAAGGCTTCGCGCGGCATCGAAGACATTTACGAGCTGAGCTATATCCGCAAGGACGGCAGCCGCTTCCCGGCCGTGGTGTCGGTGACCGCGTTGCGCGATGCGGGGGGCGCCATCATTGGCTATCTGCTCATAGGCACCGACAACACCGCGCGCAAGCAGATCGAGGAAGAGCGCAAAAAGCTCGATCAGCGCTTGCGCGACCAGCAGTTCTACACCCGCTCGCTGATCGAGGCCAATATCGACGCGATCATGACCACCGACCCGGCCGGCATCATCTCCGACGTCAACAAGCAGATGGAGGCGCTGACCGGCTGCACCCGCGATGAGCTGATCGGCGCGCCCTTCAAGAATTACTTCACCGACCCGCAGCGGGCCGAGGCCGGCATCAAGCGGGTGCTGGCCGAGAACAAGGTCACCAATTACGAGCTGACCGCCTTGGCGCGCGACGGCAAGCAAACGGTGGTGTCCTATAACGCGACCACCTTCTACGACCGCGACCGCAATCTACAAGGCGTGTTTGCTGCCGCCCGCGACATCACCGAACGCAAGGTGCTCGATCTGGTGTTGCAAGACACCAATGTCGCGCTGGGCAGCGCCAAGGTCGCGGCGGAAAAGGCCAATCAAGCCAAGTCGGACTTTTTGTCCAGCATGAGCCATGAGCTGCGCTCGCCGCTGAACGCGATCCTGGGCTTTGCGCAGCTGATGGAAACGGGCGAGCCGCTGCCCACGTCCAGCCAGCAGGCCAGCATCGATCAGATTCTGCAAGCCGGTTGGTACTTGCTGGAGCTGATCAACGAGATCCTTGATTTGGCCTTGATCGAGTCGGGCAAGTTGTCGCTGTCGCCCGAGGCGATGTCGCTGACCGAGGTGCTGAATGATTGCCAGGCGATGATGGAGCCTCAGGCGCAGCGCGCCGGCATACACATCAGCTTTACCCCCATTGATGGGCCGGCCTATGTGACGGCCGACCGCACGCGGGTCAAGCAGGTGCTGATCAATCTGTTGTCCAACGCGATCAAGTACAACCGCAGCGGCGGCGCGGTGCGGGTGACTTGCAGCATTGTTGAGGGCGCAAAAGGTCTTGACGCGGAGCCAGGGTCGCGGCTGCGCCTGAGCGTTGAGGATGACGGCAAGGGTTTGAGTGCGGCCGATATCGAGCAGCTGTTTCAGCCCTTCAACCGCCTCGGCCAAGAAGCGGGTGCCACCGAAGGGACCGGCATCGGCCTGGTGGTGAGCAAACGCTTGATGGAGCTGATGGGCGGCCAGATCGGCGTGCGCAGCGAGCTGGGCGCTGGCAGCGTTTTTTGGATCGAGCTGCAGCAAGCCCAGGTGCCGCAGTTTGATGCGCTCGCATCATTCCCGGCAGGTCCACTCGATATGCCGCAGCAGGCGCCGGCGGGTGTTGCCACCTTGCTCTATGTCGAAGACAACCCGGCCAATATGCTTCTGATCGAAAAGCTGCTCGCGCGGCGTGCCGATCTGCGCTTGCTGAAAGCCCGTGATGGCCGCCAAGGCCTGGAGCTGGCTTTGATGGCCTTGCCCGACGTCATTTTGATGGACATCAACTTGCCGGGCATCAATGGCTTTCAAGCCTTGCAAGTGCTGCGCGCCAATGCCTTGACGGCAGGTATTCCGGTGATCGCGCTGAGCGCCAACGCGATGCCGCGAGATATCGCCAAGGGTTTGGAGGCGGGATTTTTTCGCTACCTCACCAAGCCGATTCGCGTTGGTGAACTACTGGCTACGCTGGATCTGGCCATGCAAGAGCGCCAACCCGGCGGTTCGGCAAGAGCAGATGCAGCAGAGAAAGTGAGCTGATCATGAGTGAGGAATCGAGAATTCTGCAGGCGCGCATCTTGGTTGTTGACGATCTCGACGCAAACCTGCAGCTTTTTGAGCGGCTCTTGCACGGCGCCGGCTACTCGCAGGTTTGGTCCACGACCCAGCCGACCGAGGTCTGCGCCTTGCACCAATTGCACGACTTCGATTTGATCTTGCTTGACTTGCAGATGCCGGGCATGGATGGCTTCGAAGTGATGGCCGCGCTGAAAAAATTACAAACGGCCAAATTGAGCGGTAACGGAGAAGGCTACGGCGAAGGCAATGATGAGGGCGGCGGCGAAAGCAGTGGCCCAGTAAACAGCGCTGCCGGCGGCTATTTGCCCGTGATCGTGCTGACCGCGCAGCCGGGTCACAAATTACGTGCCTTGCAAGCCGGCGCCAGAGACTTCATCAGCAAACCCTTCGATCTGCTGGAGGTCAAGACGCGCATCCACAATATGCTGGAAGTGCGGCTGCTGTACAAAAAACTGGCCAGCTTCAACCAAATCCTGGAGCAGACCGTAGGCGAGCGCACGGCCGAGCTCAGCGAGAGTGAAAACCGCTTCCGTCGCCTGACCGAGTTGGCCGCCGATTGGTATTGGGAGCAAAACGAAAGCGGCGACTTCACCACCGTCTCGGGGCCGGTGCAAGAAATGTTGGGCTTGGGCTTGGGCGCCTTTTTCGCTCACGCCGACAAAGGCGCCATCAGCGGCTGGAACGAAGCCGAACGCGCCCAAGTGCAGGCGGCCATTGCCGCACGCCGACCATTCTTGGACTTCAGCTTCAGCCGCATCAGCACAGACGGCGTCGAGCACAGATATCGGGTCAGCGGTGAGCCCATGTTTGAGCAAGGCTGCCGCTTTATCGGCTACCGCGGTATTGGCTGTGAGGTGAGCGGCGCCCTTCAGCCCTAGCCGTGACCAGGTCTCCGATCAAGGCTGAGGGCTTGCTTGCCTGGCCACGATCCGGTCGAAGCGATCGCAGCGCAGGCACACAGCCTCGGTCGTTCAACGCCCAGCTGAGTAAATCTGATCGAAGTAGCCGCCATCAGCGAAATGGGTCTTCTGAGCCGCACGCCAGCCGCCGAAGACTTCGTCCACCGTGATCAGCTTGGTCTGCGTGAATTGCTTGGCATGTCTGGCGGCTACTTTGGGGTCACGCGGGCGGTAGTAATGCTTGGCCGCGATTTCCTGGCCCTCGGGCGTGTACAAGTACTCGAGGTAAGCCTGCGCCTGCTTGCGGGTGCCGCGCTTGTCGACCACTTTGTCGACCACGGCGACAGGCGGTTCAGCCAGGATGGACAAGCTGGGTGTCACGATCTCGAACTTGTCCGGGCCCAACTCCTTGACCGCCAGATAGGCTTCGTTCTCCCAGGAAATCAGCACGTCGCCAATGCCGCGCTCGGTGAAGGTGGTCAGCG
>CAUPEV010000194.1:0-9170 GCA_963510335.1 uncultured Roseateles sp.
AAGGCGCCGACCAACTCGCCCTTGAGCTTGATGGGCACCCATACATTGAGTGAATTCAGATGCATTTGCCGCAGGGCGGGAATACTCGCCAATTCAGGCGGAGTGACCGACGGCAATGTGGGGGCATGCGCGGGCAAATGCGCCTCCGCCCAATGCGCAAAGGGAACATTGCCAAGCCGCAAAGCCTGCACCTGCAAGACGCCGCCACGACGAGCAAATGCCGCCAGCTCAAGCTGGGCAGCAGCCGAGTCTTCAAACACCAGCATGGGCGCCAGACTATTGGCCAGCAGTTGCGCATCTTGCTCGGCAGCTTGTGCTTGCTGATCACGAGCGACCAAAAGGGAGGCGGTGGCAATCAAGCCGAAGGTCAACAGCATGGTGATGGCCAGCACCTGCAGGTTCAAACGCGTCAGGCGCCGAACCAGCGAGTCGGTTCGGCGTTTTTGCTGCGTCTCAGATGTGGTCATGCCTGATGGTGTTGAGGTATCGCGCTTGGGCGCATTTCTACCACCTTCAGCGACTTCTTAGCGCCGAAAAAACACCACCGGGCCGTTTCTGTTCAGCTGGCCACCAAACCGTTGCGAATGGCGTACACCGTCAACTCGGAGTTGTTTGCCAAGCCCAATTTTTCAAGCACGCGCGCGCGGTAGACGCTGACCGTCTTGGGGCTCAAGGTCAATTCTTCGGCAATATCGGACAGACGCTTGCCGGAGGCGATCATCACCAAGGTCTGCAACTCGCGGTCAGAAAGCTTTTGATGCGCCTGCTCGTTGACCGGCGCCGTCAGGCTTTCTACCAGCATCTGTGCAATCTCCGGCGTCACATATTTGCGCCCCTGCGCCACCGTTCGCACCGCTTGCACCAGCACTTGCGGGTCACCGCCCTTGTTCACATACCCATAGGCGCCGGCACGCAAAGCCCGGATCGCGTATTGATCCTCCGGGTACATCGAGACGATCAAGGTACGGATGGAGGTGCCTTCGTCCTTCATCACATGCAGCACATCAAGGCCGCTGCGACCGGGCATATTGATGTCGAGCACCAACACATCGATGGCCGAATTCGGCCCCAGATCGCGCAGCAGGCTGCGCAACTCGCCATAGTCGGAAGCTTCACCGATGACTTCGATGTCAGGCACGTCGGACAGGGTGTCGCGGATGCCGCGTCGAATCAGCGCATGGTCATCACAAAGAATCACCTTGATCATGGCCGCACCCATGTCGCGGCTTCGGGCGGTTCACCGGACTCACCAGCGGGGGCCTGCGTATCATCGACGCTGACGAAGTCCAGCGACTCCATGTGCAGCGGCACCGAAAGTATCAGGCTCACGCCCTTGTTGTTGCTGCTCAAGTCCACCCATCCCCCTACGGTTGCGGCGCGTTCATGGAGTCCGCGAATGCCAAAGCTGCGCGCCTTTGCCAAGGCTCCGGGCGCAATGCCGACCCCATTGTCGCTAACTTCGAGCGTCAGCACGCCGGAGTCCACGCTGAGGTCGATATCAACCCGGCTGGCATGAGCATGTTTAGACACATTCGTGAGCGCCTCCTGCGCCGTTCGGTAGGCCACCAAGGGTACGCCGGCCGGCAACTGCATCTCTTGCTCGCTGCTGCAGCGCAAGGTCACCACGGTGCCGGTGCGGCGCTCAAAGCGCGCCGCCATCCATTGCACCGCCGCGACCAGGCCTTGTTCAAGAATGGCCGGCCGCAGGTTTTGCATGATGCGCTGACTGGCTTCGATCGCACCGGTCACCGTCTCCAGCGCCGACTCGACACGCTGCAAGACTCCGGCGTCCTTGGCGTGGCGTTGAATCCAGGCCAAGTCGAACTTCAAGGCAGTCAGCGAGCCACCGACATCATCATGAATCTCGCGCGCAATGGCGGCTCGCTCCATCTCGACACTGGTTTGCAGATGGCCGGCCAACTCGTGCAAGCGCTGCTTGGACTTGACCAACTCGCGGTCTGCCTCGATGCGCGCGCGCTCTGACTCGCAGGCTTCGATGGCGTGCAGAAGTGCCGGCGCCAAACGGGCCAGATCCTTCTTCAACAGATAGTCCGAAGCGCCGGTGCGCATCGCCGCCACCGCCGTGTCCTCGCCAATCTCTCCCGATACCAGAATAAAAGGCAATAGCAATTTGCTGGCCTTCAGCATATCGAGCACCACCAAGCCGGAAAAGCCAGGCAGGTTGTAGTCAGATATCAAGGCATCCCAAGGCTGGGTCAGGGCGCGACTGACCTCGGCCAGGGTATCAATACGCTCCAGCTCGATGTTCAGACCGGCACGGCGCAACTGCGCCATGATCAGCTGATGATCCAGCTCGGAGTCTTCTATATGGAGTACGCGCAAGCGGCGTTCAGCAGTTGGAGTCGGCATGGGGGCGAAGTATGCAGGCATTGCAGGAGCACAGACCTGGCGGAGTCCGTCTCTTTGAAGAGTTTGCAGCAGGCAGGCACTCAAACACATGGTAAACCCTTGCTACAAAACAAGAGCCTGTGTAGATTCCGAGAAATAGCCTACTTCTGTGGCTATTGTCTTGTCGACAGACGAGCAAGAAATGCGGAAGATGCGTTCAAGCAAAGGCCGCCGTGGTGTGTCCAAGCCTCGCTCCTTTCTGGGGGCCAGGTTTTGCCCCCAAGGGAACAATAAGCATGGAGCAAAGATGCCGATGAACGAATCAAGCGAGCCCTTCGACCCAGGAATGACCCCATTGCTCGCGGCCGCTGAGCTACAGGATCATTTGATGACCGTCACCAATGATCTGGAGCGCCTTCAGCGCCTGCTGGACGACGCAGGTGAAGCCCTCTCAATGCATTTCTACAGCGCGTCCAGCCATGTCAGCGGATTGATTCGAGGCAGTGCAGATGCTGCATCCGAAGCCACACCCGTCCTGAACAAAGTGATGGAAGACATTGCAGGCGCCATCACGGCCCTGCAATTTCAGGACATGGCCACGCAATTGATCGCCCACACCAGTCAGCGCCTGCGCAATTGCGCAGATCAACTGGCGCGCGACACCTTTGGTGACGATGAAGACGGCGAATCCGTCGTTGAACTGGCGCCCTTGCGACCCAACCCGGTCACACAGGACGAAATGGACGCCGGTTCAATCGAATTGTTCTAAAGAAGCCAAGATAGTTACCGAAATCAGCTTGATACCCCGGAGAGACAACAATGCACTCAATCCTTGCCGTGGACGATTCGGCCTCTATGCGCCAAATGGTCGCCTTCACGCTCAAAAACGCCGGCTTCAATGTCGTTGAAGCCGTTGATGGGCAAGACGCGCTGGAAAAATCGACAACGCGCGACTTCGACCTGGTGCTTACCGACCAGAACATGCCGCGCATGGACGGGATTAGCCTGACCAAGAAGTTGCGCGACAACCCCAAGTTCAAGACCACGCCGATCCTGATCCTGACGACCGAGTCCAGCGACCAGATGAAGCAAGCAGGCCGCGCTGCAGGCGCCACCGGTTGGCTGGTGAAGCCCTTCGACCCAGCCAAGCTGATCGAAGTGATCGGCAAAGTCATTCGGTAAACCGTCGTCAAATTGGAGTAAAGCATGGGAGAAATGACTTCCGAGGGCGCCAGCCTGAGCGCTGGAATCGACCTCAGCCAGTTTTACCAAGTCTTCTTTGAAGAGGCCGGTGAGAATCTCGACAATATGGAGCAGATGCTGCTCAACCTCAACATCGAGACCGCCGACGACGAAGAACTGAATGCGATCTTCCGCTGCGCGCACTCGATCAAGGGCGGCGCAGCGACCTTCGGCTTCAGCGATGTGGCCGAATTGACGCACCAAATGGAGACCTTGCTGGACAAGCTGCGTCGCCATGAGTTGCAGCCAACTTCGCCCATGGTCGACACCTTGCTGCAATCGGGCGATGCCTTGCGCGCCCAGCTGGGTCGCCACCAAGGCTCTGGTGCCGCCGCCGTCGACACCACCGAACTGTTGAACAGCATTCGCGGCTTTGTCGAGAGCGAGCAAGAAGAATTCTTCGAGCCGCAGGCTGCTCCGGCTCCATCGCCGGCCGCAGCTGCACCGAAAGCAGCCAAGGTGGCTGCGGCCAAACCTGGCGTGCGTGAATTGGAAATGCGCGTCGGCCCTTTGACCGACCTCAGCTTGGCCGACAACTTGGTCGATCTCTTCAAAGAGATTACCGACCTGGGCACGATCGAGCCGCTGGACGGTGGCGTTGCTGCGGACGGCGTGCGTCGCTTCAAGATCCTAACGAGTAGCTCTGACGGTGATCTGCTGGATCTGTTTACCTTCCACGTTGCACGTGAGCAGGTTGAACTTCTAGCCTTCGGGCCAGGCTTTGGTTTTCATGAAGGCTCACCCGGTTCCCCGGCAGCGACGCCAGCCTCAGCTCAAGAGGCCGACCTTGGCTATGGCTTTTTTGACAATGCGCCAGGCTTGCCGGAAGCCACTGCCGCCAGCGAACTGAAGGTGCAAGCCGAGGCCGCCAAGCCAGCCGTCGTGACGCCGGCAGCCGCGGCACGCCCAGCCAGCGGCCCAGCTGCAGGCATGGAGCAATCCACGCTGCGGGTTTCGATCGAAAAAGTCGACCAGCTGATCAACTTGGTCGGCGAATTGGTCATTACGCAGGCCATGCTGGCGCAGAACAGTCGCGATGTAGCGCCCGGCCTGTATCAGCAACTGACCTCGGGCTTGGCTGATCTGGAGCGCAACACGCGTGACTTGCAAGAGTCGGTGATGTCGATTCGGATGATCCCGATGTCCATCGTGTTCAACCGCTTCCCGCGCATGTTGCGTGACTTGGCTGCTAAGCTGGGCAAGAAGGTCGAGTTGGTGACGCAGGGTGAGTCAACCGAGCTGGACAAGAGCTTGGTCGAAAAGATCACCGATCCGCTGACGCACTTGGTTAGAAACAGTTGCGACCATGGCATCGAGATGCCCGCCGACCGTTTGGCCAAGGGCAAGCCCGAACATGGCACCATCACCCTGGTCGCCTCGCACCAAGGCGGCTCCATCGTGATCGAGGTTCGCGACGACGGCAACGGCCTGAACCGCAATCGCTTGCTCAAGAAGGCGCGCGAAAAAGGTATTGATGCACCCGACTCGATGAGCGACTCGGATGTCTGGAACTTGATCTTTGCGCCGGGCTTTTCGACCGCCGATCAAGTCACCGACGTCTCCGGGCGCGGGGTCGGCATGGACGTCGTGAAGCGAAACATTACCTCGCTCGGCGGCACGGTTGAGATCGATTCGGCCGAAGGCTATGGCATGAAGGTCTCGGTGCGCTTGCCGCTGACCCTGGCCATCATGGACGGTATGAGCGTGGGCGTCGGCGAAGAGGTCTATATCTTGCCGCTGTCCTCGGTGATCGAGTCCTTCCAGGTGCAGGCCGACACCATCAAGACGGTGGCTGGCTCGGGCCGTGTGGTCGAGGTGCGCGACGAGTACATGCCTGTGATCGGGCTTGAAACGATCTTCCAAGTGCCGCGTTTTGACTTCGAGCATGTCAGCACCATCATGGTGGTGGTTGAGGCCGAAGGCGGGCGTGTCGCACTATTGGTGGACGAGTTGCTCGGTCAACAGCAAGTCGTGGTGAAAAACCTCGAGGCCAACTATCGCAAGGTGCCCGATGTGTCGGGCGCCACCATCATGGGCGATGGCCGAGTAGCGCTGATTCTTGATGTTGGCAGTCTGGTGCGACGTTCACGTCATTGACATCAGCTCTTCCAATCAATTTCTCTAGAAAGATATTCAATGAATATGAGCGCGATGATTCGGCAATTCAGCATCCGCACCCGCATGGTCGGGGCGATTGCGATGGTATTGGCGCTGCTGCTGCTGGTGGGTGGCGTGGGCTATACCGGCATGAACACGCTGAGGGATCAGAACCGGCTGATCGTTGAAAACTCAGGCGCTCTGGTCAAGCAGGCAAGTGCCTTGGCTCAACATCTCGAGTCGGGTGCGGCCAAAGAAGGTGGAGCGCAGCAAGACAAGTTGCTGAGCGAGATCCGAACGACCTTGAAACAGAGTTCGGAGATCTCCCAAACCTCCGGCAAGGGCGCGCAAGACAACAGCCTCATGCTCTTCATCATCGTGCTGGGCCTGGGCGCCATCATTGTGGTGCCGCTGACCTTGTTGAATATGCAAAGCATCTGCACTCCTTTGGCGCAAGCCGATGCCCTGGCGAATGCGATTGCCAATGGCGACTTGACCGGGTCATCTGCAGCGATTGAAGGGCAGGATGAAGCCTCTCACCTGATGCGCTCCTTGCAACATATGCAGCAGGCCTTGCAAAGCTTGGTGAGCCAGTTGCGAACCTCGGCAGACAGTATTCGCACCGCCTCGGTTGAGATCGCCTCGGGCAACCAAGACCTCTCCAACCGTACCGAACAAACCGCCTCGAACCTGCAGCAAGCCGCGTCCTCGATGGTGCAATTGACCGGCACGGTCAGGCAGACGGCAGATTCGGCCCGCACCGCCAATCAACTCGCCACCTCGGCCTCGCATGCGGCGGCCAAGGGCGGTGAAGTGGTGGGGCAAGTGGTGTCGACCATGGACGACATCAACACCAGTTCGAAAAAGATCAGCGACCTCATTGGCGTGATCGACAGCATTGCGTTCCAGACCAATATTCTGGCGCTGAACGCGGCGGTCGAAGCGGCCAGAGCCGGTGAGCAAGGTCGCGGCTTCGCGGTTGTGGCCAGCGAGGTTCGCTCGCTTGCGCAACGTAGCGCCGAAGCTGCAAGAGAGATCAAGACCTTGATCGGCGCCAGCGTCGAGCGAGTCGAAGTAGGCTCGCGCTTGGTCCAAGAAGCCGGCTCGTCAATGACCGATATTGTCTCCAGCGTGCAGCGCGTCTCTGACATCATCGGCGAGATCACGGCAGCCGCGAGCGAGCAAAGCGACGGCATTGAGCAAGTCAATCAGTCGGTCGTGCAACTGGATCAAATGACTCAGCAAAACGCGGCCTTGGTTGAGGAATCGGCCGCAGCGGCGGAAAGCTTGAAAGACCAAGCCGAACAATTGGCCGATGCCGTGGGCAAATTCAGAACCAGCTCGGAAACCAAGCCAGCGCAGCGAATGGCCTACACGGGGCACAAGCCCAGCAAGCCCAACTCTGCTAAGCCGGTCGCGAAGACACCCATGCAAACGACCGCAAGCCGCTCGCCCTCGCCTGCGCCTGCGTCAGTTGCGCGAGCTGCGGCCGCGCCAAAGGCGAAGGCTGCCTCCCCTGCACCCGCTCCAAGAAGCAATGCTCCGGCGCCCTCCAGCCAGTCCGAGAGCGAGTGGGAATCTTTCTAAAGTCAGCAGTTCGACACCTATCCATCCCCTACACATACAGAGGTAAGCCATGGAATCCACCCGAGAAAACGTGCCGGCCCTGCGCCAAGATGCCGGCAGCCTGGCGATGAAGAATCACGGCCCAGCCAGCGGGGAGTTTTTGACCTTTCGCCTGGGTGCCGAGGAATATGGCATTGACATCCTCAAGGTGCAAGAGATCCGCTCTTATGAGCCGCCGACCCGTATCGCCAACGCCCCCGACTTCATCAAAGGCGTTGTCAATCTGCGCGGCGTGATCGTGCCCATCGTTGATCTGCGCTTGAAATTGGGTTGCCCCACCGCCGAGTACAACAGCTTCACCGTGGTGATTGTCTTGAACGTCAGGAACCGGGTTGTTGGCGCCGTCGTTGATTCGGTGTCCGATGTGCTTGAGTTGAACCGCGACGCGATTCGGCCGGCACCAGAACTCAGTTCCACCTCGGTCGACACCAGCTTCATCACCGGGATTGGCACCGTCAATGACCGCATGCTGATTTTGATGGACATCGAAGGCTTGATGAGCAGCGCCGACATGGGCTTGATGGACTCGCTGACGGTCTAAGCATCCCGCCTTCGCCCGTTGGCACAAGGCAAGCCTCCGCTGCGGGCGCAGATTGAGCGTGACAAGCCCCAAAAGGGAATCAAATGAGCGGAGATTTGATATGACGACCAAGACCACCTCGATCGCACGCCGCGTGTCGACCATTGGCGGTATTACGCTGGCGCTTGTTCTGCTCACCGTCAGCGGCATCGTCAGCGTCATGTTGACCCGCGACGCCAACCAACGGGTGCTGACTTGGGTCGGTGACAAAGCCCAGTCCCTGGTGGACTCAATGCACGCGATGGACGAATCCTCGCGAATCTTGGTCGAACGCAACTTCGGCTCTTTGCGGCAAGAATTCGGGCCTAGCTTCTCCTTGGATGAGGCCACCGGCGACCTGCGCGATTGGGGCCCCAAACTTAACGGCAACTTCACGCAAGTAGACAAGTTCGCCGGCGCCACCGGCGGCGTGGCGACCGTTTTTGCAGCCAAGGGCGATGATTTCGAGCGCATCACCACCTCGCTGAAGAACGCCAAAGGCGAGCGCGCCATGGGCACTATGCTGGGCAAGGAGCACCCTGCCTATGCAACTGTCAAAGCAGGCAAGCCCTTCTCGGGCCGGGCCGTGCTGTTCGGGCGCGCTTACATGACGCATTACTCGCCCATCAAAAACGATGACGGCAAGCTGATCGGCCTGCTGTTCGTTGGCTTCGATCTGGACGCCTTCGAGGTGGCGATGGCCGGATTGAGCGCCAACGCCAAGTTCTTCGACAGTGGTGGCACCTTCTTGGTCTCGGCGGGCAAAGACTTGTCTAAAGCCACTTTCGCAGCGCACCCCACCGCCAAGGGCAAATTGGTCGCAGAATTCATGCCGGGTCTGGACAAGGCCTTGGCCGAGCTAGGCGACAGCAGCGATGGCTACCTGTCCACCTTCCCCAATGTGCTGGCAACGCCGCGCGATGACAATTTCGCCGTTGTTCGCAAGAGCGACAAGACCGGACTATGGGTCGTGGCGCAAGTCTCCAGAAGTGAAGCCATGGCCTCCCATTGGGCCACCTTGATACCTTTTTGGATCATGCTGACGCTCACTACCGTAGGCCTTGGACTGGGGCTGTTCTGGATGATGCGCAACTGGGTCGCCAGGCCGCTGGGCACCTTGACCAACGCGGTCGGAGCGATCGCGCAAGGTGATCTGTCGCAATCGGTCATCAGCACCAGAGATGACGAAATCGGCTTGTTGATCCAGCAAACCGAGGCAATGCGCGAACGACTGGCCGAGACCATCGGTACGGTGCGCATGTCGGTTGACTCGATCGGCACGGCCAGTGCCGAGATC
>CAUPEV010000195.1:0-9036 GCA_963510335.1 uncultured Roseateles sp.
CCAAGACAATGGTCAAGGCATACCGGCCGAACTGGACGGCAGATTGGACCGCGGCCATGGCATGGCCAGCATGAAGTCGCGTGCCAAACAAATGCATGGGCAATGCTTGGTTGAGTCAGGGCCGGGCTGGGGAACCGTGATCCGCCTGACCATTCCGCTTTGATAATCGTGCATCTCGCACGTCTGTGCTGATTTTCCGGGCTCATGCAACTTGGCATTAGGCCGATAAAGCCTTACTGTCACCGACTGTGACGAACCGTGAGTCAGCGCAATCCGCGCCTCGCCACGACCGACGACCGAGAACGCCATGGACCATATCCTGCTGCTTGAAGACATTCCCGAAATCCGCGCCTGGCTGAAGGCCCTGATCAAGCAGGTATTCGCGAACGCACAGATTACCGAGTGCTCACGGGTGCAAGACGCCCTGGCCTTCGTCAACAGCCATCGCTTTGATTTGGCACTGTTGGATCTGGGCCTGCCGGATGGTTCCGGTGTCGAGGTCATCGCCGCCTTGCGCGACCGCCAGCCAGAGGCGCAATCGGTGATCGTGACGATTCATGATGATGACGAGCACCTGTTCCCGGCTCTGCAAGCTGGTGCTTTTGGCTATTTGCTTAAAGAGCAGTCGCGCGAGCTTTTGATTGAGCAACTGCAACGCATGAGCCAAGGTGAGCCCCCCTTGTCCCCGTCGATTGCGCGCAAGGTGATTTCGTACTTCGGCCGGCAAAAGCGACCACAAGCGGCCGCACCGATCCATGAGGTGTCTTTGACCGATCGTGAAACCGAGGTCTTGCTGCGCGTGGCCAAGGGCTTCACCCTGCCTGAGATCGGTGTGCAGCTGGGCCTGTCGCGCCACACCATTGCCGACTACGTGAAACAGATCTATCGCAAGCTGAATGTGTCCTCGCGCGCCGAGGCTGCCCTCGAAGCGCAACGCCTGGGTCTGTTCGGCAGGAACTAGGAGCCCCTCGCTCGCGGGTACGCGAGCGATCCCCCGAGGGGATGCAGTCCTGACCGGGGCGCTGGCCCCGATTGGGACTGCAAGGCCTCGCCTTGGGGTGGCCCGGCGCCGAGGCCAAGACATGCACAGCGCGTTGATAATAGGCCGATGATAGGAAGACTCACTGGCGTCATCGCGGAAAAATCGCCCCCGCTGGTCCTCATTGATGTGCAAGGCGTCGGCTATGAGGTCGATGTGCCCATGAGCACTTTTTACAATTTGCCCGGTCTAGGCGAGAAAGTCAGCCTGCTGACGCATTTTGTAGTCCGTGAGGACGCGCAAATTCTGTTCGGCTTCTTGACCGTGGAGGAGCGAGCCACGTTCCGTCAGCTGATCAAGATCAGCGGTGTTGGCCCCCGCATGGCGCTATCGCTGCTGTCTGGTCTGTCGGTGGCCGAGTTGGCTCAAGCCGTCGTGCGCCAAGAAGCCGCTCGCCTGGTCAAGGTGCCAGGTGTCGGCAAGAAGACCGCGGAGCGCCTGTTGCTTGAACTCAAGGGCAAGTTGGGGCCGGATCTTGCCCTGCCGGTCAGCTTGGTGAATGACAATCAGGCTGACATCTTGCAAGCGCTGGTGGCGCTGGGCTATAGCGAGAAAGAGGCCGCCTTGGCACTGAAATCCTTGCCGGCTGAGGTCGGCGTTAGCGAAGGCATCAAGCTGGCCCTCAGGGCGCTTTCCTGATGAGCATCCAGACCGACGATTTCGCCAGCGCGCCTATTCGGGTCATCAGCGCGGAGCCCAACTCACCGAAAGAAGAGGCGATTGAGCGCGCGCTGCGCCCCAAATTGCTGGACGAGTATGTCGGCCAAGCCAAGGCCCGCGAACAACTGGAAATCTTCATCGGCGCAGCCCGCAAGCGCGACGAGGCGATGGACCATGTGCTTTTGTTCGGCCCGCCGGGTCTGGGCAAAACCACGCTGTCCCACATCATCGCGGCGGAGTTGGGTGTCAATCTGCGCCAGACCTCGGGGCCGGTGCTGGAAAAGCCCAAGGATTTGGCCGCCATCCTCACCAATCTCGAGAAGAACGATGTGCTCTTCATCGATGAGATTCACCGTCTCTCCCCGGTCGTTGAGGAAATTCTCTACCCCGCGCTGGAGGACTATCAGATCGACATCATGATTGGCGAAGGCCCGGCCGCCCGCTCGATCAAGTTGGATCTGCAACCCTTCACCCTGGTTGGCGCCACCACCCGCGCGGGCATGCTGACCAACCCGCTGCGCGACCGCTTCGGCATCGTGGCAAGGCTGGAGTTCTACACGGCCGAGGAGTTGCAGCGCATCGTCACGCGTTCTGCCGCGCTCTTGAACACGCCGATGGATGAGGCCGGCGCGCTCGAGATTGCGCGTCGTTCGCGCGGCACACCGCGTATTGCTAACCGTCTGCTACGGCGGGTTCGAGACTATGCCGACGTCAAGGGCGACGGCCGCATAGGCAAAAGCATTGCCGACAAAGCGCTGGCCATGCTGGACGTTGACCCGCGCGGCTTCGACCTGATGGACCGCAAGCTGCTTGAGGCCATCGTGCACCGTTTTGATGGCGGGCCGGTGGGGCTGGAAAACGTTGCGGCGGCGATTGGCGAGGAAGCCGGCACGATCGAAGACGTGATCGAGCCCTATTTGATACAGCAGGGATTTCTGCAGCGCACGCCGCGCGGCCGCATCGCAACGCTGGCCGCCTTCAAGCATCTGGGCGTGGTGCCCCCCAAAGCCATGGGGCAAGTGTTCGACGAGTGAGCGCAGCAGCAAGCCAGTGAGCAAGGCACTGACTTGCCCGCCGCGCTGAACAAGTGTGCTGGCGCCTGAACGCCGCCTCAGCACCGACCCCATCGCCATCGGCCACCAAACCTACTCTTCAGCGGCAGCCTCGGCGCTGGGCAGGTCATTGTCCTTATTGGCCTGGCGCGCCAACTCGGCTTCCAGTGGGCGCAGGGCTTCAATCAAGGCTTGCGGCGGCTTGGGCTCGGCCAGACGCAAGACCGGCGGCGGCAAGGTGCTGAGATAAGCCGGGCCCAACCAATGCTGCTGTTCCTGGCGCCGCGCCACCGTCAACACCAGCAAGGTGGCCAGACCCGACAGCGCCGCCAGCGCCAACCAGCGGCGGGCGCGCGGCCAGACCAGGCTGGCATGCCACCACAGCAGCAGCGCCAAGCCGCAAGGGAAGACCACCGCATCCAGCACCAACAAGCGCGGCCAAGAAAACATATAGGCAAGCACCGGCAGACTGATACCGATCAGGTGCAGGCCGGTGACCACGATCAAAGCCCGCCGCAGATGGGTGATGAAGGGAAAGCGATGCTGGAACAGCTGCGTCACCAAGGACCATAGGCCCGCCCAGGCCAGCAAAACCACCAATGGACCCAACACCGCGCTGCTGTAATCAACCCAGGGCGAACCCGGATTCAGCTCCGACCAGCGATCAAACCACAGCAAGCCCAACCAGAGCAGCAAAAGCGCCGGCACCCATGCAGCGCCCACTTTGGCGGCGCGCTGTTGATGTTGCTGCAAAGGCTGCTCGGGTGCCAAGGTTTCGGCATTGCTGCGCCAGCGCAAATGGGTGGCGCCGAGTTGAAAGCTGGCCGTGCCGGGCAAGGCGGCGGAATCTCCGGCTCTCAAGCGCCGCTCGCCCATCCAGCCGCCGTTCACGCTAGGCAGCAGCTGCAAGCTGGCCGAGCCTTCTTCGCCCCATTGCAATTGCGCATGCTCCGCCGCCAAGTGCACATCATCCAGCACCACCTCGCACTGCGGTGAGCGGCCGATGAAGGCCGGCCAGCGCGTGATGCGTTGTACCAGACGCACCGAACCATCACGACCGAGGACTTCGATTACCGCGACTCGTTGTTCTTGCTGCTGTTCTTGGCGCTGATCCATGCGAAGCCCTCCAGGTAATGTGCGCTCAACTTCAAAGCGTTATCAAAGCTGACGCCGCGGGCATCAAAGCGGCCCAAGGCACCCTCGGTCGCGCCGTCCACTGTCGTCACCAGCACACTCAGGTCATGCAAGCCAGCCAGCTTGCGGTAGGCGCGCAGGCAGACCACGGCGCGCAGCGGCAGGCCGTCGCCACGGGAGCGAAGGGCCGCTCCCGAGCTCTCCGTACCCCCTCGGGAAGCTGAGAGTCGCGAAGCGTCAGGTCTGGGGACTCCACCAAATACAAACTCCTCCTTGCAAAAAGCTGCGGTTCGGTACTTATCCTCCCGACCCAGGCGTTCATTGCGAAAGCTGCCCGAATACTGTTTTGCAAAACGAATAGCGCCCAATTTGCTGCCGTCATAGTCTTCATGCGACATGTCCAGGTAGCCAGTCTGCAAGGCACCACTGACGAACACCGCATGCTCCATGCGGCATTGCGAACGCTGAAACTCCAGGCCCTTGGTGTCGGCCGGCGTGCCGCGCCCCCAGCAGCGCATGAATTGCTCCTGCGGCACAGGTAACTGGTAATGTGCATGGCCAGCGGTCGCCCAAGGCTGGGCTAAAAAGCGTTGCGTCAGTTCATCTTGAAAACTCATCAACTGCTCGCGCAGCTTAGGCCAGGCGGGTGTTGTCATCGGCTTGGCATTGCGGCTGCGCTCAAGCAGCGCTTGTGCAAACTGACCCGGCACCAAAAAACTCATTTGCTGAGCAAAAGACATCACCGACACATTGACGCCCATCACGCGGCCATCTTCATCGACCACGGGCCCGCCGCTCATGCCGGGGTTGATACCGCCCGAGAAATAGATCAGCGGATCAAAACTGCGCTCGACCAGGCCGTTGTAATTCCCTTCAACCACGGCAAAGGCAATATCGTGCGGGTTGCCCATCGAATAGATGCGGTCCCCCTTGGACAAAGGCTCGCTGCTCGGGCGAAAGCTCAGTGACCCACGCCCAAGCAAATTACCCGGCACCACGCGCAGCAAGGCCAAATCGCGCCGGACATCAAAGTCCAGCAACTCCAACTGACCTTCTTGCCCATCGGTGCTGGCAAAGCGGAGCCGGTAACGCTCAGGCTCCAGGGCAAATTGACTGATGACGTGGTAATTGCTCAATACATGGCCATCAGCGCTGACCAAAAATCCCGAGCCGACCGAAGCTTGGCTGTTCTGGTTCTTGAGCAGAGTGCGGATTTGCAGCAGCTGCGAGCGTGCGCCCTCGTAGATGCGGCGCGCACTGGCCGACACAGCAGGCGGGGCCGCCGACGCGGCCGGGGCCACTGGCGCGGCAACGGCGGCAGGGCTTGGCGCCGACTGCGCTTGAACGCCGGTAGACACGCACAGCGCCAAGAGCAATGCAGCGCAGCTAGGCTGGCGCGCCCTCATCAAACCAGGTAGAAAAATCAGCAAGGATTCCCCCGAAACTCTCAAAGAACGCGATGCTAGCCGCTTTGCACCGGCAACGCAGGGCGGAAAACACCGGTGTCCGCATAGAAGTTCTCGTCTTCGTTGCCCGCCCACCAGCCGGGCACACCCAATACCGGCATGGGATAAAAGGGCTTGCTGGCCAGCCAAGCCGGATCGAGCGGCGCGTCCGGCATCGCCAAGTCATGGCCCTCACCCGGGCTACAGGGCCTGCTGGGCCTATACGCGCTTTGGGGGCCATACGGCGTGATCAATACATGGGCACAGATCGGCTTGCGCGGCTGCATTAGCTTCTCCAGCAAAGCATGTCCGACGAGCTGCAAACTTGCCTGTGCCCACAGCGGCCGCAGCCGAATGAACAGAGCGTGCCAATCGCGCGCGATCAAGGCATCGCACAGCTCGGCTGGCGCGTGCAGCAGGGCAGCGTTCTCGTCGACAACGGTCAGGGCATCGCGCAAGGGTCCGCGCTGAGCCTGCACGCTGCCGCTGGCGAGCAGGGCCTCGATATGTGCAGCGTTCAGCCCCGCCTTCAGCACCGGCCAATGCAGCCAGATCAAGCCGTTCAGCAGGTCATGCAAGTTGTCACGGCTAGGCACACAAGCGCGGCGGTGGATGAAGGCCTCGTAGGCCTCCCCCGCAGGCAGCTCAGTCTGAGGCACAAAACGCAAATTGCCCTGACTCAGTCGAACAGGCCGGTCTTGCAACTGCTTGTTGAGCGCCTGCGCGACCGTGGCGCCCGCCTGCAAGTCTGCCGACAAGGCCTCGCCGGTTCGTCGGTAAGGCCTCAGCCATGCGGCGCTCCAGTCCAGGCTCCAGTTCAGAGCAACTTCCAGTTCAAGGTCTCGCCGCCACGCAGCGGCTTCAGTTGCGCCTCACCGAAGGGCACGGCGCTGGGCAGCGTCCAGTCCTGCTTGCGCAAGGTGACCCGCTCGGTGTTGCGCGGCAGGCCGTAGAAATCAGCGCCATTGAAACTGGCAAACGCTTCGAGCTTGTCCAGGGCGCCCATCGCCTCAAAAGCCTCGGCATACAGCTCCAGCGCTGAGGCGGCTGTGAAGCAACCGGCACCGCACACCGAGTTTTCCTTCATCTGCGAGGCATGGGGCGCGCTGTCGGTACCGAGGAAGAACTTGGCGCTGCCCGAGGTAGCGGCCTTGAGCAAGGCCTGGCGATGGATCTCGCGCTTCAAAACCGGCAGGCAGTAGTAATGCGGGCGCAGGCCGCCGGTGAAAATCGCGTTGCGGTTGTAGAGCAGATGCTGCGGTGTCAGGGTGGCAGCGGTGAAGGCGTCTGCGCCGGCCACATATTGCGCGGCCTCCAGCGTCGTGATGTGCTCGAACACCACTTTCAACTCCGGCATATCGCGGCGCAGCGGCTGCATCACGCGATCGATGAACACCGCCTCACGGTCGAACACATCGATATCGGGATCCGTCACCTCGCCGTGCACCAGCAGCAACAGTCCTTCGCGCTGCATGGCTTCAAGCGTCTTGTAGGTCTTGCGGATATCGGTCACACCGGCATCGCTATTGGTGGTGGCGCCGGCCGGGTAGAGCTTGAGCGCCACCACGCCCGCATCCTTGGCTCGCTTGATCTCGTCGACCGGCGTGACGTCGGTCAAATACAGCGTCATCAAGGGCTGAAAGCTCAAGCCCGCCGGGACCGCCGCCAGAATGCGCTCGCGGTAGGCCACTGCCTGCGCGGCGCTGGTCACCGGAGGCCGTAAGTTAGGCATGATGATGGCGCGGGCGAATTGGCGCGCCGTAAACGGGATAACGCTATGCATTGCGCCCTCGTCGCGCACATGCAAGTGCCAGTCGTCGGGACGGGTGATGCTCAGCTCCTGGGGAGCCACGGTGGGGGTGGGTGTGTTGACCATGGCCCGATTGTCCCAAAACTGGCGGGTGCTTTAGATTCGAACTTTGCTGTTCGAGCTGTTTTCTGCCAACTCGCATAGCCGGTACGTGCCCGCAGCTGCCATTTGGTGTTGTGCTGGTCGAGGCCATCGGGTGCATGCTTGCGCTCATGTCCTCCGGCCTGAGGCCTCCCCCTTTACTTCGCTTCAGCACACACCCGACGACCTCGACGTTTGCTCGTGCCGCGAGACCGATCCTGCCGGAGCAGGACGGCTGGGGGCTCTGCATAGCGAAGTAAAGGAGGAGGCGAAGCCGGGGGACATGAGCGGTGCAGAGAGCCCAGTCGGCCTGCTCGCCGCCCGAGTCTCAAGGCCGGCTCCGGGCACAAGCAAACATGCCCTCACCCGGCGGCAGCAAGCACCGCCTGCTTCTTCTTCAGTGCTGCAGGATCTTGTCCAAAAACTCTCGCGCCCGTGCGGAGCGCTGCTCCGGATGGCCGAAGAACTCCTCGCGCTTGCAGTCCTCGACGATCTTGCCCGCATCCATGAAGATGACGCGGTGGCTGACCTTTCTGGCGAAGCCCATTTCATGGGTCACGCACATCATCGTCATGCCCTCTTCGGCCAGCTTGACCATCACGTCCAGCACCTCGCCGACCATTTCGGGGTCGAGCGCCGAGGTGGGCTCGTCAAACAACATAACAATCGGGTCCATGGACAGCGCGCGCGCGATAGCGACGCGCTGCTGCTGGCCACCCGAGAGCTGACCCGGGAACTTGTCTTTGTGCGCCGACAGGCCAACCCGGTCCAGCATCTTCAGACCCCGCACCTTGGCCTCGTCGGGCGTGCGACCCAAAACCTTGATCTGCGCGATGGTCAGGTTCTCGGTCACGCTCAAATGCGGGAACAACTCGAAATGCTGAAACACCATGCCAACGCGCGAGCGCAGCTTGGGCAGATTGGTCTTGGGGTCGGCCAGCGAGATGCCGTCGACGATGATGTCGCCCTTCTGGAACGGCTCCAGCGCATTGACGGTCTTGATCAGCGTGGACTTGCCCGAGCCGGACGGGCCGCAAACGACAACGACCTCGCCCTTTTTGATGCTGGTCGTGCAATCGGTCAGCACTTGAAAAGAGCCGTACCACTTGGAAACGTTTTTGATATCTATCATTTGAAAAATCTCCTCTCCAGCATCAGCGGATGATGGCAATCTTCTTTTGCAGTCGGCGCACCAGCATGGACATGCTGAAGCAGATGACAAAGTAGACGACAGCGGCCACCAGATAGGTTTCCACAGGGCGGTTGAAATTACGGCCGGCGACCTCGAAGCCCTTCAACAGGTCGTAGGCACCGATGGCATAGACCAGCGATGTGTCCTGGAACAAGATGATGGTCTGCGTCATCAGCACCGGCAACATATTGCGGAAGGCCTGAGGCAGGACCACCAGCTTCATGGTCTGGGCGTAGGTCATGCCGACGGCATAACCGGCATTGACCTGGCCCCGCGACACTGACTGGATGCCGGCCCGCATGATCTCCGAAAAGTAGGCCGCCTCGAACACCGTGAAGGTGATGATGGCCGACAGTTCGGTGCGGTTGTTGGCGCCCCACTCACCGCCGACAGCGCCGTAAAAGGCGGCCGGAATCAGCAGGAAGAACCACAAAATCACCATCACCAAGGGGATGGAGCGCAGCGTGTTGACGTAGAACGCGGCCGGCAAGACCAACCACTTCTTGCCCGACAAGCGCATCAGCGCCAGCAAGGTGCCTAGCAGAATGCCGCCCAGCGTGGCGATCAGGGTCAGCTGGACCGAGAAGATGAAGCCCTTGAGAATGAAGCTGGAAATGACACTC
>CAUPEV010000196.1:0-8962 GCA_963510335.1 uncultured Roseateles sp.
CAGCGGCTGGCAAGACAGCGTGGCCCAGCAAGCGCTGGACGAGCCAGCGGCGGGGAGCGGCCCGGCTGAGTGTGGACTCAAAGTGGCGAGGCGCCTGCCCGAACCCGATCTCTCCGGCGCCCCACCCACGCTGTGCATTGACGGGCACGAGGTCAAGGTTTTGCTGACGCTCAAACAGCCTCGCGTTGTGGTATTTGGCGGGCTGCTGAGCGACGCGGAGTGCGATGCGATGGTGGCTGCAGCGGGCGCTCGCCTGGCGCGCTCAGAAACAGTCGCAACCACCGAGGCCGGCAGCGAAATCAACCCGGCGCGCACCAGCGACGGCATGTTCTTCGAGCGCGGCGAGAGTGACTTGATTCGCAGCATAGAGAGCCGCTTGTCCAAACTCTTGAATTGGCCAGTAGATCATGGCGAGGGGCTGCAAGTATTGCGTTATCGCCCCGGTGCCGAATACCTGCCGCACTATGACTACTTCGACCCTGCGATGGAAGGTTCGGCGGCAATATTGAAGCGCGGCGGGCAACGCATTGCCACGCTGGTGATGTACCTGAATACGCCGGCGGCCGGCGGTGCAACAATTTTTCCTGACATCAAGCTGGACGTTTCGCCGATCAAAGGCAATGCGGTGTTTTTCAGCTATGACAGACCGCATCCCGTGACCCAAAGTCTGCACGGCGGCGCGCCGGTGCTTGCAGGTGAAAAATGGGTGGCCACCAAATGGATGCGCGAGGGCGTGTTTGTTTAAGGCGCATGCTGGGGCATAGCGCGTTATTGGCTTAGCGCCTTAGCGCCTTAGCGCCTGAGCGGCAATTGACTTTGCTTCAATTGGCGCAACACAAAGCTGGATTTGCTGTGGCGTATGCCCGGGATTTTGTACAGCCTCTCGCGCAGCAGACGCTCATAGTCGCGCGTGTCGGCCACCGCAATGCGGACGTAGTAGTCATAGTCGCCCGAGACCAAGAAGGCCTCCAATACTTCCGGGATCTGCTCGAGCGCCTGGCCAAATTCGAACAGCGCCTCGTCTGAATGGTTGTCCAGCGTGACCTGCACGATGACGGTGTCCGCCAAACCTATCTTGGCGGCATTGACACGCACGGCATAGCCTTCGATGACGCCGCCTTCTTCCATCCGTTTGATGCGGCTCCAGCAGGGAGAACTGGTCAGCCCGACCAATTGGCTGAGGTCGGCCAGGCTCATGCGGGCATCCTGCTGCAGGGCATTCAGGATGGCAAAGTCGAATTTATCCAGTTTCATGCTGCGGAATTCTATCTACGCAGGAGGATTTGCTGATTTTTGCAATTTTTCATGAAATTGCAGCAGCCTTTGCTGAGGAAGTTTGGGCACAGTGCTGAGATGAACATGCTGCTCGAAAAAACCTATCTTGCTCAAAGTTGCGCGGCGGCGCCGCAGACGGCCGCTCCGGTCAATGGCGCCCAGGCCTTGATTGCGACGCTGCTGAGCCTGGGCGTTGACACGGTCTTTGGCTATCCCGGTGGCGCGGTGCTGCCTCTCTATGACGCTTTGCATGCCGAGCCCAGGCTGCGTCATGTGCTGGTGCGGCATGAGCAGGCGGCTGTCCATGCGGCCGAGGGTTATGCCCGCAGCACCGGCCGCGTCGGTGTGGTGTTTGTCACTTCCGGGCCAGGCATGAGCAACACCACCACCGGTTTGCTTGATGCGCTGTGCGACTCAATCCCCGTGCTGTGTATCAGCGGGCAGGTGGCTACGGGCTCGATCGGCACAGACGCTTTTCAGGAGTGTGACGCGCTGGGCATTTCCAAACCAGTGACCAAGTGGAATGTGCAGATTCGCGCGGCTGCCGAAGTGGCTGCCGTGGTGGCGCGAGCGCATGCTTGTGCGGCGCAAGGGCGTCCGGGGCCGGTATTGGTGGACTTCCCGAAAGACCTGCAGCTGGCAGCCAGCGAGGTACTGCCTGCTGTCAAGCCCGCGCAGGAGTTGAGGGCGGCTTCGCCGGTGGTGGCGTTAAAAGTGGCTGCATCAGCTGTGGCCGATTCAGAGCTGGCTTCGCAAGCACCCAAGCCGGTGTGCAATGCCGAACTCTTGCATCAAGCCATCACGCTGCTGAGCCAGGCGCGCCGACCGGTGTTTTATGGTGGCGGCGGCTTGATCAATGCCGGGGCGCTGGCATGCGCCTCTTTCAAGCGCTTGCTGCATCTGACTCAGGCGCCTTGTACGCTAACCTTGCTGGGCCTGGGTGCGTTCCCGGCTTCGGATCCGCAGTTCCTCGGCATGCTGGGCATGCACGGCACTTTGGAAGCGAATTTGGCCATGCATGAGGCGGATTTGATCATCTGCGTCGGGGCGCGTTTTGATGACCGCGTGACCGGGCGATTGGATAGCTTTTGCCCGCGGGCAAAGGTCATTCATCTGGATATCGACGCGCGCTCGATTGGCAAGGTGGTGCGCACGGAGATTGGCTTGCTGGGCGACTGCAGCGCCAGTCTCTTGGCTCTGGAGCAGCTCTGGATGGAGCGCGACTGCAAGCCCGCAGACTTGACTGACTGGTGGCAATGCATCGAGCGTTGGCGCGCGCAGCAGTCTTTGAGCTTCGAGGACGCACCCGCGGGGGCAATCTTGCCGCAGGCCTTGATGACGCGCTTGCAAGCCGCCATTGGTGAGCGCGACGCGGTGCTGTCCACCGATGTGGGCCAGCACCAGATGTGGGCCGCCCAGCACCTCAAGATCGAGCGTCCGGGGAGGTGGCTTACCTCGGGTGGCGCCGGCACCATGGGCTATGGCTTACCGGCCGCGATCGGTGCGCAAATTGCTCACCCTGAGAAGCTGGTTGTCTGTGTCAGCGGCGATGCATCGGTTTTGATGAATATTCAGGAGTTGTCGACTGCCATGCAGCACCGAACGCCGGTCAAGCTGGTGCTGTGCAATAACGGCCGCATGGGCATGGTGCGGCAGTGGCAGGAGTTGATCCATGGCGGGCGCTATAGCCATAGCTATACCGAGGCCTTGCCAGACTTTGTTGCGCTTGCCAAGGCTTTTGGCTGGCAGGCGCTAAGGGTCGAGCGGCGCGAAGATCTTGACGCCGCCTTGAGCCAATGTCTCGCTTCAGAAGGGCCGTACTTCCTGGATGTGGTGGTTAAGGCTGAGGAGAACTGCTTTCCCATGATTCCGGCCGGCGCCGGCCATCATGAGATCTGGCTGGCCAACGATCGCGGCTATCGCCCAGCCGAGGACTGAAGGGGACCGCTGAAAGGATCTTGTGCGCCTGAAATGCAAAAAGGCACCCGGAGGTGCCTTTTTTGCTTGCGCTGAATCTGTACGCTCAAGCGAGCGTGGGCAAATTTAGACGCGCTTGCGGTACTCGTGCGTACGCGTGTCGATTTCGATCTTGTCGCCTTGAGCCACGAAGATTGGCACCGGGATTTCAAAGCCGGTGGCCAGCTTGGCAGGCTTCAAAACCTTGCCCGATGTGTCGCCCTTGACGGCGGGCTCGGTCCATACGACTTCGCGCACCACCGAGGTCGGCACTTCAACGGAGATGGCCTTGCCGTCGTAGAACACCACTTCGACGGGCATCGAATCTTCCAGATACTGGATCGCGTCGCCCATGTTCTCGGCCTCAACCTCGAACTGGTTGTATTCCTCGTCCATGAACACATACATCGGGTCAGCGAAGTAGGTGTAGGTGCAGTCCTTCTTTTCCAGCATCACTTGGTCGAGCTTGTCGTCGGCCTTGAACACGACTTCGGTGCCCGAGCTGTTCAGCAGGCTTTTGAGCTTCATGCGCACAGTGGCTGCATTGCGGCCGCCGCGGCTGTACTCGGTCTTCAGCACGACCATGGGGTCCTTGCCGTGCATGATCACGTTACCGGCGCGAAATTCTTGAGCAATCTTCATGGGTGTTCCGATGTTTTTCCGATGTTTGGAGGAAGTTTTGAGGCAGCCTACGATTGAAATGCTGGCCTGACCATTGCGCCCGAAACGCTTGTTTCAAAGCTCAACGCGTTCTGGCCGGAGCAGACATTCAATGCAGAGGGTCTGTCCAAATCAACGTGTATCAACGTGTCTCGGTGCATGCTCGCGCCCAAATTCACCCAAAGTCACCCAAAGGATCCTGACGGCGCAGCAAAGCCAGAGATTTTAGCTTGATTTGCGAGCAAGGAGCAGTAACTGGCTCAGCAAGTCTTGCTGAGATGTCAAATGTTCACGCCACTTGAGCGCCTGAACATGGCTCATGTGCAAGTCCGGCAAGGCCGTTTCCAAAGCTTGCAAGCCGTTCCAGCCGCGCCACAGCGAGCGGGTTTGTGCGGCCAGTCCCGCGTCGCACCCTGCCAGGTATTGGTCCATGAATGCTTCCAGCTTAGGCGCATGCGCGCCGTCGTCCTGCGCATAAATTTGCCAAACAAAGGGCTTGCCTGACCATTGG
This sequence comes from uncultured Roseateles sp., assembly GCA_963510335.1. Classification (GTDB taxonomy): domain Bacteria; phylum Pseudomonadota; class Gammaproteobacteria; order Burkholderiales; family Burkholderiaceae_C; genus Paucibacter_A. The sequence goes on from CAUPEV010000196.1 coordinate 4,403, forward strand.
GCGCGCACGAACGAATCTTCGCCGCGCACAAAGTTCAAATCACTTGCCCATAGCAGGCGGTCGTAATCGGCTTGGCTCAAAAAAGGCAAAGCTTGCCAGCGCAGGCCCACGCTTGCGCTCGCGTGCGGCAGTAGCTGCGAGCGTTGCAGCTCATGCATTTGGGTCTGCGCGGCACCCGGGCATACCAACAAGAGGGTGGGCTCTTTGGCCAATTCCGCCAGCAAGGCGGGCAGGGCAGGGTTGGCGTAAGCAAACAGGCTGACGATTCGCTCGCCCGGGCGGCGCTCCAGTTGCAGCGCAGCCAGCCAGGCTGGCGCATCAAATTTCGACTGTTCGGCCAGCAAGCCAGGTTCGCGCAGCAAGCCGCCGGTGCGCGCGGTGAAGCCGGGGTAGAAGAACAACTTGCTCAGCCCGCGGCCTGCGCCACTGTATTGCGGCGAGCTGAGGCCATGGCTGCGCTCGACATAGCTTTCCGCGCTGAGGTATTCAAGATTGATCCACAGCGGCGCTGTGTCACGCGCCGCCATGCGGGCCAGGAAAGCCTGCGGCAGTTCGCAGCCAAAGGTCTCAATCACCACGTCACCGGCCTGCGAGGCCTCGCAGCTCTGATCCCAATGCTGGACGGGGATGCCCGGGGGTATGCCGGCGGCCGCCATCCATTCCAAAGCGCTGGCATCATCAAGCCACAGCCTAACGACTTCGCCGCGCGCGGCTAGGTCGCGCGCGAGCCGCCAACTGACGCCGATGTCGCCAAAGTTATCGATGACGCGGCAGAAAATGTCCCAGTTCAATCCCATCGGAGAATTATCGGCTGCGGCCTGGCTGCACTGGGCTTTCGCACAAGCGGCACAATCGCGCCCCATGCAAGAGTCTGATTCTTCCCCTCCCAAGACGAGTAGCAACAGCGACGAAGTGACGGCCGCTGAGCTAGGCGCGCAGCAGCAGGCGCAGTGGATGGCCGAGCGTAAATTGGTCGAGGCGGCCGAGGCGCAGCGTGTTGTCGTGGTTGAGCAGGCCGCGACCGATGGGCGCGCGCGCTTGCTGCTTGAGGTGGCGTCCCTGCCGGGTTTGCCGGGCGTCTATCGCTACTTTGATGCGCAAGGCCAAGTGCTTTACGTCGGCAAGGCCAAACACCTGAAAAAACGCGTGTCCAGCTATTTTCAAAAGGACCATGGCGGCACGCGTATCGGCATGATGGTGGCCCGCATTGCTAGGCTGGAGACCACGGTGGTGCGCACCGAGTCGGAGGCCTTGCTGCTGGAAAACAATCTGATCAAGACCTTGAACCCCAGGTTCAATATCTTGTTTCGGGACGACAAGAGCTATCCCTATTTGAAGCTCAGCGCACACCAGTTTCCCAGGCTCAGCTACTACCGCGGCGCGGTGTATCGGCGGCATCTCTAATTCGGCCCTTTTCCAAGTGCCTGGGCGGTCAAGGAATCGATTCAGTTGATTCAAAAGGTGTTCAAGCTGCGGACCTGCGAGGACACCGTTTTCAACAACCGCAGCCGCCCCTGTTTGCTGTATCAGATCAGGCGCTGCTCGGGGCCTTGTGTGCCTGATTTGCAGACCGATGCTCTGGGCGGCTCGGACTATGCCCGCAATGTCAGCAATGCCGAGCGCTTCTTGCTGGGTGAGACGCAAGAGGTGATGGATGGCCTGCAGGCTCAGATGATGGCGTTTGCCGATGCGCTGCAGTTTGAGTCGGCGGCCGAGGTGCGCAACCAGATTTCCGCCCTGGCGCGGGTGCTTCAGCAGCAATCGGTGGATGAAAACAGCGCCACCGGCCGTGATCGTGATGTCGATATCTTGGCGGCCAAGGTGCAGGGCGGCCGAGCCTGCGTGAACCTGGCCATGGTGCGCGGCGGTCGTCATCTGGGGGACCGGGCGTTTTTCCCCAAGCATGTTGAAGAAGCGACCGCTGTTTTGTTGGCCGAAGAGGAGCAAGCCGAGTCGGTATCAGCCGAGCGCCTGGTGCTCGAAGCCTTCATGACGCAGCATTATTTGGATGCGCATATGCCCTCCCTGATTGTGTTGAGCGAGTCGGTTGATGAGGCTCTCGGCGCCGTCTTGTCCGAGCAGGCCGGCTACAAGGTGACGCTGCAGGCTCAGCCACGCGCCCAGCGCCGGATCTGGCAGGAAATGTGCGTCTAGGGAGCGGAACTGGCGCTGGCTCGCTTGCTTTCGGAGGAGGGCTCGCAACAGGCTCGCACGCGCGCTTTGGTCGATGCTTTGGATCTCGCGGTTCAGGAGTTGGAGGCTTTCCGTATCGAGTGTTTTGATATCAGTCACACTGCAGGCGAGGCGACGGTGGCGTCTTGCGTCGTTTTCGAAGGCCATCAAATGCAAAGCGCCCAATATCGGCGCTACAACATTGAGGGCATCACGGGCGGCGATGACTACGCAGCGATGCGCCAGGTCTTGACGCGTCGTTACAGCAAAATGGCTGAAGCGGCGCAAATGGGCAACGCCAAGCTGCCGGATCTGGTTTTGGTCGATGGCGGCCGGGGCCAGGTTTCAATGGCGCGCGAGGTGTTTGAGGAGTTGGGCTTGGACTTGAGTCTGATCGTTGGCGTCGAGAAGGGCGAAGGACGCAAGGTTGGCCTGGAAGAGCTGGTTTTTGCAGATGGACGGACCAAGGTCTATTTGGGGCGGGATTCGGCGGCCTTGATGCTGGTGGCGCAGATCCGCGATGAGGCGCATCGATTCGCCATCACGGGCATGCGCGCTAAGCGCGCAGCGGTGCGTACGGGTGGATCGAGGCTGGAAGACATCGATGGCATCGGTCCGAAAAAACGTGCGCAATTGCTGCAGCGCTTTGGCGGCGTGCGGGGCGTCACCGAGGCCAGTGTGGATGAAATCGCGACCGTCAAAGGTATATCAAAGGAATTGGCCGAGGAGATTTACCGTGTCTTGCACTGATCGCATTGAATTGAAAACGAAGCGCCACCGCGCCGGCTTGTGCTCATGCGCGAGACCATTGATCGCCAGTGCTGGCGCCGGTTTGGTGCTGTTGATGACGGGCTGCTCGGACAGTCCACGAACGCCGGTCGCCGGGGCTGCCTCGGCACCGACTTCAGCCTCGGCTGGCACAAGCGAGCAGAGTCAGACCCGTGGCGGGTCGGGTCCTCGGCCGCCCAGCGAAGGGCAAAAAGCAGCTGTTTCTCTGGCGCCACCAAAGCCGCCGCGTAGCCATGACGAGCTCCGTGTTCAAGCAGCCCATCGTTTGATCGCCGCCAATCCGCAGCAAAGCTATACGGGCGAGGTGCCTGAAATATTGCTGGCCATCCCGGTCTTGGAGGTGGACCTGAATCGGGACGGTTCAATCAAACGCATCGTTGTGCTGCGCCGACCCAAGCAAGAGCTAGACACCGTTCAGTTGGCCATTGACGCGGTGCACCGCGCCGCGCCGTTTGGGGATGTTTCGCGCTTGCCGGCGCCATGGAAGTTCACGGAGACTTTTCTCTTCAATGACGAGCGCCGTTTCAAGCCGCGCACGCTGGATTAGCGCCGGGCTTGTCATGGCTTGCGACATTAATGCCACATAGTTCTGGTGCTGGGCGAAGAGCTGGCAGTTTGCCGGGCACAATCCCCGCATGTTCCTGACTCTGCCAACACTCTTTACTTGGGCTCGCATCGTAGCCATCCCCTTGATCGTCGGGGTGTTCTACTTGGATTTAGAGAAGCCAAGCCAGAACCTGTTCGCGACAGTTTTGTTTGTGCTGATGGCGCTGACCGATTGGCTCGATGGTTACTTGGCGCGCAAGCTGAATCAGACTTCGGCCTTTGGTGCCTTCTTGGACCCCGTTGCCGACAAGATCTTGGTGTGCGCGGCGCTTCTGGTCTTGCTTGAACTTGGCCGTGTTAACGCTTTGGTGGCCTTGGTCATCATCGGTCGCGAGTTGGCGATTTCCGCATTGCGTGAGTGGATGGCACAGATTGGTGCTTCGGGCAGCGTGGCGGTCCATATGGTGGGTAAATTGAAAACCACTGTGCAGATGATCGCGATACCTTTTTTGCTTTTTGACGGCACTTTGTTTGGCGTGCTGCATACCCGTCCGTGGGGCACTTGGATGATGTATGGGGCCGTCGTACTGACCATTTGGTCCATGGTCTATTACCTCAAAAAGGCCTTGCCTGAAATTCGGGCCAAAGCCCGGTAACTGGCGCGGCAGGCTTGGTTCTCGCGGCAAAATTGTTGCCGAGCCGCATGTGGAGAGCGGCCCCAACGCAGGCTCATCTGCGCGGTCAATAAACCAAGCTTTTATATCAGGGCTTTCACTTGCTCAGAGCGAGGCTAAATTGCGCATAGAATGCGCTTCCCCGCGAATTTTGCGTGGCTCTTTGCTCGTCATGGGGTCGCTAGAGGTGTCGTTTCTCGGGGTGCGGTTTTTGCGTGAGTGCCAGGCTTTTTGAGAGGTAATTAAGTGAATAAGTCCGAACTGATCGAGCACATCGCCACTCAGGCTGATATTTCCAAAGCTGCGGCAGGTCGCGCTTTGGAGGCGCTGATCGGTGGCGTCAAGACCACGCTCAAGAAGAACGGATCGGTTTCTCTGG
>CAUPEV010000197.1:0-8916 GCA_963510335.1 uncultured Roseateles sp.
ACACCTCCAAACGTGCGCGCTTCAGTTCTAGTATTGGCGCTCGCAAACTAGGGTACAACCTGACCGAACTACCACACGGAAAGTCTCAGTGTCCCTTCCACTCCCACCGCGCTGAGGAAGAAATGTTCTTGATTCTCGAGGGCGAGGGGGAGTTGCGCTTTGGTAGCCAGAGGTACCAAATCCGAAAACACGATGTGATTGCCTGCCCAACAGGGGGTGCGGATCTTGCCCACCAGATCATCAACACCGGCAAGGTAACGATGCGCTACCTCGCCCTATCATGTCAGGCGGAGGTCGAAGTCTGCGAGTACCCGGACTCGAACAAGATTGGTGTCTTTGCAGAAGCACCCGGAAACTCCGGCCTACGAGGACTGCATCGTTCTGACGCAGCAGTCGACTACTACGATGGCGAAAGCACGGAGCCTCCAAGCGAGTGAAGCGAAGCTGTGGGCACGGAGAGGCCCACCGCGGGCGCGTTCTCCGTTTGCGCCAGAGGCGCTGGATGCTATTTCGAAATTTGTGAAAGCTCTAGTTGGGAAAGTCAGCGTCCCGCACCCAGTTGGTCTTGTGCTCCGAATTCGTTGACCAGCAGCTTCGGGCACTGAGTTGCCAAGTAGCCAGTGCCCTCGAAATGTCCCTGTCTGCGCCAAGCAGACAGTTCGAACCAGCGCCGCATAGCTGACATTCGATTCGCCGACTGTTTTTGTCAGCGGCGGCTTACTTGCGCGGATGCGGCCTCACGACCCCGACCAATTCTTCTCACTTGGGTGCGCTGTAGGACGGCGGCAGGGTACCCAACTCGGAAGTCCGTTCCTCCTTGCCTTCAGTGCGGTCCTAACTCATTGAGTGCAGGCCTACTTTGTTGCCTTCGGTATCGATGAAGTGGGCGAAGAATCCAAAATCGTTGCCGATTTCCGTCTTGGGCACCAAAACAGTACCGCCCGCTTCTTCCACCCGCGCAAGCACAGGGGACAGATCGTTTCCGCCATTGAGATACACCAGCGTACCGCTCGTCGATGGCGAGCCACCGTCGCCGTGAACAATGGCCCCGCCAACGGCGGTGGGGTCAGAGGACAGCATGCCCATGGTGAGCGGGCCCAGCAACATGGGTTCGATGGCGATTTGGAGTACCTTCTCGTAAAAGCTCTTCGCGCGAGCAAAACTTGTCACTGGAATCTCAAACCAATTCAATGCATTGGACATGTGAACCTCCGAAGGTGAGTGAAAAATGGAAAATAGCCAATTAGCAATAAGGACGTCGCTGCGGCCACAAGCAAAGCGGCTGCATCATTCCGGAAGGAACCTTATGGGCTCGACAAGGCGCCAGCCGGGCATCTCCAGCACACATTGCCGGAGCAAGTAATTGTGTCCGCTGCCATAGACCACCACCACACGATCACCCGCCTTGACCGATTGCACTAAGCGCGCGCAAATCGACAGATTGCGCATGCTCCACTGCCCAAGCAGCTTGGCGCTAGGTTGATTGGCGCCCGCGCCATAAACCAGTTTCTGCATATACCAGGCATGTTCAGCCCGAATACGCTCCGCTTGGTTAAGCTGGCGCAGCAGCGCACCAACGGTGGATACTTTGGCTTGCCTTTCGAATTCCTTGGTCCATACACCGACTTGATCGATTGACCCTTGCAATTCAGAAGTTTTGCCATTCTCAGCGGCAAACTGCAGCAGCTGTTCAAAGGGAAACTCCCCTGGCGCGTCAATGCCAATAACTTTCTCGAGCTTGAGCTGCTTCGCCAGCCTGAACCCGATCTGATAGATCTCGTTTCGGTTGTTCGACTCCTTGCCGGCAAGGTAGTCTGCATATTTCGGATGGGCGCGGTCGGGCGTATCGTCACGCACAGACTCGACCGCCACAACAGTCGGCCGAAAGGCAGCCAAACTATTCACTAGTTCTACAAGCTCCCGCTGCCGATGAGCGCTGAGCACATCATCAATCTCCGCGTTATGCAGATCAAGCCCAGGATTGGCGAAATGGTAGGTCCCAAGAACCATAACCTCAACGGTTTGGGCGCCTGCTTTGCACGCGATCCATAGCGACAACACGACAAGTGTTCGATAGATACTTCTAGCTCGATTCAAATGCGCCTCCTAACGAATCACATGCGCTGTATCCAAAAGGCCAATCAAAAAGACCCGCGCGGCGGTGTTGCGCAATTCAAAACGGCCGCAGCCCCCGAGCTTTTGAGCTCACTCTGGGCCGCGTTCTGGCTTGATGAATTCCAGACGAGGCAGATCCATAGATTTATTGCCTAGTGGCCATTTTCCCGATGGCGTCCCACGCCGCGCAGTCACTCGCGCCACGCGCTCGGTGTTCCTGAAGAATTTTCTCTATGCGCTCCATAAGCGCGCTTGCATCTTTTTTGTCTCTCTCAGTTTCCAGCTTCGCAGACTTCAGCGACTGAATCATGCTGGCGACCATCTGCCGACACTGAGCCTCTGTGGGTGACTTGGCTTGTGCCATTGCTGAAGTGCAAACGAAGGACATTGCCAGTTGCACAGCCTTTATGCTGAGTCGTTTCATGATTTTCATTTCGCTAAGTTCAGAATTTAGTCGCCGCCACCAAGCGCTCGCATTAAAAATACCTAGTCTGCCGGGCAATGCTGGCGCGGCGACACGGCCTGGGCCGTTTCTGCCGCCACCCTGCCCAACTGCTCTTGCAAGGCAGGACTCACACCATTCTCAATTACTGGCAATCCCAGGGTTGACCTGCCCGAAATCGTTGCGTAGAGCATCAGTGCGCTGAGATAGGCACCTGCCGCGTTCGAGTGATTTCCGTCACTGGCGTGCAGGCCCAAAGTCGGCATGCGCGCCTGTGCCAAATCCCAGGCTTGTCCTACAGGCGCAACACAGGCCGCTTGCTGGCTGGCTATCGAGACATGCAAGGCGTAAATGGTCTGGGTCTCAGGCACACCACGGCGGGGCCACTCAGGGAACAGCACCGGTAACGCTTTAACGGCACGGGTCTCGCGCACCAAAGTTTGTGCTTCGGCCGTCGAATATGAATACAGTCCGCTGCTGCTGTATTTCTGGGCCTGGAGCACCACGGCGGTCCATTCGCGGCTGCGCAGCAAGTCCATGCTTTGCTGGTCAGCCAGCCGTTCATCAAGAAACATCGAGCCTGGTGCGATGACCACAGCGACTGACTTCCCGGGCGACCCGGCACGTAAAAGGGCCTCAAGTTGCTGCGGAAGTTGATTGGAACTTGTGTGGCTATTGCCCAGCATCAGCACGCTAATACTGGCCGTGGCAGCAGGAACCGAGGGCGACGCTTTGGGTTCGAGCCCATCGTCGTTGATGGGTGAGCCGCCACCACAGGCGGTCAGCCACAGCAAGCAGCTGCAGGCAAGCCATTGAATTGGATCGATCCTCATGGCTGATACCTGTACAGCGCGACCGATTCACTGCCCACCGCATCAGATGCAGCCGTGAAGCCGCCCATCACATAGATCGCATCGCCGACCACCACGGCCCCCAAGCCATGGCTGCGATAAGGCATCGCGGGCAACACGCTCCAGGACTGTGTAGCCGGATCAAAGCGCTCGACGGCGTTACTGACCACACCCTGCGTCGACTCACCGCCCAAGGCATAGGCCCGCCCAGCCAGCACCACCACCGCCAAGCTGCCGCGCGCGGTTGGCATCGCTGCGGCAGTCAGCCATTGATCGGTCGCGGCGGTGTAAATCTCCAGACCTGCCAGGCTTTGCTGATCGCTTGCGCGTATGCCGGGTGACCTGCCGCCGACCACATAGAGTCGGCCGTCGATGGCGGCTGCGCCGGCGGCATTGCGGGCGACGGCCAAGGGGGCGGCACTGTCCCAGCGCTGCTTGGCGATGTCGAAAACCGAGTGGCTGGCCACCGAGGCGCTGGCGCTATTGCTGTAGTTCCAGCCGCCCACCAAGTGCAGTCGGCCATCCAGGGCCGCCGCAGCCGAGGCGAAAGCGATGCGAGGCAAGGTAGGTCCTGCGCTCCACTGGCCGCTGGTGGGGTCGAAAACCTGGAATGCGGTACGGGCCTCGCCGCCCATGGCGTAGAGCTTGTCGCCGGCCGCCAGCACCGCCGCATTGTCGGTCCCGCGCGGCAGCGCCGGCCCGATCGACCAAGCATCACCGGCGATGTCATAAATCATGACGGTGGAGCGGGTGTCGTAGCCGCCGACCACATAGATCTTGCCGCCTAAAGCGGCGACACCGAACTTGGCCACCCCTGCCGGCAGATTGGCCAGCTTGGTCCAGCCGGCCGGCAGGCTTGGCGCCGGTGCTGGGGTCGGAGTTGGTGCAGGAACAGGTGCTGGTGCAGCCGACGCGGCTTCGGCGTCACCGCCTCCACCGCCACCACCGCAACCGCCCAAGGAACACATCAGCATTGCCGCACTGAGGACCAATCTTCTTTGCATGGAAGCTCCTGGATCGCCGCACCAAAACGATGCCATCTCAGTAGGCCCAAGCTCGGCGGCGCCGACAAGACGCCTGACCCTCGGCCGCGATCCAATCCCCATCCAAAAAATATTTATCCTTGTGCGACAAGCACTTGCCTGCGCTGCCGGATCAGCGCATTTGCATCAAATCGGCCACGGCCGAGTTGGAAACCTCCACCAACGCGCTGCCATCGGCGGCCAGCGCGAACCGGGCCAGCTCGGGAAAGGTCCCCAAGGCATGCACACTCAGTTGGCGCTGGCGGCCGCTGTCCAGCTCGATCAGCCGAAAGCGCTCACGACTCCCGCGCGCCAGCACCAGCAAACCTTGCGGACCCAAGCGCCAGTCGACCAAGGTCTCGCCCGGCAACAAAGGATCAAGCAGGCGCTCTTGCCCGTTCGCGCTGCGTAGGCGCAGCTGCTGGCCTAAGCGGGGCTGATAGACCAAGGCCCGGCCGTCGTGAAGCCACTGCAGGGCTCGCCCCGGCGCAACCTCGGTGGGCACGACGGCCGGGGGCTGGCTGCCGTCAGCGGCAAAGCGCCACAACTGCCAGCTGCCGCCTCGGTCACTCGCCACCAATATCTCTTGGGCGCTCGGATGCCAGCTGGGCTGCCCGTAATTGGCCGCGTCGGCCGTCAGCGCGTGCACTTTGGTGTCCTTCATGTTCAGCAGACACAGGCCATGTCTCTTGCCGGGGCCGCAACTGCCTAGAAAAGTCACTTGTGCGCCGTCGGGTGAGAAAGCCGGCGCCGTGACCACCCCTTCAAGCCGGGTCAACTGTCGGGCCGAAGCGCCGCTGGCCTCAGCCAGCCATAGCTCAGACGGGCCGGATCGTTGAGAGACGAAAACGGTCGCCGGCCCGCTGATATCCGGCGCGCGATCATTGGCGACCGAGCTGATCTGGCGCTGCGGCAGCCCGTCGCCCCAGGCGAGGCGGGCAATGCTGATATGGGCGCGCATCAGGGCGTAGACGATGCGACCGTCGGCGCTGCGTTTGGGTGCACTGCCGTCCAGACCGAGCGGCACCGCCTTGGCGCTGGCGCGATCCCAGCGCAAGAGCACGCGGCTGTCTTGCCGGGTGGTGGAAAACACCAAATCCCGCCCCTCAGCGGCATAGCTCAGACCATGCAGGCCATAAAGCTTCAGATGGGTCAGCCGCTCGATTTTGCCGTCCAAGCCAGTCTCGTACAGGTCGCGGGTGCCGTCGGCCGGATCTTGTCGGGCAAAAGCCAGGTGCTGGCCGTCCGGCGACCAGGCGGGTTGGTGATCCGCCATGGCCGCAGGCGGCGCGGCGCTGAGCCGACGCAAACCGCTGCCAGCGGGTGCAATCAAGAAAAGACCGCCGACACCCTGGTCCGTGGCGCTGAAGGCGATCCAACGGCCGTCCGGCGACCAATCGACGCTGGGTGTGAACAGGGCCAAGCAGGGCGCCAACTCGCGCTGGCTTTGATCTTTCAGGCGATAGATCCACAGCGAGCATTGCCCGGCGCCGCGCGAAGCCACATAGGCGATGGCATCGCCCTGGGGAGACCAAGCCAGCCCTTGCACCTCGCCGCCCTCGGCACTGACGGGCTGGGGCGTGGCGTCCAAGTCGGCTGCGGCGCGCAGATACAAGCGGCCTACGCCGTGCCCTTGCCACCAGACAAAAGCCAGCGAACGGCCATCGGGCGAAAGCTGCCCCAAATACTCCAAACCCGGCTCTTGGGTCAGGGGCGTGGCGCTGGCCAGGGCTGCGGGGGCCGAAGCGGCGGGCAAAGGCGGCGTGCTCCGCAGCCCAAGCCAGGCCAATGCCGAGGCCAGCAGTACTGCCAACAGCAAGGCCAAGCGCCAGCGCGCTGTGAATGCGAATGCCGGCGTTGCGGTTGCAGTTGTAGACGCGGCAGGGGCTGGGGCTGGCACAGCGGCTGCGACAAGCTCGCGCAAGACCGGCGCCGCGCCCACCGGGGCGATCAGGCGGTAGCCTCGTTTGGCCACCGTTTCAACATAACGTGGTGCCTCGGGGTCATCATCCAAAGCCTGACGAATGGTCCAGATGGCGGTGTTGATCGCCTTGGGCGCGACGAATTGATTGCCATCCCAGATCGAGTTGACGATCTCCTCGCGGCTGACCGTTTCGCCTTCATGCCGAGCCAGCAAGACCAGCAGCGCCATCGCTTTGTGACGCAAAGGCCGTGATTCCCCACCCCGCACCAGACGATTGCCGGCGGCGTCAACAATCCATTCGCCCAGCGTGAAACGCTCGCAGGCTGGATCCAGCGCCTTCAGAACGAAGCTCCGCGCTGGCGCAATTCAAGCGCCCGGACATCAATCTCCCGCTGCAAAACCTGACCCTGGCTGGGCAGTGGCGGCGCCACCTGCGGCCGCAAGGACGGCGGCACCCAGGGGTCCCGCAGGGGACTCAGCAATGTCTCCGCTGCGGGAGCCACCCGCAAGGTCGGCGCGCCGGGCTTGTCCAGGGCCTGCGCCTGCATTGCCGGCGCCTGCGTGCCTGACTGCATGGCTGGCTGTATGGTTGCTTGCGACCCAGTCAAAGTGCCGCGGTAAAAGGCCTGCAAATCAAGCTTGCTCGCCACCCGGGCGGCGTCGTCCAGATAAGTCATATGGCCACCCGCATAGTTGCGCACCAGCACACGGCTGGGCAGATTCAGTCGAGCCAGATCCAGCTCGGTTTGGTAGAAGGGTGTGGCAAGGTCGTGATAGCCATTGATCGCCAGCACGCGCAGTTGAGGGTTCAGCGCCAAGGCCGCCCCGAGGTCGGGAATGGTGTCTGGCAGATCCTTGCCGCCATGACGGAAGTTCCAGCTTTCGATCGCCTTGCTGAACAGCACATAGGGCGAGGCATTGCGATAGCGCAGGGTGTCGCGCAGATAGCCGGTGATGGCAGCCTCGAATGAGGTGCTGATCACGCTACTCGACGGATCACCGTCGATGGCCAAGTCGCTGCCTACCGGCGCCGAAACCCGCGCGTCGTAGCGGCCGATCAAGGTGCCGGGCATCAGCTGGGTGCGAAACAGGCCCGGCTGCATATTAATATTGCTCTGCCAATGCGTCTGCGCCAGGCCGGTCGAGGCGCTGAGCAGGGGCAGCAAGTCTGCGGCCAAGGCCTTGCCGCTCAACCAATCATTCACGGCGGGCGTGTAGCGGCTAGCGCTGAAGTCTCGCATCTGGGTCATCTGGGTGTTCAAATCCGCAGGCTGCGTCGGCGTCAAGCGGTAGTGCTGGCCGGTGGCCGCATAGCTGGGTAAATAGCCGCCACAGCCAACACTGGGCTGGCCGGTGACGCCGCAATTGCTGTTGTAGTCCATCGCCGGCGCCTGCAAGATCAGGCCGCTCAGCTTGACACCGGCCCCCTCAAGCAGCCCGGCCAGCACGGCTGTGCGCGGCCCGCCATAGGACTCACCGAACAGGTACTTGGGGGAGTCCTGGCGCGCATTGACCGTGATGTAGCGCAGCACGAAATCGCGGAACAGGGCGGCATCGGCATCGACACCCCAAAAACTGCGGTTGACGAAGGGCGCGATCGCCTGCGACAAGCCGCTGCCCACCGCATTCACGAAGACCAGATCACTTGTATCGAGCAGGCTCTCGGCGTTGTCCACCAAGGCAAAGGGACGCGGCAATGTGGTGGCCGGCATGCCGGTGGCCAGCCGTTTTGGACCGTAGGAGCCGAGATGCAGCCAAACGCTGGCCGAGCCTGGCCCGCCGTTGTAGAAGAAAGTGACTGGGCGGGTGGCGGCGGGCTGCGCGTCGACCGTGTACGCGACATAAAAGATCGAGGCTTGGTCCTGACCGGAGCCCATCGCTTTGGCCGTTAGATGGCCGGCCTTGGCCATGTAGGCAAGGGCAAGCCCGTTCAAGCTGATGTTGTGCGAAGTGTTGGCCGCAGCCTCTACGGCCGAGGGCAAAGACGCATTGGCGTCGGACGCATAGCTGGCGGTATCCACCAGCGTGCCCGGCAAGGCCGCCGCCCCTTCGCCGCCGCCCTCATTACCGCCACCGCCTCCCCCGCCGCCACAGGCATTCAAGCCCAACAGCAGCGCCAAAAGCATCCCCTTGCCAAACGTCAGCCAGCGATATCCAGATTCAGCAGGCATTTTGATAAGCTCATACACAAACAGACCGCAAGGAAGAACCTTTGACTGCGCAATTATGACGAGCCGCAGCCAATCATTCTGCCGCCCAGGCTCCTATGTCGGCTTTCGCCACATCTTCGTATTCAGTATTCACTCTCCCGCCTTCATCCTGTCAATCGGATGCCCAGTGTGTACGGCGGCAGAGTGACCGCTACCTTGAACTAAGCTTTCAGTAGCCAATGACTGCAACCGCTGCGGGTGCCGAACTCCTCCTCTGAGCTCGGACGTCGGCTTTGGGCACCGTGCCGGCGCCTACTCTGCGCATCCGAATGACAAGAACTGGCCGGGACCTTGAGGCCGCATCACCGCCCGTAAGCCGACGTTGAACAAAACGGTCGGCGAACCGAACGTC
>CAUPEV010000198.1:0-8885 GCA_963510335.1 uncultured Roseateles sp.
ATTCGATCCCGGCCATCTTCGCCATCACGGACGACCCCTTCATCGTGCTGACCTCGAATATCTTTGCGATCCTGGGTCTGCGTGCGATGTATTTCTTGCTGGCCGCGATGGCAACCAAGTTCCATTTGCTCAGCTATGGCTTGGCGGTCGTCCTGGCCTTCATCGGCACCAAGATGATCTTGATCGACATCATCAAGATCCCGGTCTTGATCTCATTGGGTGTGGTGGTCGCAATCCTGGCCGCGACCATGGTGCTCAGCCTTCACACGGCCCCCAAGATCGCCAAGCCGGACGACGCCAAGCATTAAGTCGAAGCCGGCTTGACGCAAACCGCCCCCAGCAGCCTTCGGCTCTTGGGGGCTTTTTTTCGCTCACGCAAATGATGCAAATAGCAATCGTTCTCATTTCTGATAGGATCAAGTCTTGGTCAAACAGACCAAGGAAGTTTCCGCAAATTCAAGCATCAGGGCCTTGTTGTGATTCCCGTACTTGCCACCTCTTCCTCCGCATCGGCACCCGCGCGCCACAGTGCAGCGCAGCACACCAACGGTCGCGCGCAAGCCTTGCCCAGGACATCACTGGCTCATCATCACCAAGGCTTGGCCAAGCCCGGCCGGCGGCTTATGTTGGCTTGCGTTTTGCTCGTGCACTTGATCGCGGCTTGGGCGCTGTGGCAAGCCAAGGGGGCTAGTCGGGCGCCCAGCAAACCCGAACCCATCGTGCTGAGCTTGATTGCGCCGCCAGCACCTCCTGCCGCCAAGCCCAGCCCAGCGCAAGCGCAGCACAAGACCCAGCCATTGACCGCACCGCTGATGGTGGCTCCCTTGGCCGAGGCGCCGTCGATACAAACCGTCAGCTTGCCCGCTGGCCCTGCCGAGACGCCAGCTCAAAATAGCCCCGCCCCGCCTGCGCAAGCCGCGACCTTGACGCAAGTCGCGGCGCCCACCCCCTCCACAGGTCCGCGCCAGCTCGCTCCCAACGCTGTGCGCTATTTGGTAGAGCCACAAATGACGGTGCCTTTGCTCTCACGCCGCTTGGGCGAATCCGGCGTCGTGCACTTGCGCATCGTGGTCGACGCGCGCGGTCATTTGAAAGAGGCTAGTTTGAAAAAGTCAGCTGGTTTCGCGCGACTTGATCAGCAGGCACTGCAAGATATTCGCTCGGCTCGTTTCGCGCCCTATATCGAGAACGGCCAAGCGATTGAGTGGGAAACCGTGGCGCTGCTGTCCTACGAGATCGACCGCTAGGCGCGATATCGGCCCTAGCCCGCCAGACGCCTCCAATTCCACAGCATTGCCGCCGCGGTGCTAACGCCAAGTTTGTTGGGAGCGATGAAGATACGGCGAACGCTCGCTCACCGGAGCCAAAGACGAATTCAAGAGTAAATCCCCAACAAGTGATGCGAGTGCGCGACACCAAGGGTAAACAGGTTGTATTTCGGCGTGAGATAGGGCCTGCTTTCCCTGTGCAAGCCTTCTCAAGCAGCAAGTGCCGCAGTACCATCAGCCCTGCTAGGTGCTAGAGAGAAATGAAGGCTTATGCGGCCTTCACCCGGACCGAGCACATCAACAACTTTTGATGGAGAGATTAGAAATGGCAACTGCAAAGAAGGCCGCGCCCGCTAAGAAAGCGCCTGCGGCCAAGAAAGCCGCACCGGCGAAAAAAGTAGCCGCGGCTCCGGCCGCAAAGGCTGTGAAGGCTGCTGCGCCGGCTAAGAAAGTCGCTGCGGCCAAAAAGGCACCTGCGGCCAAGAAAGCCCCGGCCGCCAAGAAGGCTGCAGCGCCTGCAAAGAAGCGCACCCCGAACGCAGCTTTCATGAAGGCACTGACTCCCAGCGCCGCCTTGGCCGCCATCGTCGGCGCAGCACCGCTGCCGCGCACCGATGTGACCAAAAAGGTGTGGGAATACATCAAGAAGCACAATCTGCAAGATGCCGTGCAAAAGCGCATCATCGTTGCCGACGCCGCACTGAAGGAAATCTTCGGCAAGGCCAAGGCCGATATGTTCGAGATGACCAAGCTGATCAACAGTCACCTGAAGTAATGCGTGACGCAGCGGGAACCCGCTCTTGCTGCCTCGGTTTGCAATAAAAAAGCCCGGACATCCGGGCTTTTTTTTCGCAGTTCGTAGGCTCAGGACCTTGGGCCAGCAAGTGCGCCGCGCAAGACCTCAACCATTTGCAGCACGTCGATAGGCTTGACCCAATAGTCACTGAATCCGGCGGCACGTGCCACCTCAAGCTGCTCCGGCAAGTCATCGGCCGACAAAGCAATGCATCGAAGTTTGGCGTCACGTGGATTGCTGCGCAGCCGAGCCAGCAAAGCCAAGCCGCTCATATCGGGCAGATTCATATCGATCAACACCAAGTCCGGTTGTGCCTGCTCAAGCAGACTGAGTGCTTGAGCGCCATCCTCGGCGCACTCCAAGCGCCAATCGGGCAAACGCCGGAAGACCTCTTCCATCAAGACGATATTGAGGCGATCGTCTTCGACATCAAGCACATGGCGAGCGTTGGCCGGGTACATGGGATATCTGCAAAAGTTGGAGGGCAAGTGAAGCCTGAGCAGATTAGCAGCGAAATGAGCGCTGAAATCATGCCGAGCTTGCTCAGGCCGAAAAACGACAGAGGAAAGCTCAAACGCCAAGGCTGTTCGAGCGCTGGAATTGCCGGCAGAGGCAAAGAATTTTGAGCAAGTGTGACTTAAACCACCGCCTAGACCGATCTACCCAGGCCTTACTCAGCTTTTGCTCATCTGGCTTATTACACTCTCGGCATCACAAGTCGATGGATAAGCCAGGGCTTTCCATCACCACCCAACCTCCAGTTCACTGAATGTAGCGACGGCTCTGCCGCCAAGTCTTCGGACTAACTCTGACGGAATCCAACAATGTCCATGTTTGCAGCTATTGCCCTTGCCGCCTCCGGCGCTGCGTCTGGCGTCACCTTGCCAAACTGCTCGTGGGACAAGCCCGGCGTCAACCCCTATATGGGCGACGTCGTGGCTGCCGTTGACCGCTACAAGGACATATCGGCTTCGACTCGTGCACGCCTGAAGGAGCGCATGCTCAAGCGCGATTACGACGAGATCGTCACGATCAAACGCGACAGCATTGAAGGTCAAGCGCAGTACGGCGCCGCCATCAGCGAGATGCATTTCGGCGCCAGCAATATTTGCAAGACAGTCAGCCGCACAAAATGGACGCAAGCCTATGAAGAGCGCGGCCTGGTCTATTGCGAAGAAGGCCAGTGCATTTTGGTGCCAACCGTCTGCCGCAATGTCAGCCGCGTCCAACGGATCGCGCCCCGGGCAGCCGGGCCTGGCGGCGGCAGCAGTTTGGCATCCTCGACGCAAGAAGCAGATGGCCCGCTGGAATTGGATCCCACATCGGCCGGCCCAGCGGCAGGCCCAGGGAGCTTTGCCCAGATTGCGGGCGGCTCAGGCTTTGAGGGCGGCCCCGCGCTAACGCCGGGTCTACTTACTCCTGGCGGCGGCTTCCCCGGCCTGGGCGGTGGTGGCGGCGGCATTGGTGGTGGTGGCGGCGGCGGTGGCGGCGGTTTGATCCCGACTCTGCCTCCAGGCCCGCCCACCCCTCCCATCCCAGAGCCTGCGACCTGGGCCCTGCTGATGGCGGGCTTGTTCACAGTGGGCTTTATCGCCCGCCGCCGCAAGGCCAGCTAAGGCTTTTGCTGCGCCCTCTGCGGCGCAGCAGGTTTTTCAGCGCAATAGGTACTTCAGCGCAGCAAGTTCTTCAAGTAGCGCCCGGTATGGCTGCCCTCATGGGCGGCCACCGTCTCCGGCGTGCCGGCCACCAAGAGCTGGCCGCCGCCCGAGCCGCCTTCCGGCCCCATATCGATGACCCAGTCCGCCGTCTTGATGACGTCGAGGTTGTGCTCGATCACGACGATGGTATTGCCGGCATTGCGCAGCTGATGCAATACCTTCAAAAGAAGGGCGATGTCGGCAAAGTGCAGGCCGGTGGTCGGCTCGTCCAGGATGTAAAGCGTGCGGCCGGTGTCGCGCTTGCTCAGCTCCAGCGCCAGCTTGACCCGCTGCGCCTCGCCGCCCGACAAGGTGGTCGCACTCTGGCCCAACTTCACATAGCCTAGACCCACATCCAGCAGCGTCTGCAGCTTGCGCGCCAACGTCGGCACGGCGCTGAAGAACTGATGCGCGTCCTCCACCGTCATCGCCAGCACTTCGGTGATGTTCTTGCCCTTGTAGAGCACTTCCAGCGTTTCGCGGTTGTAGCGCTTGCCAAAACAGCTGTCGCAAGGCACGTAGACATCGGGCAGGAAGTGCATTTCCACCTTCAGCACGCCATCGCCCTGGCAGGCCTCGCAGCGGCCGCCGGCGACGTTGAAGCTGAAGCGCCCGGGGCCGTAACCGCGCTCGCGTGCGGTATTCATTTCGGCGAAGAGCTCGCGGATCGGCGTGAACAAGCCGGTATAGGTGGCCGGGTTGCTGCGCGGCGTGCGGCCGATCGGGCTTTGGTCCACATTGATAACCTTGTCAAAGGCCTCCAGCCCCTCGATCTGATCATGTGGTGCTGGGTCGGCGTGGCTTTGGTAGAGCTTTTTAGCGACCGCTGTGTAAAGCGTGTCATTGATCAAGGTGCTCTTGCCCGAGCCGGACACGCCGGTCACGCAAGTCAAAAGGCCCACCGGGATCTCGACCGTCACGCCCTTCAGATTGTTGCCTCGGGCATTGACGATTTTTAGCGCCTGATGGGCCGCTTGCGGGCTGACTTGGTGGCGCTCACGCGGCACTTCGATACAGGCCGCGCCGGACAGATAGCGCCCGGTAGGTGAATTCGGGTCGGCCGCCACTTGCTCGGGCGTGCCCTGCGACATGATGCGCCCGCCGTGCACGCCGGCGCCGGGGCCGAGGTCCAAGACATAGTCGGCCGCGCGGATCGCATCCTCGTCATGCTCGACCACGATCACCGTGTTGCCGAGGTCGCGCAGGCGCCGCAGCGTCGCGATCAGGCGGTCGTTATCGCGCTGGTGCAAGCCGATGCTGGGCTCGACCAGCACATACATCACCCCCGTCAGGCCCGAGCCGATTTGCGAGGCCAGGCGGATGCGCTGGGCCTCGCCACCGGACAAGGTGTCGGCGCTGCGGTCAAGGCTCAGATAGTTCAGCCCCACGTCATTCAGGAAGCGTAGCCGCGAGGTGATTTCGCGCACCACCTTGTCGCCGATCTCGGCCTTGGAGCCCTTCAGCTTCAGGCCTTCAAAATAGATCAGGCAGTCGCGCAGGGTTGAATGCTCGACGTCATAAATCGGTCGGCCCTTGGCGCCCGGCGCTGCATCGGCGGGTTGCAACACGACATTGCGCGCTTCGCGGCGCAGGCGCGAGCCCTCGCAATGCGGGCAGGGCTTGGCTGACATATAGCGCGCCAGATCCTCGCGCACCGCGCTGGAGTCCGATTCCTTGAAGCGCCGCTCCAGGCTGGGCAAGATGCCCTCGAACGGGTGCGAGCGTTTGACCGCACGCTTCTTGGGCCCGCCGGCAGCGCTCTCGGCCTGGTAGACGAAAGCAATTTCCTCGCTGCCCGAACCATGCAGCAGCGCGTGGCGCACATGCTCGGGCAAGTCCTCAAAGGGCTGCTCGATGTCGATCTGGTAATGCGCGGCAACCGCCTCCAGGATGGAGAAGGTATAGGCATTGCGCCTATCCCAGCCCTTCACCGCGCCGCTGGCCAGGCTCAAAGATGGAAAGGCCACGACCTTGTCGCCATCGAACATGGTCAGCTGACCCAGGCCCTCGCAAGACGGGCAGGCGCCGACGGGTGAGTTAAACGAGAACAGCCGTGGCTCCAACTCGGACAGCGAATAGCTGCAGGCCGGGCAGGCAAACTTGCTCGACAAGACCTTCTCGACGCCACTGTCCATATTCAGCACCAGCGCACGACCCTCGGCCAGGCGCAGCGCCGCCTCGAAGCTCTCGGCCAGGCGTTGACGCAGGCCATCGGCGGTCTCGTCGGCGTCCTTGGCGTCGCGGGCTTTGAGTTTGATGCGGTCCACCACCACATCGATATCGTGCTTTTCGGTCTTCTTCAGCACCGGGAAGTCGGGCGCGTCTATGGTCGCGCCGTCGACCCGAAAGCGTACATAGCCCTGCGCCTGCAGCGACTCGAACAAGTCGAGGAACTCGCCCTTGCGGTCGCGCACCACCGGTGCCAGCAGCATCAGCTTTGAGTCTTCAGGCATGGCCAAAACGGCGTCCACCATCTGGCTGACGCTTTGAGCCTCCAGCGGCAGGTTGTGGTCGGGGCAGAACGGCGTACCGGCGCGGGCGTAAAGCAAACGCAGGTAATCGTGAATTTCGGTGACGGTGCCGACGGTCGAGCGCGGGTTGTGGCTGGTGGCCTTTTGCTCGATCGAGATCGCCGGCGACAAGCCTTCGATCACATCGACATCGGGTTTGTCCATCAACTGCAAAAACTGCCGCGCGTAGGCCGACAAACTCTCGACGTATCGACGCTGACCTTCGGCATAAAGGGTGTCAAAAGCCAGGCTGGATTTGCCCGAGCCGCTCAAGCCCGTGATCACCACCAGCTTGTTGCGCGGCAGGTCCACATCGATGTTTTTCAGATTGTGGGTACGCGCGCCGCGAACTCGAATCATCGGGATTTCAAACGGCAAAGGCAGGGGTAAGGCCAAGGGCAAGGGCGATGACAAAGATAGGGAGTCGGACATGGTGTGCACAGGGCGAAGCAACCTGACATCATAGGGCGAAGGCGTTTTTCTGCCTAAACAGCCCAAATTCCGCAGCCAGACAGCCGCATTCAAACACCGGGTAAACCCTTCATCGGCCGCAGCCGCAGCCCACACGCAAGCACTGGCACTTCATCGCACCGCCGTGGCGGCGCACGCTTTGGTTTCCGATACTGAGTGCAACGAAGCAGCAATTGATTCAACAAAGCAGCCGCTTCGATGTTCACTCAAGGAGCCCATCATCATGCGTACTCATCAAGCTTTCTTCGCCCAATTCATCATCGCCGCCGCCACATTGGCCGGCGCCACCGCCCAAGCTGCTAAACAGCAAGCCCAGCAACTGGATCGCGTGGTGATCAGCGGCAAGGCGGTGCGGACCGAGATCGTGCAACTGCCGCGCGTCGTCGTCACCGGCCTGAGCGCTAACCGTCAGATGCAGCAGCTCATGTTGGCTTCGGCAAAACCAACGCTGCGCCGTATTTAACTCGTATTTGCGAGCCCATCCCTGACAATAGCGCCAGCGGGGTCGGTCCTGACCCCTTTCGCCAGTGTTGATCAGGGGACAGACGAGTGACAGAAGAAATCCGCAAGCGCAGATCATGGCTTGACGGCTTTATGGCCTATGCCTTGCCGAGCGGCCTGAGCGAAGCCCAGGTGCGCGACAACATCGTCGTCCTCGACCAGCTGCTTTATGAGCTGTGGGATTTAGGCGAAAACCTGATCTTCGGCTGGACCCCGGCCGATGGCGGGCAAAACGGCTTGCGGCTGCTCGTGGCCCCACATCCGCTGCTGACCGAATTCACCCAAGCCGCGCATGAGCCGCAAGAAGCCTTGCGGCGCGGCCGGGTCTTGGATGAGCTGCTGGCCAATCAAGCGCATCTGCCCGCTGCTCAATTCGAGCAAACCGCGACCGAGCTGGGCCTGACGCCGCATTTCATCGGCCTGCCCTTCGCCCCGGAGGCCGGGCTGGGCCTGGACTTGATTGCCGCGATCGTGGCCCGTTATGGCATTCGCCTGGTGGAAGACCGTGCGGTCATTCTGTTTGACGCTGTCGGCTTTTCGCTGCTGACGCCGCTGCAACAGGTGGTGCAGCTCAACAGTCTGTCCTGTTCGGTCAATGCAGCCTATGCCAAGCTGCTGGACCGCGAAATCAATATCAATTTCGCTCGCACCACCACCGGTGACGGCTTCTACATCTGGAACCGCATGCGCGGCATCGAGGCCAATGTCGAGCTGTATCAGCTCCTGCAATTCATTCTGGCCGACAACGCGCTGGCGCGCGAGCGGGCGCGCCGGCCGGAGTCGGTGCCGCAGCTGCGGGCGGCCTTTCATGTCGGCTCGCACTATGAGTTCTACCAAAGCGAGGGGCTGAACCCCACCTCGTTCAGCTATTTGGTCGGCCAGGTGACGATAGAGCTGGCGCGCATGATTGACCGCGCCCTGCCGGGGCAGATTTTGGTCGGAAAATTCAATACCTTGATGCGTGACGAGCATAGCGGCGAGATCCAGCGCATCGATTCGGTGGACTTTGTCGAGCGCACTCGCCGCCCACTCAAGGCCCTCAACGGCCTGAGCCTGGCCGGCGCCGAGATCGATGAGATTGCCTGTTACTTGACCGGTAACCGCGACGCCGCCGGCGCCTTTGGCATCAGCGAGTTTGAGATCAGCGACAAGCATGGGCGCCCACACCGGGTCTATAACGCCAAGATCAATATCCATCGCCGTGCCGGGCAGCCCGTTTACCTGGGCCTGCGCGAAGAAGATCTGCCGGCTTTTTCGGCGCCGCTGATGCATTCCTAGGGCCGCGCCACTCTATGATGGGGTGACTAAAGACACCCACCCATGATCCATCCGACCGATCGCACGCCGGTGCAGCAAGCGCCGGGCGAGCGCCGCAATCTGACCGTTTTGTTTGCCGATTTGTCCGACTCCATGCGTCTCGCAGACGCCATGGAGGCCGAGCATTACGCCCTGATGTTGCGCGAGTTGCGCGCGCTTTATCAAAGCGTGGTGCCACGCCACGGCGGCACTGTGGTGCTGGATATGTTGCTGCAGCGTTGCCTGCAATTGGGCTGTCGCCTGGCCCGGCCGGGGGAGTTCAGTGAACGGGCATTTCTCAACGACAAGCTCGACCTGGCCCAGGCTGAAGCTATTGCCGACTTGA
>CAUPEV010000199.1:0-8682 GCA_963510335.1 uncultured Roseateles sp.
ACTCACGGTGCGAGGCCAGCTTGCGCTCCTGCAGAGCCTGCATCTCGCCGGTGTACTCGACCTTTTGCATTGCGATCTCGAACACCCGGCGGGTGCGTTCGTTGTGCATGGCGGTGTAGAAAACGTTGACCAAGCCCCAGCGCAATTCCGTCAGCGTCAGGTGGGCGGCGGCTGCGCTGGGCGGGTGCATGCCTTCTTCGAGCGGCATGGTGGCGCGCTCCATCATCGCGTTGAACAACTCGGCTTTGTCCTGGAAATGCCAGTAGATCGCTCCGCGTGTCACGCCTGCCGCCAGCGCAATATCTTGCAGCGAGCAGCGCGAAACGCCGCGCTGCTGGAACAGCAGTTCCGCCGCGTCGAGCAAGCTATTGCGCGTTTCTTGCGCTTCGAGTTTTGTTTTCCTGGCCATCGTGAGGATATTTTAGCCTAATTTACATACATGCGCGAATGTATGTATAGAATGCGAGCCATTCTTGTTCCGCAGCTTTGCCGCCTTTTTCTTTTCAAATCAACATGCCGACACAAACCGCATCCTCCAACAACCCACGCACGCTGAGCGCCGGCGCCCGTGTGCTTTACTTGCTCCCCTTGGTCATCGCTATGGCTGGCGCTGCAGGTGCATTGACCGCTTGCGGCGGCGGTGCTGGCGACAAGCCCGCTGGCGGTGGCGCGCCGCCTCCTCCGCAAGTCGGCGTGATCAGCGCGCAACAGCAAGCCGTGGCCTTGCAAACCGAATTGCCCGGTCGGGTCGAGGCTTTGCGCACTGCGCAGGTCAGGGCGCGTGTCAATGGCGTGGTGCTCAAGCGCCTGTTCACCGAAGGCGAGGAAGTCAAAGCCGGCCAGGCCTTGTTCCAGATCGACCCGGCGCCCTACCAGGCCGCGCTGGACAGCGCGCAGGCCAACTTGGCCAAGGCGCAAGCCAATCTGAGCCAAGCGGCCGCGCAAGCGGAACGCAACAAGCCTTTGTATGAAGGCCGGGCCATTTCGCAGCAGGAATACTTGATCTCGGTGGCTGCGGCCAAGGCGGCCGAAGCCGATGTGGCCGCCGCAAAGGCCGCCATCACCGGCGCCAAGCTGAACCTGGACTATGCCCATGTGACGGCACCGATCTCCGGCCGCATCGGCCGCGCGCTGGTGACCGAGGGCGCTTTGGTCAGCGCTGCCGAGGCTACCCAGTTGGCGCTGATTCAGCAGACTTCCAGCGTGTTTGTCAACTTCACCCAGAGCGCCAACGAGGTGCAGCAAATGCGCCGGGCACTCAATGCTGGGCAGTTGCGCAAGCTCGGCTCAAAGACGGGCCAGCCTGCCGCCGAAGTGCGCATCGTGCTGGATGACGGCAGCGAGCTCAAGCAGCCCGGTCGTCTGCTCTTCACCGATTTGAGTGTCGACCCCACCTCCGGTCAAGTGACGCTGCGCGCCGAAGTGGCCAATGCCGAGGCTCAGCTCTTGCCCGGCCAATATGTGCGGGTGCGCCTGGTGCAGGCCGAGTTGCCGGCCGGTATTCTGCTGCCGCAGCAAGCCGTCAAGCGCGGCAACCAGGGTGACTCGGTGATGGTAATTGGCGCCGACAACAAGCCGCTGAACCGCATGGTCAAGATCGGCCAGGCCGCCGGCAATCAATGGGTGGTGCTGGAGGGCTTGCAGGTCGGCGAGCAAGTCATTGTTGACGGCTTCCAGAAGATGTTCGTGCCCGGTGCGCCGGTGACGCCAGTGCCTTGGATGGCAGCTTCGGCTCCAGCCGTTTCGGCGTCCGCGCCTATGGCTGCAGCTTCGGCTGCCAGCCACTAAGCGGAGGGTCACACAATGGCACGTTTTTTCATTGATCGACCGATTTTTGCCTGGGTGATTGCGCTGTTCATTTTGGTGTTCGGCGCTGTCGCCATCACCAAACTGCCAGTCGCCCAGTACCCGACCGTGGCGCCACCGTCACTGGTCATCAGCACCGTCTATCCAGGTGCTTCCGCCAAGACGCTGGACGAGAGCGTTATTTCCGTGATCGAGCAAGAGCTCAATGGCGCACCCGGCCTGGCTTATCTGGAATCGGTCAGCCAGGCCAATGGCACCGGTGCGATCACCGTGACCTTCGAGCCCGGCACCAATATCGACTTGGCTCAGGTCGAGATACAGAACCGCATGGGTCGCGCCTCGCCGCGTCTGCCTTCGGCCGTGGTCCAGCAGGGCGTGCGCATCGACAAAGCGCGCAACAACTTCCTCTTGTTCGTCACGCTGTCGTCCAAGCATGGCACCATGGACCCCGTGCAACTGGGTGATTACGCCTCGCGCAACATCATCCCCGAGATCCAGCGCCTGCCCGGCATCGGCCAGGCTCAGCTCTTCGGTACCGAGCGGGCGATGCGCATCTGGCTGGATCCGGCCAAGATGTTGTCTTTCAACATCAGCCCGTCCGAAGTCAATAACGCGATCCGCAATCAGAACGCCTTGGTGCCGGCCGGCACGCTGGGCGATCTGCCGAATCTGTCGACTCAGACCATGTCGGCCACCGTGGTGGTCAAGGGTCAACTGGAGAGTGCTGCGCAGTTCCAGAATGTGGTGCTGCGCGCCAATGCCGACGGCTCAAGCGTGCGCCTGAAGGACGTCGCCCGCATCGAGCTGGGTGGCCAGAGCTATGGCTCCTACTCGCGTCTGAACGGCAAGCCGTCCACCGGCATCGGCATCCAGCTGGCGCCGAGCGGCAATGCACTGGCGGCCGCCGATGCGGTGAAGGCGCGCATGCTGGAGTTGCAGCGCTACTTCCCCGAGGACGTCAATTACGAGATCCCTTACGACTCGTCCAAGTTCGTCGACATCTCGATCAAGCAGGTGGTGACGACCTTGTTCGAAGCCATCGTGCTGGTCTTCCTGGTGATGTATCTGTTCTTGCAGAACTGGCGCTACACCTTGATCCCGACCCTGGTCGTGCCGATCGCATTGCTGGGCACTTTCGCCATCATGTTGACCATGGGTTTCTCCATCAATGTGCTGACGCTGTTCGGCATGGTGCTGGCGATCGGCATCCTGGTTGACGATGCCATCGTGGTGGTCGAGAACGTCGAGCGCATCATGAACGAGGAGGGCCTGTCGCCGCTGGAGGCCACCCGCAAGGCGATGGGGCAGATCTCTGGCGCCATCATCGGCATCACCGTGGTGCTGGTGTCGGTTTTCGTGCCCATGGCCTTCTTTGCCGGCTCGGTCGGCAATATCTACCGCCAGTTCTCGCTCGCCATGGTGGCGGCGATGCTCTTGTCGGCGCTGATGGCGTTGACCCTAACGCCTGCCTTGTGCGCCACCTTGCTCAAGCCGGTGCAGGCTGGTCATGCCCATGCCAAGACCGGTTTCTTCGGCTGGTTCAACCGCGGTTTCTCGCGCACCGCGAAGGGGTACGAGGGTTGGGTCGCCAAGCTGCTGCGCCGCAGCGGCCGGGTGCTTGTCATTTATGTGGCTCTGGTTGCTGTTGTCGGCCTGCTTTATGTGCGCATGCCAACCTCCTTCCTGCCCAATGAAGATCAGGGTTATCTGATCGTCAATGTGCAACTGCCGCCGGGTGCGACCACCAATCGCACCGAGGCTGCGGTCAAGCAGGTCGAAGACTTCATGCTCAAGCAGCCCGAGGTGCAAGCCACCGTCGGCGTGATCGGCTTCTCGTTCTCGGGTCAGGGTCAGAATGCGGCGCTGGTGTTCGTGCCGCTGAAGCCCTGGAGCGAGCGCCATGGCCCCGAGCACAGCGCGCAGGCGCTGGCCGGCCGGGCCTTCGGCGCGATGATGGCGGTGCGTGATGCCTTCATCTTCCCGCTCTCGCCGCCGCCCATCCCCGAACTGGGCACGGCTTCCGGCTTCGCCCTGCGTCTGCAGGACCGAGCCGGCCTGGGCCATGAGGCTTTGCTGAATGCACGCAATCAGCTGATGGGCATGGCGTCCAAGAGCAAGGTCATCACCGGCATGCGGCCGGACGGTCTGGAAGACGCACCGCAGCTGCAGGTCGAGATCGACCGCGACAAGGCCAATGCCCTGGGCGTGGCCTATGAGTCGGTGGCGGCGGTAATCGGCACGCAGCTGGGTTCGGCCTATATCAATGACTTCCCGAGCAGCGGGCGGCTGCAGCGCGTGATCGTGCAGGCCGAGGCCGCCGCGCGCATGAAGCCCGAGGACTTGCTCAAGCTCAATGTCAACAACAACCTGGGCAAGAGCGTGCCACTGTCGGCCTTCGCCACCACGCATTGGACCAGCGGTCAGATGCAAGCGGTGCGCTACAACGGCTACCCGGCGATGCGCCTGGCTGGCGACGCCGCTGTGGGCTCATCCACCGGCGACGCCATGAAGGAGCTGGAGCAGATGATCGCCAAGCTGCCGGCCGGTATCGGCTATGAGTGGACCGGGCTGTCACGCGAAGAAAAGCTGTCGGGCTCGCAGGCCACCATCCTGCTGGTTTTCTCCTTGTTGGCGGTGTTCCTGTGCCTGGCCGCGCTGTACGAGAGCTGGACCATTCCGCTGGCTGTTTTGCTGGTGGTGCCGCTGGGCCTGCTGGGGGCCTTGGCTGGCGTGTCGCTGCGCGGCATGCCCAATGACGTGTTTTTGAAGGTGGGCCTGATCACCATCATCGGCCTGTCGGCCAAGAACGCGATCCTGATCATCGAGTTCGCCAAGGACTTGCAGGCCGAGGGTTTGGGGCTGATCGAGTCGATTCTGCAAGCCTGCCATCTGCGCTTCCGCCCCATCATCATGACCTCGATGGCATTTATTCTGGGCGTTATGCCTTTGGTGTTTGCCAGCGGCGCGGGCTCGGCCAGCCAGCGCGCCATCGGTACCGGCGTGATGGCCGGCATGATCTCGGCCACCGTCTTGGCGGTCCTGTTCGTGCCCGTGTTCTTCCTGGTGGTGCGGCGCATCTTCCCGGGCACGGAGCGGCAACGCCAGCTCAGCGCCCAACATCATCTCGGCGCTGGCGTGGCTCCAGCATCGACTCAGGAGCAAGCACCATGATTCGCCCAAGTTTCCCATTCAGTCTGATTGCGGCAGCCTCAACCCTGCTGCTCAGCGCTTGCATGTCTTTGGCGCCTGAGCACAAGACGCCGGCGGCGCCGGTGGCTGCCACCTGGCTCCATGCCGACAGCAGCTCCTCAGCCGCTGTTTCAGCGGTTGAGCTGCCCTGGCAGAGTTTCTACGCCGCCGACGCCAGGCTCAGCGAGCTGATCGCAATCGCCCTCAAGAACAACCGCGATCTGCGCGTGGCGCTGCTCAATGTTGAGCAGGCACGCGCGCTGGCACGGGTGGCAGACGCCAATCGTTGGCCGACCGTCAATGCCGGCCTCAGCGCCAACCGGCAGCCCAAAACAGACGGCAGCGGCGGTAGCAGCAATAGCTACCAGGCCGGACTGCAGATCAGCGCCTTCGAGCTCGATTTGTTCGGGCGCGTGAAGAGCCAAAGTGACGCTGCGCTGGCGCGTTACCTGGCCAGCGCGGAGGGCGGCCGCGCAGCCCAGATCAGCCTGGTGGCCGGCGTGGCCTCCAGCTATCTGGCGCTGCAAGCCGACCAGGAGCTCTTGCTCTTGGCCCGCCAGACCTTGGCCGCCCGTGAGGACACCTTGCGCTTGACGCGCATGAAGTTTTACGGCGGCGCCGGCTCGGCGCTGGATCTGAGCTCCGCCGAGTCCGCTGCGGCGGCCGCGCGCGCCAGCCTCGCACAGGCCAAGCGCCAGCGCGAGCTGAGCGAGAACGGTCTGGTGTTGCTGCTTGGCCAAGCTCTGCCGAACGATATGGCTCAGGGCCAGCAATTGGCGGCGGCTCAAGTGTTCGAGCTGCCGGCCGGCCTGCCGTCCGAGGTCTTGATCAAGCGCCCCGACGTCTTGCAGGCGGAGCAATTGCTGATCGCGGCGAACGCCAATATCGGCGCGGCGCGGGCGGCCTTTTTCCCGTCCATCAGCCTGACCACCAGTTTGGGCACGGCCAGCAATGAGTTGTCGCAGCTGTTCAGCAATACGGTCTGGAGTCTGGGCGCGCAAGCGCTGATGCCGATCTTTGATGCCGGGCGCAATCAGGCCAATCTGGGGGCCAGCAAGGCGGCGCAAGCGATTGCTGTCGCGCAGTACGAAAAGACGGTGCAGCAGGCTTTCCGTGAAGTGGCCGATGCCTTGGCGGGCCGCGCCACTTATGCGGAGCAAACGCAAGCACAGGCCGATCAGGCGCGCGCCGAAGCCGAGCGTCTGCGATTGGTGGAGCTGCGGTTTGCCAATGGCGCATCGAACAGCTTGGAACTGCTGGACGCGCAGCGCGCCAGTTATGCCGCGCAGCAGGCCTTGTTGCAGACCCGCCTGGGCTTGCTGCTGAACAATGTGCAGCTGTACAAGGCGCTCGGCGGCGGCCTAGCGAAGAGTTAACTTGCCGATCACTTGAACGTAAAAAGGCGCTCCTCGGAGCGCCTTTTCTTATGGGCCGAGGCCTATTTACGCATCAATGCGCGCGCACCCAAGCCAAGCCTTCGGCCGTGGCGTAGCGCATCGCAGCGCGCTGGCTGATGAAGCGCGGGGTGAAGCGCATCACACGGTCATGGCTGGCCATGCCGCGTCCTGAGCGGATTGAAACTGACGCGGCAAAACTGCCATCGTCCTGGGGTTTGATCATGGGTGAGACAAGATATTTGCCCACCTCAATGCTGTTTTTAGTTTGCATTTTTTTGAGAGAGGTGTGCGCCAAGACAGCTGTCGCGGCGCGATATGGCGAAGGGAGTTTGCTTATTGACTGCGTGATCGGGGTACGCGCATTGGGTCGTGAGTCTTCGTGGCCTCAAACGACAGTAATGGCTTGGTCTAGGCTTGGCGGGCGCATGACAGGTGCCGGGCTCAATGGGCCGACCTTGATATTCGCTTGCCTGGACTTGTAATTATTTTGGCAAGTTGAAGCTGCGGCGCATTGCGGAGCGGCGCATTGGTTTTGGTGGGGGCAAAACCATTTGATCTGGGGGATCAAATTTAAAACGGGTACAACTGAGAGTCAAAACAAAAGGGTCAGCACTTGCGCGCCAACCCTTTTTAGTGACGGCGCTTGCGCGCCGTACCGGGGCTTTTACAGGCCGCGGATGTTCGAAGCTTGCAGACCCTTAGGGCCTTGCTTGACTTCAAACTCAACCTTTTGGTTTTCGGCCAAAGTGCGGAAACCGCCGTTGTTGCGGATTTCGCTGTGGTGAGCGAACAGATCCTTGGAGCCGTCTTCAGGCGTGATGAAGCCGAAGCCCTTGCCGTCGTCGAACCATTTCACGGTACCAGTTTGCATTGTTGTCATGATGTGTTCCTTTTGAACAAAATAAAAAACACTTCGCGGCTCGCGACAACGCGAGACCTTCGAAGACAGAAACACTCAAGAACAGTCAAACGGGGAGTTGAAACTGAAGCGAGCCTAGCGCGACGAATAAAGCGTACGTACGGCGGGGCTGCAGATTGAAGACCTTGAAGAAACGGTCTTGTGCGTATCTATCTGGTGAATGTAACACGAAAGATATAGGTTTGTCGAGGAGTTTGAGTTTTCTCTGACTCATGCGGCACAAATCTTGACCGCCATGCCGCTGAGCACGGCGTTGCCGGAAAGTGGGTCGCGCAGGCTGTCATTCATCAGGGCATTCAGATTGACGCCAGGTTTGATGCCTGCGACGGCCATCCGAACGCCGGGTAAGTCATGTCCCCATCCATGCGGCAGGCTGACCACACCGGCCGACATGTCCATGCTCAATGCCACCCGCACTTGCAACTCGCCCAAGTCGCTGCTGAGCTTGGCTTGGCTGCCGTCGCGCAGACCCATTCGCGCGGCGTCCTGCGGATTGATCAACAGGGTGCAGCGCTCCGGCCCCTTGGCCAGCAGCGCTAGGTTGTGCATCCAGCTATTGCCCGAACGCAGATCACGCCGTCCTATCAGGCTGAACTCGGGCGCCGGCAAGCTCAATGCCGCGTCGACATTTTGCAGATCCGCCAGCAGCGAAGGCGGCGCCAGTTCGATGCGGCCAGATGGTGTGCGCAACAACTCGGGGATGCGCGGCTGCAAAGGGCCGAGGTCGATGCCGCCATCGGCTGCCTTGATCGTGGCAAGGGTCAGGTCTTGCTCTGCGGCTCCACCATAAGGCCCGGTGCGCAAGGCCAAGTCGATCAAGCGCTCCGGCCCGCGCAGGCCGCCGAGTTGCTGTGACAAGGAAGCGGCAGTGGCGGGCCCCAAGCGCTGCAGATCTGCCGCGATGGCGTCGTCGTCCAACTCGGTCAAATCGGCGCGCCAATCCCGGCCCTCGAGCATGGCCGTCAGTCGCAAGAGTGTTTCCCATTCTTCGGGCTGCCCGTTTGGCTTGGCGAAC
Source organism: uncultured Roseateles sp. (assembly GCA_963510335.1). Taxonomy (GTDB): domain Bacteria; phylum Pseudomonadota; class Gammaproteobacteria; order Burkholderiales; family Burkholderiaceae_C; genus Paucibacter_A. The sequence continues at coordinate 8,327 of CAUPEV010000199.1, forward strand.
ACCGGTCCAGAAAAGCGCGCGTGGTTGCGAAATGACAGCTGCGGGAAAGCGACGTCAAAGTGCAGGTCTTCCAGCGGCGACAGCCCCGGCAGGATCACATCGGCATGGCGGCTGGTTTCGTTCAGGTAGATGTCCAGGCTGAGCATGAAGTCCAGGCCCTCGAGCGCGCGGGCAAGGCGTGGCCCGTTGGGCGTTGACAGCACCGGGTTGGCGGCGATGCAGATCAAGGCGCGCACCTGACCGGCACCGGCGGTTTCGATTTCTTCGGCCAAGCAGGTGATGGGCATTTCTCCAAACACCTCGGGCGCGCCGGACACCCGGCTGCTGCGCCGCCCGGTGCTGATGCCGCGGCCACT
>CAUPEV010000200.1:0-8502 GCA_963510335.1 uncultured Roseateles sp.
ACCAGCCTGCCGAAGTGCTGCAACTGTATGAGGTGATCGACAGGCAGCACGCGGACGACCGCTTCGAACAAGCCTGGACCAGCTTTGACGCGATCTCGAAAGGCCAGAAAATTGGTACGCGTCACGACGGCAGCGCGGTGCTGGCGCCTGCGGATGGCCGCATCGTGTTCCCCAATAGCAAGGCTTTGACGGGCCAGGAGTGGTTCTAGTTGGCGCGGACCAGCCCGCGCGATTTGAGCGCTTAGTTGAGCGATTAAGCCTCTAGCGACTCAGCGCAAGCTGACCACGGCCCAGGCCTGGCGCTCGCTGCGGCAGGCGCCGGCACAGCCGCTCTTGGCCAGTGCCGCGTCAAAAACTTCGCGCGCGCAGTCCCCGCAGCAACCGCAGGCACTGGCCACGCCGGTTTCATCCTGCAAGAGCTCGAAATTGCTGACGCCGGACGCTACTTGGGCATGGATGTCGCGATCGGAGACTCGGCGGCACAGACAAACAATCATGAGCTTTGCGAAAAAAAGGCAACTCTTGTTGAGTTGCCTGGACTTTAACGCAAATACGAATGTTTCTCAATGCCATTCAATTGACCGTCCAAATTGTTGGAAATTGGCGGCCATCCGAGGCTCAGGAGCTGGTGCTGCCCATTTGCGACTGCAGCCAATTCTGCTCGCCGAGCTGAGCGACTAGGCCGATCTGCGTTTCCAGATGGTCGATATGGTCTTCGGTGTCTTTGAGGATGCTGACCAGCACTTCGCGGGAAACAAAGTCACGCACCGACTCGCAATAGGCGATCGCTTCCTTCAGCCCCGGCTGGGAGCCCGCCTCAAGCTTTAAGTCGCAGTGCAAGACTTCGACCGCGTTCTCACCGATATAGAGCTTGCCCAAGTCCTGCAAATTCGGCAGTCCGTCCAACATCAGGATGCGATCCATCAGCTTGTCGGCATGCTTCATCTCCTCGATCGACTCGTCATGCTCATGCTTGGCCAAACGCTCGAAGCCCCAGTTCTTCAGCATCCGGTAATGCAAGAAATACTGGTTGATCGCGGTCAGCTCGATCTTGAGCTGTGCATTCAGATAGTCCAAAACCTTTGCGTCGCCTTGCATCACTCTCTCCTTGGTGGGTCAGCTGGCATTGTGCGTCGAGCGCCGGTCAGGCCCATGGAAAAACCACAGATTTCTGCTCTGCATGGGAAGCGTTATCAATGCCAGCGGATCACAGCCGCGAGATCAAGATCAATAAAATGATTGCCAGTACGAATCATTCGCATTTAAGATGCGAGCCATGCAGACATCGACAGCCCTTGAGCAAGCCACGGCGCCCTCCTATTCTTCTCCTTCCGCTCTCGCAGCCGATCAGGCATCGGCAACTGCCGCTTTGCCGACCGAGGTCAATGCGCGCAAGCGCATCAATAGCAAAACGCTGTTGGCCGGAGAGCGAGAGCTTGAAATTGAGCATGCGGGTCAACTCTATCGCCTGCGTGTCACGGCCCTCGGCAAGCTGATTTTGACCAAATAGCTTTTCAAAAGGCGCCCAGTTTGGGCGGTCAAGCGGCTGCAAAAAGCCTTCCCTCAGCGCTCGATTTCTTTCTTCGCACCAGCCAGCGATCTCGTGCCAGCCCGTGCCAGTTCTCTAGACAAGGACTCACGAACCATGTGGCATCTTTCAACACGGTGTGGCCGGCACCCCCGCCAAGCATCGCCCTCGCCTTCTAGCGCGCCTTTGGATTGTTTTGCGCAAGAGCCTAGCGATGTGCGATAAGCCCAATGTGTTCACTGCGCTGCTCGCTTCGCAAGTTGCCGCGGCATCGGCATCGGCATCGGCATCGGCATCGGCATCAGCATCAGCATCAGCAGCAGCACCGCCTGCGCTCACAGCCGGCACGCAAAGTTCGCCGCCCAAATCAAGCGAATTGAAGCACGGTGGCTCACGCCGCAGGCGCTTGTGGGAACTCCCCTCGCAGGCTTTGTGCCCGGTCATCGGCGTCTGTTTACCCATGCCTTTGTTGCGCCGCCGCCTTGGCAAGCTGCTGGGTGGTCAAACCTTGGCCAACGATTACGAGCTCCATTGCGGCGCCATCAATGATTGCAGTCAGCGCAGTCCAGTGGCCGAGGGATTGCAGCGCGAGTTGGACCAACGCTTTCTGCGCACCCTCAGGCAAACGGCACAAATCAAGACCACCGGTGCATTGAGCCAATGGTGGGGCAGCGCTCAGCAAGGTAGCGATGTCGCTGCCAGCCTCTGGGCAACGCTGACCCACGCACGCTGCGACGCCGTTTTGCAAGAACAAGTCTTGCGCGATATCCATATGCTGCAACATCAGATGGGGGCAGCCAACCGCGCCGATCTGCAGCGCCTGGGCTTGCTGGCCGACGAAAACGCTGTGCTCACGCGTGAATTGGCTTTGGTGCAAAAGCGCAGCAGCCGGCTCTTGCAAGAGCGGGCGGGCTTGATCGAACAGCAGGCTGCCGAGTTGATGCTCAAGCGGGCCGAGTTGCTTGGCAAAGACACCTTGCTGGCAGCGTTGCGCGAAGAGTTGCAAACGCTAGAAGCTGGCATACCCGGCCTGCGCCAAAGACTAGAGCAAGCCCAGCAAATTCAGACTCAGCAGCAACGCATTCACGCACTGGAGCGCGCGTTGCTCACCGCCCGCCAACAGGCCGAGCGGCAGCGCCAATTGGCCGAAGCGGCCGAAGCGGTGGCCGCAGCAAGCAAGGCCCAGCCAGCTCAGCAACTCGCCGAGGCCGCGACTGTGAATGCTGGGCAGCCTCCCAGCGGGCTTGAATTGGCGGAACAGGCTGTGCTTTGTGTGGGCGGGCGTCAAGCCGTGGTGCCGCTCTACCGCAAGTTGATCGAAGGCACAGGCGGACGTTTTTTGCACCATGACGGCGGCGAAGAAGACGCGTCCAACAAGCTGGACACAAGCCTGGCCGCCGCCGACTTGGTGATTTGCCAAACCGGTTGCATCAGTCATGACGCTTACTGGCGCGTCAAGGACCACTGCAAGCGCCACGGCAAACGCTGCCTCTTCGTCGAAAAACCCAGCGCCAGCAGCTTGCAAAGAGCCTTGAATGGCCTATTCAGCCGCACGCCCAAAGTGGACGAGGGCACGCTATAGACAGCAGTAGCAGTAGCAGTAGCAGTAGCAGTAGCAGTAGCAGTAGCAGTAGCAGTAGCAGTAGCAGCACTGAAGCCTCAAGTCCCTCCTTGCTCGATTTAAATATATTTATAATATTTGAATCGAGCAAATTGAAGAGGTCCCATGTCTGACTCCCGCCCGGTTTTCGCCAACTTCATCAACGCAGCGTGGCTGGAAGGCACTGGCGCTCGCGCCAATATCAACCCCTCAGACACCGACGACTGCATCGGCCTTTATGCTCAGGCCGACGCTGCGCAGGCAGAACTCGCGATCGCGGCCGCCCACGCTGCCGCGCCCGCGTGGGGCCTGAGCAGCCCGCAAGTACGGGCCGATGCCTTGGACCGAATTGGCAGCGAAATCTTGTCCCGCAAAGACGAATTGGGAGAACTTCTCGCACGCGAAGAAGGCAAGACGCGGCCCGAAGGCGTCGGAGAAGTAGCTCGCGCCGGAGCCATCTTCAAGTTCTATGCGCAAGAAGCCCTGCGCCTGCGGGGCGACAAGCTGGCCTCGGTACGGCCCGGCGTCGAGGTCGAAGTGACACGCGAGCCCGTCGGCGTGGTCGGCTTGATCACACCGTGGAACTTCCCCGCTGCGATTCCAGCCTGGAAGATTGCGCCCGCACTGGCCTATGGCAATGCGGTGCTGTTCAAACCCGCTGAATTGGTGCCGGCTACGGCCTGGGCTTTGAGTGAAATCATCAGCCGTGCAGGCCTGCCGGCCGGCGTGTTCAATCTCTTGATGGGGCCGGGTTCGGTGGTGGGGCAGGCGCTGTTGGGCGCAAAGGAGGTGAACGCCTTGAGCTTCACTGGCTCGGTCGGCACGGGCAGCCGGGTGGCACAGGCTGCGGTCCAGCGTGGCGCCAAGTTTCAACTTGAAATGGGCGGCAAGAATCCCTGCGTGGTGCTGAACGATGCCGACCTCGACCTCGCCGTGATCTGCGTTGTGCAATGCGCCTTCTTCTCAACCGGCCAGCGTTGCACGGCTGCGTCTCGAATCATTGTCGAAAAAGGCATCTACAAGGCCTTCCTGGACCGCCTCGCCACGGCAACAGCTGCCTTGCAGGTGGGCCACGCGCTTCACGCCGAAACTCAGATCGGCCCGGTCGTTGATGCGAGCCAACTGGCGCAAAACCTGCGCTATATCGCCATGGCCAGGGCCGAGGGAGCGCGACATGTCTGCGGCGGAGAGACGCTCAAACTGGCCACACCCGGACATTACTTGACGCCAGCCCTGTTTGCCGACTGCGACAACGCAATGCGTCATTGTCAGGAGGAGATCTTCGGCCCGGTTGCCAGCGTGATCCCGGCGGATAACTACGAACATGCCTTGCAACTGGCCAACGACACACCGTTTGGCTTGTCGAGCGGCATCTGCACAGCTTCCCTCAAATACGCCAGCCACTTCAAGCGCCATGCCCAAGCGGGCATGGCGATGGTCAACTTGCCGACGGCCGGGGTCGACTATCACGTGCCTTTCGGGGGCCGAAAGGCATCCAGCTTGGGCTCGCGCGAACAGGGCAGCTACGCCGCCGAGTTCTTCACTACGGTCAAGACCAGCTATTTGCAGGCTTGAGGAGAACTGGCCCAGCAACTTAGCTTTGTTCACCCAATCAGACTCAAGATTTCGTGCAAAGCGCACAAACCAAAGCAATACCACTTTCACCAAACCACGCTTTTTGCCCATGCTTTCCCTAGAATTTCGGCCATGGCGAGGGATCCTTCGCTGTGGTCGAAAACTCATCTAATCGAGGTGTTTCAGGTGAAAAGCAATATGTTGAATCGTGCAACTGGTCTGAAGTTGGTTTCTATCGCAGCGGCAGCTTTGCTGGCGGGTGCGGCACAGGCGGTACCGACGGTAGACCTGGGCGCGGCCAAGGGTTTCAGCGCCTTCATTCTGGGCAATGTGGACCATGCCAATGACGTCGAAGGTCGAATGGCTGTGGGCGGCAATATGAACACGACTGGCTTGTCCATCAACTACCGTACACCGTATGGCACAACTGGCCCAGCATTGGTGGTCGGCGGAGACTTGAAGTATGTCGGTGGTCGCATCTACGGCACCGCCCCCCAAGGGGTAGACAGCACAATTGGCGCCGGCCCGAATCCATCCGGCTGGACAGCTGACGGAAAAGGCTACGGTGTTTATGGCGGCAGCAGCACCGGATCTTCCCTGGATCACGACTTACGCAAGCAATCCAATGTGATCGACTTTGCCGCAGCAAAAACAAAGTTGGAGGCAACTTCCAACTCGCTGACGACCTGGGGCAAAACTGGCAGCACCGAAGAAAAATGGAGTTCTGTTTACCTGACAGGCACCAAAAGTGCCGTTGAGGTTTTCAACGTCGGCACAAATTCCTTCAGCAATCTTGTCTTGACGAATGTGCTTGCCGATGCCTTGGTGATCGTGAATTACACGGGCAGCGCGAGCGAAATCACATTTTCAGGCGGCCAGATCACCAAGCAACTGGGCCTCGTGACAGAAACAGCCCACCAAAATCTTCTGTTCAACTTCGCCAATGCAAGCAAGGTGAACGTCAATACCTATGTTGGCGGCAGCATCCTTGCGCCGAATGCAGATATCTTCAGCAACGGTAGCCACTTGGAAGGCCAACTGATTGCAAAGAGTTTGAAGAACCCACTTGAAATCGGCTACTCCCCGCTGATCTCGGCAGTCCCTGAGCCCGAAAGCTATGCCATGCTGCTGGCCGGCTTGGGCGTGATTGGTTTTTTGGCACGTCGCCGCAAGATCGGCAACTGAATCGCAGGCGGATTTAACGCGCAAACAAAGGCTCCTGCGGGAGCCTTTTTCATTTGTGCCCAAGCCAAAAAGCAAAAAGGGCCGCATCCTCGCCGGACGCGGCCCTTTCCTTTTAGACGCTCAGCTGAACTTACGGCCTAGCTATCAGGCCAGCTTGCCGTGGCAGAGCTTGAACTTCTTGCCGCTGCCGCAGGGGCACGGATCATTGCGGCCAACATGACCATACTTGCCCGCATCGAACTCAGGCGCGGCGTCTTGCGACACCGAGCCGTCTTCATTCGGGTGGGTATAGGTGACGTTGCTGACGCGTTCAGCCCTTGCCTCGATAGCCTCGGCCGCCCGATTGGCTTCTACTTGCGACTGGATGCGCACATTCATCAAGGTGCGGGTGACTTCCATTTTCACCACATCCAGCAGTTGCGAGAACAGTTCGAAGGCCTCGCGCTTGTATTCCTGCTTGGGGTTCTTCTGCGCATATCCGCGCAGATGAATGCCTTGACGCAGATAGTCCAGCGAAGCCAGATGCTCGCGCCAATGCTGGTCAATGCTTTGCAGCAGCACCAAGCGCATGAACGGTGTCAGCTGATCGATGCCAACGCGCTCCACCTTGTCGGCAAAGGCGCTGTCACCGGCCTTCACAACCAACTCGAGCACGTCTTCGTCGGTGACCGAATCGCTCTTGTCGACCATGCTGGTCAATGCCACTTCGAGCTGCCACTCGTCGCGCAACACGCGCTCAAGGCCGGGCAAGTCCCACTGCTCTTCAACGCTTTGAGGCGGCACAAAGCTGCGCACCACGTCGGCCAGCGCACTGGCTCGCAAATTGTTGATTTGCTCAACCAGGCTTTGCGCCTCAAGAATGTCGTTGCGCTGCTGGTAGATGACCTTGCGCTGGTCATTCGAAACGTCGTCGTACTCGAGCAATTGCTTGCGCACATCAAAGTTGCGTGCCTCGACCTTGCGCTGCGCGCTCTCGATCGAGCGGCTGACGATACCGGCTTCGATGGCTTCGCCTTCGGGCATCTTCAGGCGATCCATGATGGCGCGCACGCGGTCACCCGCGAAGATGCGCATCAGCTGATCGTCTAGCGACAAATAGAAACGCGACGCGCCTGGGTCACCCTGGCGGCCGGAGCGGCCACGTAACTGGTTATCGATGCGGCGGCTTTCATGCCGCTCGGTGGCGATGATGCGCAGGCCGCCCGCAGCCTTCACCTGCTCGTGCAGGCCGGCCCACTCGTCCTTCAAGGTCTGGATTTGCTGTGCCTTGTCGGCCTCGGCAACGCCCGCGTCGGCTTCGATCAGCTTGATCTGATTCTCGACATTGCCGCCCAGCACAATGTCGGTGCCTCGACCGGCCATATTGGTGGCGATGGTGATCATGCCGGGTCGGCCCGCCTGCGCCACGATCAGCGCTTCCTGCGCGTGCTGCTTGGCGTTGAGCACTTTGTGCGGCAGCTTTTCGGCCGTCAGCAACTTCGAGATGTACTCGGAGTTTTCAATTGAAGTCGTGCCCACCAAAGTCGGCTGCCCGCGCTCGTGGCTGGCTTTGATGTCCGCGACAACGGCATGGAACTTTTCGAACGTGGTCTTGTAAACCAAGTCCTGTTCGTCCTTGCGCTTGGTTGGGCGGTTAGGCGGAATCACCACGGTCTCCAGACCGTAGATCTCCTGGAACTCGTAGGCCTCGGTGTCGGCAGTGCCGGTCATGCCCGACAGCTTGCCGTACATGCGGAAGAAGTTCTGGAAGGTGATCGAGGCCAGCGTCTGGTTCTCGCTCTGAATCGCCACGCCTTCCTTCGCCTCAACGGCTTGGTGCAAGCCGTCACTCCAGCGGCGGCCCGTCATCAAGCGGCCGGTGAATTCGTCAACGATGATGACCTCACCGTTTTGCACCACGTAGTGCTGATCGCGGTGATAGATGTGCGTGGCACGCAATGCGGCATACAGATGATGCATCAGCGTGATATTGCCGGCGTCATAGAGGCTGGCGCCCTCCACCAGCAGGCCTGCTTCGCTGAGCAGGCGCTCGGCATTCTCATGGCCGTCTTCGGTCAAATAGACCTGATGCGACTTTTCATCGACGGTGAAGTCACCCGGTTCGATCACGCCTTCGCCGGTGCGAATATCCAATTCGCCGATCTGCTTCTTCAAGCCAGGTGCGACCTTGTTGATGGCCAGATAGACATCGGTTTGGTCGTCGGCTTGGCCGGAGATGATCAGCGGCGTGCGCGCCTCGTCGATCAGGATCGAATCCACCTCGTCGACGATGGCGAAAGCGAGCGGGCGCTGCACGCGGTCCGACACCTCGTGCACCATGTTGTCGCGCAAGTAGTCGAACCCGTATTCGTTGTTGGTGCCGTAGGTCACGTCGGCGGCGTAGGCGGCCTGCTTTTCTTCGCGCGACATCTGCGCCAAGTTGACACCTACGGTCAGACCCAGGAAGTTGTACAAACGCGCCATCCATTCGGCATCACGTTTGGCCAGGTAATCATTGACAGTCACCAGGTGCACGCCCTTGCCCGTCAAGGCATTCAGGTAGACCGCCAGCGTGCCCATCAAGGTCTTGCCTTCACCGGTGCCCATTTCGGCCACCTTGCCGGCGTTGAGCACC
>CAUPEV010000201.1:0-8476 GCA_963510335.1 uncultured Roseateles sp.
CGAAGCCGAGATATTGACTCGCTATGGCCAATTCATACGTTCGATTACCCAAATTACCTCGCTCAACAAGGCACCTTTGCTGTCGGCCGATTTGCGTCATGCGGATGGGTATGCGGTGCGATTGAGCGGAATATCAACCACGCCCAGTCAGGTTAAACCCGGATTGAATGGCCGACCGAAGAAAAACTGAAGGATTAGAAGCATGGCCAAGGAATACAAGGATTTGGTCGTCGGGCTGGATATCGGCACGGCCAAAATCATGGCGGTGGTGGCAGAAGTCTTGGGTAATGGTGAATTGCGCATCGCCGGACTCGGGGTTGCAAGCTCAACCGGGCTCAAGCGCGGCGTCGTCGTCAATATCGATGCGACGGTGCAATCAATTCAGCAGGCCTTGAAAGAAGCCGAATTGATGGCCGATTGCAAAATCAGCAAGGTTTACACCGGCATTACCGGCAGTCATATTCGCGGCCAGAACTCCACCGGCATGGTGATCGTGCGGGATAAAGAAGTCACACCGGTGGATGTCGCCCGGGTGGTGGAAACCGCCAAGGCCATCAATATTCCGAACGATCAGCGGCTTTTATTGGTTGAGCCGCAGGAGTTTGTGATTGACGGCCATGAGGTGAAAGAACCGATTGGAATGAGCGGCGGGCGCCTGGAAGTCAAGGTCCATATTGTCACCGGCGCGCAGAGCGCGGCCGAAAACATCGTCAAATGCGTGCGGCGCTGCGGGCTTGAAGTTGAACAGTTGGTATTGAACTCGAGCGCGTCAAGTTTGGCTGCTTTGACCGCCGATGAGCGCGATTTGGGCGTGGCGCTGGTCGATATTGGCGCCGGCACGACCGACGTAGCGATATTCACCGGCGGCTCTATTCGACATACCGCCGTCATACCTATCGCGGGTGATTTGATCACCAGCGATATTGCGATGGCCTTGCGCACACCCACCAAAGATGCCGAGGAAATCAAGGTTGAGCATGGTGTGGCCAAGCAAATGTTGGCTGACCCGGCGGCGCAGGTCGAAGTACCGGGTTTGGGTGACAGGGCGCCGCGTATGTTGTCAAAACAAGCCTTGGCTGGCGTGATTGAACCCCGCGTCGAAGAAATATTCTCGCTGGTCCAGCAGGTTATTCGTGAAAGTGGCTACGAAGAATTGCTGTCTTCGGGGATTGTCTTGACCGGCGGCTCGGCGGTCATGCCGGGTATGGTGGAACTGGCAGAAGACATATTTTTGAAGCCGGTGCGGCGCGGAAATCCGACCTATAGCGGCGGCTTGTTCGATATGGTGGCCAACCCGCGTTCGGCCAGCGTGATGGGTTTGCTGGAAGAGGCGCGACTGTCCCGCACCCGAGGTTTGAAGGCAGCGCAGCAGGCCGGATCAATGAAAACCATGTTCGGGCGCGCAAAGGATTGGTTTCTCGGGAATTTTTGAGGCCGAAACGGCGTCAGGGCCTATTTTTTGAGATGTTTTCTCACACATTTTTTGAAATATGTCCCGTTTATCTTGGATAATCTTAACTAGCACATCTGGCCGCCGGGAAACAACGGCGGTGAGTGAAAAAAGAGGGTTTTCCCTGTAGTTTTTCACGCAAGGCAGCGGCACAACAGCTGAAGGAGAATTTTCATGGCGATCGAGATGATCGAAGAGTTTGACCAAGGCACCCAGATCAAGGTGATCGGCGTCGGCGGCGGTGGCGGGAATGCGGTTGAGCACATGATTGCTCAGGGCGTGCAGGGCGTTGAGTTCATCTGTGCAAACACAGATGCTCAGGCGCTCAATCGTTCCAAGGCTGATCAGCTGTTGCAACTGGGTACCTCCGGACTGGGCGCTGGCGCCAAGCCCGAGATGGGTAAGTCAGCCGCCGAAGAGGCCGAGGCGCGCATTCGCGAATCGATCCAGGGCGCGCATATGTTGTTCATCACCGCCGGCATGGGCGGCGGCACCGGTACCGGCGCTGCGCCTGTGATCGCCCGGCTGGCTCGCGAAATGGGCATCTTGACCGTCGGCGTGGTGACCAAGCCTTTCGAATTCGAAGGTGGCCGCCGCCTCAAGGCCGCTGACGCCGGACTGGCGGAGTTGGAGTCCAATGTCGACTCGCTGATCGTGGTGCTGAATGACAAGTTGCTCGATGTGCTGGGCGACGATGTCACGCAGGATCAAGCCTTCGCGCATGCCAATGATGTGTTGAAGAATGCCGTCGGCGGCATTTCCGACATCATTCATATCCCCGGCTTGGTCAACGTTGACTTTGAAGACGTCAAGACGGTGATGAGCGAACCCGGCAAAGCGATGATGGGCACCGCGCAAGCGACCGGCCCGGACCGTGCTGCCAAGGCGGCCGAAGCTGCAGTGGCTTGCCCGCTGCTGGAAGGTATTGACCTGTCCGGCGCGCGCGGCGTGTTGGTTTTGATCGCCGCCAGCCGTGCAACCTTCAAGCTGAGCGAGTCGCGCAACGCCATGAACGCGATCAAGCGCTATGCGTCCGAAGAAGCGCATGTCATCTACGGCACTGCCTATGATGAAAGCCTCGGAGACTCCTTGCGTGTGACGGTGATCGCCACCGGCTTGTCGCAGCGCGCGCGTGCGGCGGCACCTCTGACGGTGGTGCAGCAAAGCCTGCGCACCGGCACCCATGACATCCCGGTGTTGACCGAGGCGGTGATGGGTCGCGGCGCAACTGCGACAACATCGATGGGTTTCGGCATGAGCGGCAGCGGTGATTTCAATGCCGGCTCGAGCGGCCCCAGCGTTTGGCAAGGGCGTGGGCGTACCGCGTCGGCCAAGGTTGAGGCCTTGTCCTCTAACGGCATGGATGAAATTGAGATCCCCGCATTCCTGCGCAAACAAGCTGATTGATAAAAGCAGAGCCCGGTGCGGGTTCTGACGCAGAATAAAGGCCCGGTCCGGTGAGTCAGTTCACGGGCCCGGGCCTTTTTTTGCTTGGTACCTGCGCCTTGAACTGATTCAGCTTTTGAGTCGTTTCTGGGACCGTGTTCAGATTCGTTTTAGCGCCATTCATTTTGTTTCTACCTGAATCGATTCGATTGCTATTGAAACGCAGCTTGGCGGCCAGCTTGCGCCTGTTTCTATGCGCCTGTATTTCGGGTCTGCTTTCACAAGCGCATGCGCAAGCCATGACCTTGCCGGCGCCTTATGCTCAGCATGCTGGCGAACAAGCGCGACAGGCTGATCTGGCGCTGAGCGAATGGAGTGATGCCGAGCTGGAAGCCTGGTGGTCTGCACTGCGGGATTTGGATGGACCGGCAGCCAAAGCAGCCGGCCTGCCAGCCCATTTGCGGCCGCCCCTTGATCCAAAGTCCTGGACGCAGGTGGCCTTGCCCGATGTGCTGGGCCGAGCCGCTGCCCGCCGCACCGAGAAGCCCGACGCCAGCGTGCAAATGCGCTGGTACCGTTTTCGCTACGCACCAGAGGAGGGGCGCTGGCCAACCTCGGTGGCTTTGTATATGCCGAGGCTGGGCGCCATGGCGGCTGCCGTCTTGGTGCGCACAGACGAAGGATGGCAGCCGATTTTTGACAATCAAGCCGGCGCGCGCGAGCAATGGGTGCGGCCGCTTTGGGTGGTTTTCCCCTCAGCGCTGACCGAGTTGCGGCAGCATCAAACGATTGATGTGGTGGTGGCGGTGCCGGTCTTGATGAATGCGCCGTTTTCGGTTTCTTCCGCATGGCTGGGCGCGCGCGAAGACCTCGAGCGGCGTTTTCAACGCCGCTGGTGGCTGCAGATCGGCGTTCCGCAAGCCACGGGCCTAACGCTCATTGTGCTCGGCCTCTTTTCGCTCTCCTTGTGGTGGCGCAGACGGGAAGAACCGGCCTATCTTTTGTTCGCCATGTTGTCGCTTGCATGGCTGATTCGCAATCTGCATTACTACCTGGAGTTGCCACGCTCAGATGTGGGTCTGGAATGGTTTTGGTGGCTCACACATGCATCGATGTCGTGGGTGATGTTGCTGATTTTCTTGTTCGCGCTGCGCTTTGCCCATCGACGTTTCGAGTTGTTGGAGCGCTGTATGGTTGGCTTTGTCTTGTTTAGCGGCTTGTTGACCCTGCCCTGGTGGAATGAGGTGCTGGCCAGCCCTGTGCTGCAGCATCTGGCCAACGGTTTGGTGGGCACGGCAGCCGTACTGTTTGTGATGCGCTTGGCCTGGCGCGATGGCAGCCGGGAGCTGCGCATGATTGCTTTGAGTCTGCTGGCGAGTCTGTTACTCGGGGTGCATGATCTGGTGCTGCTGACCGGACTGGCTTGGCCCGAACACATCTATTTGATGCCTTATGCAACCTTGTTGACCTTGGCGAGCTTTTTGTATGCGGTGCAGCGTCGCTACACGGGCGCACTCAGTGAAGTTGAAGTTCTCAATCAGCAGCTTGAGCTGCGATTGCAGGCGCAAAGCACCGAGATGCAAGCCCAGTATGAGCGCCTGCGCGAAGCCGAACGACAGCAAGCCTTGCTGATCGAGCGGCAACGCTTGATGCAGGATATGCACGACGGCTTGGGTTCTTCCTTGTTGTCGGCGATGGTGGCCGTAGAGCAAGGCAGCATGGAGCAGGACAAGGTGGTCGAGGTGCTGCGTGAATGCGTCGATGATTTGCGTTTGGTCATCGACTCGCTGGAGCCGGTTGCGCATGATCTGGTCGCCTTGCTCGCGACCATGCGCTATCGCCTCGGCAAGCGCTTGCAGGCCGGCGGCCTGATGCTGGAGTGGGATGTGCAAGACCTGCCCTTGCTCGAATGGCTGGAGCCGCCCGACGCATTGCATGTGCTGCGTCTGATGCAAGAGGCATTGAGCAATGTGCTCAAACATGCGCGCGCTACACGCGTGCGCATGGTGACGCGCAATCATGGGCGCTATGTCGAAATCCGCGTCGAGGACGACGGCAACGGCTTTGATATCGCGACCGCGCAGATGGGGCGTGGCCTGAAGAGTCAGCAGCGTCGCGCGCAGCGCTTGGGCGGCTCATTGCGTGTGGACTCCAGTGTCGGGCACGGCACGCGTCTGAGCCTGCGTTTGCCCGTCAATAGAATGCCCCCGGCCGAGCAAGCGCAGGCCTGATCACCGACACTTGCAGCATGCTTCAACAAAGAACTCTGAAATCACTGACCAAGGCGGTCGGTGTCGGCATTCACAGCGGCCAGCGGGTCGAGCTGACGCTGCGCCCCGCGCCCGTGAATACTGGCATCGTGTTTCGCCGGGTCGATCTGAATACGCCGGTAGATATTCCGGTGCGTGTGGACACCGTTTGCGACACCCGCATGGCGACGACGGTCAGCCCCGGCGGTGACCCCGGTGCGCCCAAGGTGCAGACGATTGAGCATCTTTTGTCGGCCTGTGCGGGCTTGGGTCTGGACAAGTGGTATGTCGACATCAATGCCGACGAAGTACCCATACTCGACGGTTCGGCCGCCAGCTTTGTCTACCTCTTGCAGAGCGCCGGCATCGAGCAGCAAAACGCAGCCAAGAAGTTTTTGCGCGTGAAGAAAGAAGTTGAAGTGCGCCAAGGCGAGGGCAAGCGACTGATGTGGGCCAAGCTGACGCCACACCATGGCTATACGCTCAGCTTCGAGATCGAATTCGACAACCCCGCCGTGTCGGCCACCGGGCAGCAATACGTGTTCGATATGGGCTCAGGCCAGTACAAGCGCGAAATTGCTCGTGCCCGCACTTTCGGCATGACCAGCGATATCGAGCTGATGCGCTCGCGCGGGCTGACGTTGGGCGGCTCGATGGACAACGCCATCGTCGTCGATGACTACAAGGTGCTGAACGCTGAAGGCTTGCGTTATGACGATGAATTCGTCAAACACAAGATTCTTGATGCGATCGGTGACATGCAAGTCGCGGGTTATCCGCTGCTGGCAGCCTACACCTCGTTCAAGGGCGGGCATGCGCTCAACAACAAGCTGCTGCGGGCCTTGTTTGCCGATGAGTCAGCGTATGAGTTCGTCAGCTTCGACGACGCTGCGCAGGCGCCGAAGGGCTTCGCAGAATTGGCGCCAGCCTGGTAATCAAGCATGTTTCTATTTCGACTCGTCGTGGGCTTGTTGCTATTCGCCGGTGTGCTGTGCTTCGCGCTCTATATCGGCACCGGCCAAGCCGTTTGGCGCCAGCGCGGCGTCATCGTCATCAAGTGGACGGTGCTGGCCGGCCTGGGCTTTTTCGCGGTGCTGATTCTGGAGCGGCTGGCGATGATGTTGTAGGGCCGCAGTCCTACTCCTCCAGCGCTTGCAGTTGCACCAGTCGTTGATAGATGCCGCCCTGCAGTTCCATCAAGTCTTGATGGGTGCCGCGCTCCGCCAAGTGGCCGTGATTCAGCACAATGATCTGATCGGCCTCGCGGATGGTGGACAGGCGGTGTGCAATCGCCACGACAGTGACACGGCCGCGCAGCGCGCTCAAGGCCTCGCTAACGATCTGTTCCGTGGCACTGTCAATATTGGATGTAGCTTCGTCCAAGAACAAAATGCGCGGCGCGCCGGCCAAGGCGCGGGCCATAGCGATCAGCTGCTTTTGGCCGGTAGAGACGCGCGCGCCGCCTTCGCCCAAGACCGTGTCGTAGCCCTGCGGCAGCTTGCTGATAAAGTCGTGAATGCGCGCCGATTGAGCGGCCGCCATCATGTCGGCCTCGCTGATCTTGCGGCCCATGGTGATGTTCTCGCGCGCGCTGGCCGCCATCAGATAGGGCTCTTGTGGCACCAGGCCGACAGCGGCGCGAAACGCCTCATCCGGCAGGCTGGCCAGGGGCCAGCCGTCGATCGTGATCTGCCCGCTTTGCGCCTCGTAAAAGCGCAGCAGCAAAGACAAAAGCGTCGACTTGCCGCTGCCGGTGTGGCCGACGATGCCGATGAAGCTGCCGGCGGAAAAATCGAGATTGAGGTCGCGTAAAACAGGGCGCTGCGGGTCATAGCCGAAGCTCAGATGCTCAAGCTTGATCGCGCCGGCACTGACTGCTTGGCCGGCCACGGCTCGGCTTGGGGCCACGTTTTCCTGCAGCAGGCTGCGCACCCGCGCGGCGGCAATCATCGACTGCTGCAACTGCCCGAACTGCATGGTGATCTGTATCAGCGGCTCCACCACGCGGGCGATATAGCTCAGGAATGCAAACAGCAGGCCGACCTCCAGCCCGGACACCTCCCGCCGGCCGAAGCCATAAATAACGGTCACCAAGAGCAGCACATTGAGCAGATCCAGCGCCGGGCGCAGAAGCCAGGCATTGGCGCTGAGTTCGGCCACACGGGCCTTCAAATGCGCTTGGTTGCTGCGCTCAAAGCGAGCTCCAAAGCGTGGCGCAGCGCCGGCCGCTTGCAGCATCGCCATACCGGCCATGCTCTCGGCCATCTGCGCATTGATATCACTGCGCAATTGCCGCGCTCGCGCCACCGCCGGCGCGCTCAGGCGCTGGTAGAGCGCAATGATCAAGACCATCGCCGGCACCAGCATGGCAACGATCAGCATCAAGCGCCAGTCCAGCCACGCCATCGCGATCAAAGAGCCAATCACCACGATGCTGGAGTCCAGCATCACATACAGCACCTGCCGATAGAGGGTGTTGACCGCTTCGCTGTCATTCGTCACGCGGCTGAGCAATTGCCCGGTGATGGCGCGGTCAAAGTAGCTCATCGGCAAGGCCAGCACATGGCTGTAGACCTGCTCGCGCAGACGCAGTACCGAGCGGCGCGCTACGCCGGCCATGCGCGAGAGTTGGCCGAAGCGTATCCAACTGCTGGCCCAGCCGGTCAGCAGCAGGCCGAGCAAAAGCAGGCCCATTGCTTCGGCATCGAAGTGACGCGGCTGCAGATAGTTGTCGATGTAGTACTTGCTGATGATGGGTCCGAGTGCTTCCAGACCGGCTGCCAAGAGCAGCCAGAACAAGCCCCGCAGGAGGGTCGGCTTCTCAGGCGAGGCCGCCTCCATCAGCAGGCCAACAGCGGCCCAGGGACGTTCGCTGTCGTTTGTGGCTGCGGCCGTGGCTTCAGTCTTGCGCATCAATGCTGGCCTCCAGTTGTTGATAACGCCATTGGGCTGCGTACCAGCCGCCTTCAATAGCCAGTAGCTCGGCGTGACTGCCTTGCTCGGTGATTCGACCTTGCTGCAGGACGACGATCTGGTCGGCGTCCATGACCGCACTGAGCCGGTGACTGACGATCAGGCAGCTGCGCTCTTTGCGTGAGCTTCTCAGCTCACGCAGGTGCTCAAGAATCTGTGTCTCGGTGCCGGTGTCTACCGCCGACAAAGCATCATCCAGCAGCAATAGCGGCGCATCGGACAGCAGCGCGCGTGCAATCGCCACGCGTTGCCGCTGCCCGCCCGACAGCGTCACGCCGCGCTCGCCGATCTCGGTCGCATAGCCCTGCGCCAAGCGCGTGATGTCCTCGTGCACCGCCGCCATGCGGGCGGCAGCTTCGATCTCGGAGGGCGTCGCCTCTGGTTTGGACAGGGCGATGTTTTCGGCAATCGTGGCGGA
>CAUPEV010000202.1:0-8262 GCA_963510335.1 uncultured Roseateles sp.
CGAGCACTGCAACGACCGAGAGGGCCTGTTCTCTCGCAAACCCTTCGGGGCGGGCCTTTGCGGGCGCGGGCCGGCGTTGCGACCCGTGCCCAGGCACGAGTCTGGGCGGCGGTCCGCGCCTTGGCCAACATCCCGCAAAGATCCCGCCGCGGCCCAGCTTGGTTCTGCTGAGGGTCCCAGTATGATGGAAGGCATGTCCACGGACCCTGATCTGCCCTTAGCGGCCAACGTCGACTTGCCGGTCTATATCGGCAAGTACAGGGTCACGCGCCGCCTGGGTGAGGGCGCCACCAGCGATGTCTTCCTGGCCTTCGACGAGTTCCGCAAGACCGAGGTGGCGATCAAGCGCATGCGCTCCTGGGCGAGCAATAGCCGTGCTGGCCAGCAAGGTGACTACAGCTTTCGCTTCTATGCCGCCGAGGCCGCGCTGGCCGGGCGGCTGCAGCATCCCAATGTGGTGCAGATCCTCGACGCCGTACCGGAACAGGATGCGCCCTATCTGGTGATGGAATTTGTGCCCGGCGTGACGCTGAAGCATTTTTGCCGCAGTGACCGACTGCTGCCGCTGGATCAGATCGTCGAGCTGGGTTTCAAATGCGCGATGGCGCTGAGCTATGTGTTCCGCCAAGGATTGATCCACCGCGACGTCAAACCTGCCAATCTCTTGGCGGTGCTGGACGCTACGGGTCAAGTCACCGATGTCAAGGTCAGCGATTTCGGCAGCGCCTTGAATCTGCATTCCGATTCGACGCAAGTGCACCGGGTCGGCTCCTTGGCTTATATGCCGCCGGAGCAGATCGAGGGCGGCGATGTCGATTGCCGTGCCGATATCTATGCGCTGGGCGCCGTGCTCTATCACCTGGTGGCGGGCCGCCCACCCTTTGACGCGCCCAGCCAGATGGCTTTGATGCACCAGATTTATCACCAGGCGCCGCCCTCGCTGATGGGGCTGCGCGGCGGCGTCACGGCCGAGCTTGATGCGGTGATTTTGAAGGCGCTGTCCAAGCACCCCGAGGCTCGTTACGCCGATTGGGAGGCGTTTGGCCGCGCGCTGTCGGAGTTGGTGTCCAAGCAGTTGGTGCCGCTGGCCCGGCTCTATGAGGTGAAAGATTCCGAGCGCTTCAATATGCTGCGCGCGCTGGAGTTCTTTGCCGACTTTGGCGATGTTGAGCTGTGGGAGGTGGTGCACCGGGGGCGCTGGCGGCGCTTTCCGCCCGAGCATGCGCTCTACAAGCGCGGCCAGGAGGGCAATACCTTTCACATCATTGCGCAGGGCGCGGTGGACGTGTACCGGGACGGCAACAAGGTTGCGACTTTGGGGCAGGGCACCTCGGTCGGCGAGATGGCTTATCTCGCGCCTAACCCCGACCTGCGCAGACACAGCACCGATGTGCTGGTGAGTGAGATCTGCACCACGATCTCGTTCACGCCTGAGTCGCTGGGGCTATTGAGCCCCGAATGTCAGCACCGGTTCGATCGGGGCTTCATCCAGGTGCTGGTGCGGCGCTTGCACGCCGCGCATGAGTCGCTGGCGCATCCGCGCCGCATCATGTGAGGGTACTGACGAGAAGTCGCTCCAGGCCAGAGCGTCCTTGCTCCGCCTTGCCGTACCAGGCGTACTGTCTGCGGCGTCGCGCCTAGCTGGAGCAATTTTGCGTAAGTCCCGTAAACCCTTCTTGAGCTTGTCGCGTTGTCATGCTTGAATTGACCGTCAGGTAGTTTTCAATCCATCCACTCAGAAAGATCTCAGATGAAGAAACTGATTAGCTTTGCAGCCTTGGCCACGCTCGCTTTTGCCGGTATTGCGCACGCAGCCGACACCACTTGTGACGCGCAAGCCGCTGAGAAGAAACTGGCCGGCGCTGCCAAGACCAGTTTCCTGAAGAAGTGCAATGCCGATCACCCTGCCGCCGGCAATCCTGCTTGCGAAGCCAAGGCTGCCGAGAAGAAGTTGCACGGCGCAGCGCAAAACAGTTTCATAAAGAAATGCGTGGCCGATGGTGGGCCGGTGGCTGAGGCCGCTGCTCCAGCCGTTGATGCTGCGGCCGCTTGCGCCGCCAAGTCGGCCGAGAAGAAGCTGGCCGGCGCGGCCAAGACCAGCTTCGAAAAGAAGTGCGTGGCCGACGCTGCCGCCAAGTAAATTGTTACTCAGCTGATCCCCAGGCCGCGCGCCAACATCACGCCGGCCACCGGTATCAACAAGAGCAGGTGCGCGGTTCGCATGATCTGCGCCCGCACCGCCTTGATCTCGGCTTCGAGCGGCAAGGCGGCGTGTCCCTCCAATTGAGCCAGCCAGCGCCGGAAGGCCAGACTGGGTTTGACCGAGAGTAGCAAGATCAACAACATCAGCCCCAGCTTGGCCCACCAAAGCGGCTGACCGGCATACCAGGCTGCGCTCTTGATGCCCCAGATCGTGCGGGCCAGGCCACTGGCCAAGACCAGCGCGCCAGCGCTGAGATAAATTTTGTCCAGCACGACCAAGCGCCGTACCACGGCCTCGTTGAGCCACTCGACGCGGCAAAGAGCCGCCTGACTGCTGATGAAGACCACCAGACTCAGGATGGCGACGATGTGCAAATAGGCCAGCAAGGCTTCCAGACTCATGGGCATCGTCATTTGTTCAGCCAATAGCTTTCCTGGCCATAGCTCAGTTTCAGAAAGTCTATCCATAAGCGCACCCGCAAGGGCAGATGCTTGCGCTGCGGGATCAGCACAAAGATGCCATTCGGCGGCGCGGCGAAGCTGCCCAGCACGGCGACCAGGCGACCGGCCTGTATGTCGGACTCCACCTCCCAGGTGCTGCGCCAAGCCAGGCCAAGACCGGCCAGGCACCAGTCGTGCAGCACTTGGCCGTCGCTGCAGTCCAGGCGACCACCCGGGCGGGCAAAGATGACCTCGCCGTCAACGAGGAAGGCCCAGCCGCGCGTCTGGCTGGCGTCGGAGCTGAGCATCAGGCAGCTGTGGCGGGCCAGCTCGCTTGGGTGCTGCGGCGTGCCGGCACGTTTTAAATAGGCCGGGGTGGCGACGCACAAGCGCCGGTTGTCGGCCAGGCGCACGCTGACCAGGCTGGAATCCGGCAGATCGCCGACGCGCACCGCGCAATCAAAACCTTCGCCACTGATGTCGACCACGCGGTCGCTCAGGTTCAAGGAAATGCTGACATCCGGGTGCTCGGCCAAGAATGCCGGCACCAAGGGCGCCACATGGCGGCGGCCGAAACCGGCCGGCGCGGTGATGCGCAAATGGCCGCTGGCCTTGACGCCGCCGGCGCTGACGCTGGCTTCGGCGTTATTGAAGTCGACCAAGAGCCGCTGGCAGTCTTCCAGAAAAGCCGTCCCTTCGTGGGTCAGGCTGAGGCGACGGGTGGTGCGCAGCAAGAGCTTGACGCCCAGGCGCGCTTCCAGTGCGTCGATGCGTCGGCCCATCACCGCCGGGGCGACGCCTTCCACCTGGGCGGCGGCGGTCAGGCTGCCGCGGGCGGCGACCAAGACAAAAGATTCGATCTGCTTGAGGCGGTCCATGGTGTTTGATTGTGCTGCCGTATCGAGCTAAAAAGCACTTGTATCGTCTGATTCGTGCAAATTAATCAGGTATTCAATGCATCTGAGGTGATGAATGAGGTCATCGAAGTCGACTAGATTCTGGGTATTGAGTTTTTGTATTGAGGCTAGACACCATGACCGCACGCACCAAGATCCACGGTTTGCAAGTCGCGACCGAGCTTTACAGTTTTATCGAGCAGCAAGTGCTACCCGGTACAGGCGTGAATGCCGCAGCCTTCTGGGCTGGGTTTGACGCCATCGTTCGCGATCTGGCGCCCAAGAATATTGCGCTGCTGGCCGAACGCGACCGCCTGCAAACCGACCTGGACGCCTGGCACCGCGCGCATCCCGGCCCGATTGCCGATATGCCGGCCTATCGCGCGCACCTTGAGCAGATCGGCTACTTGGTGCCCGCGCCGGGTGAGGTGCAGATCAGCACCGCCCATGTTGACGCGGAACTGGCTCTGCAAGCCGGCCCGCAGCTGGTGGTGCCCATCCTGAATGCCCGCTACGCCTTGAACGCCGCCAACGCGCGCTGGGGCTCGCTCTATGACGCGCTCTACGGCACCGATGTGATTGCCGAGACCGACGGCGCTGAAAAAGCCGGCCGCTACAACCCGGTGCGCGGCGCCAAGGTGATTGCTTTTGCCCGTCAGGTCTTGGATCAGGCCGCGCCATTGGTGAGCGGCTCGCACAAGGACGCCACCGGCTACCGGGTTGAAGCCGGCCGCCTGGTCGTGGAGCAAGGTGGCGCCGTGACCGGCTTGGCCGATCCGGCGCAATTCATCGGCTACCAGGGTGATGCTGCCGCACCGAGTTCGGTGCTCTTGCGTCACAACGGCTTGCATCTGGACATACAGATCGACTGGTCCACGGCCATTGGCCAGAGCGACGCCGCTGGTGTCAGTGATCTGGTGCTCGAAGCTGCTCTCTCGACGATCTTGGATCTGGAAGACTCGGTTGCCGTCGTCGATGCCGAGGACAAGGTCTTGGCCTATGGCAATTGGCTGGGTATTCTCAAAGGCACGCTGACGGAAGAAGTCAGCAAGGGCGGCAAGACTTTCTCACGCAGCCTGAACCCGGACCGGGTCTACACCGGCGCGGCGGGTGGGCAAGTGACGCTGCATGGCCGCTCCTTGATGTTTGTGCGCAATGTCGGTCATCTGATGACGAATCCGGCCATCCTGTATGGAGAGGGCCTGGAGATTCCTGAAGGGATCATGGATGCCGTCATCACGACGACGATCGCGATTCATGATTTGCAGCGCGGGGCGCGCCGGGCCGCCCCAAGCTCCCTGACTCCCCCTCGGGGGGGCGACATCGGCGAAGCCGATGTCTTGGGGGCTCAAGATATTTGCAATTCGCGCACCGGCTCGGTTTATATCGTCAAGCCCAAGATGCACGGCCCGGCCGAAGTCGCCTTTGCGTCCGAGATCTTTGGCCGCGTCGAAGCGATGCTGGGCCTGCCGGAGAACACCGTCAAGCTCGGCATCATGGACGACGAGCGCCGCACCAGTGTCAATTTGAAAGCCTGTATCGCGGCCGCTGCGAGTCGCGTCGCCTTCATCAACACCGGCTTCCTGGACCGCACCGGCGACGAGATGCACACCGCCATGCAAGCAGGCGCCATGTTCCGCAAAGGCGATATGAAGACCAGCGCCTGGATTGCCGCCTACGAGCGCAGCAATGTGCTGACGGGCCAGTCTTGCGGTTTGCGCGGTCGCGCGCAGATTGGCAAGGGCATGTGGGCGATGCCGGACCTGATGGCGGCGATGCTGGAGCAAAAGATTGCACACCCCAAGGCGGGGGCCAACACGGCTTGGGTGCCGTCGCCGACCGCCGCGACCTTGCACGCGCTGCACTATCACCAGGTCAATGTGGCGGAGGTGCAAAAGGAGCTGGAGCAGATCGATGCGGACGCCGAGCGAGATTCGATCCTGGATAAGTTATTGCAAATTCCGGTGGTCGCACAAGCGAACTGGGCTGCGGCCGAGATTCAGCAGGAGTTGGACAACAACGCCCAGGGCATTTTGGGTTATGTGGTGCGCTGGGTCGACCAAGGCGTGGGCTGCTCCAAGGTGCCCGATATCCACAATATCGGCCTGATGGAAGACCGTGCCACTTTGAGAATCTCCAGCCAGCACATTGCCAACTGGCTCTTGCACGGGGTGGTCACAGCCGCGCAGGTGCATGAGACCTTCGAGCGCATGGCAGCCATCGTTGACGGGCAAAACGCAGGCGATGCGCTTTACAAGCCCATGGCGGGGCATTTCGATACTTCGGCGGCCTATCAAGCCGCGCTCGACTTGGTCTTCAAGGGGCTGGTGCAGCCTAGTGGCTATACCGAGCCGCTGCTGCATGCCTGGCGCAGGAAAGTGAAGGCAAATAGGGATTGAACTTTCGATTCACAGCTGCTAGGAGTTTTCCATACAGCAAAAAAACATCGATCTTGGGGCCTTGTTGCATCCCCGTCACGGGGAGATGCAGCCATGAGTTTTGGGACTTTGCTACGGTAAAGTTTTGTTGCCAATAGCGGCTGATTTAGTCGAGCTCGCCCGAACAAGGTGAGGCGTCGGCGGCAGCAATGGTGACAACAAACCACTACCCCAAGGTTCATTAATAATGTTTTTGAAGACGCATAAAGTCAGTGCCATTCGCATTGCCGTAGTTGCCGCAATCGGCACTATGGCAATGTCTGCCCAAGCTCAAACTGCAGCTGCTGCACAACCTGCTCAACTCGAGCGTATCGAAGTGACCGGCTCGCGGATCTTGTCGATCAACGCCGCCTCGCCTGCCCCAATTCAGGTCATGACCGCAGCCGATATCAAGGCTGCTGGTGTGACCAATTTGCAGGAGCTGCTGCTGAAGAGCCCGGTTTTCGGCACTCCCGGCATCAGCCGCACCAACTCGAACTTCAGCACTTCGTCCGGCGGCGTGGCCTCGGTCGACTTGCGTAACCTCGGCGCAGACCGCACCTTGCTGTTGGTCAATGGCCGCCGCTATGTGGCGGGCGTTTCGGGTTCGGCCACGGTCGACTTGAACACCATCCCTACCGACTTTATCGAGCGCATCGAAGTGATGACCGGCGGTGCTTCGGCAGCCTACGGTTCTGACGCCGTTGCCGGCGTGGTCAACCTGGTCCTCAAAAAGGGCTTCACAGGTCTGAACCTGGACGCTCAAGTGGGTCAGAGCCAGAAGAACGACGACAAGCTGAAGAAGTTCAGTGCCACGACCGGCGTCAGCTCGGCTGACGGCCGTGACAACATCATGGCGCACTTCTCCTACAGCGAGCAGGGCGCGGTCTTCTCGGCCAAGCGCGATCGCTCGGCCGTTGACCAGTTGTCTTTGGCGGCTCAGACCGGTGATCCGGCCGACATCTCGACCATTGTTCGCCCGAGCTATTCGAGCTTCGCACCGCAAGGCCGTTTCTTCTACACCGGCGCGGACGGCAAGGCCAAGAATTACACCTTTGACGCAGCCGGCAAGGAAGTGCCGTTCACGGCTGACCTGGGCTACAACCGCAACGCAATCCGCACCACCGCCATTCCTACAGACCGCATCTTGTTCGCGGCCAATGGTGAAAAGGCGCTGAACGACTCGCACTCGATGTTCTTTGAAGGCACTTACTCTGCCACCAAGACCAAGACGCAGTTGGAGCCCTTCGCTGTGGACTCCTCGGGCGGCACCAACCCGATCTATGCTGGCGGCGGTTTTGTGCCGGCCGAGTTCATGGTTGATGGCGTGATGATGAAGAATCCGCTCGTGCCGGATTACCTGTACAGCCGCGCAACCGATCGCAACAAGGACGGCGCCAAGGACTTCAACTTCACCCGTCGCCTGTCGGACGTCGACAACCGCGGCGCCCGTGCCGAGCGCGATACCTTCCGTATCCTCGCCGGTCTGAAGG
This sequence comes from uncultured Roseateles sp., assembly GCA_963510335.1. Lineage (GTDB taxonomy): Bacteria > Pseudomonadota > Gammaproteobacteria > Burkholderiales > Burkholderiaceae_C > Paucibacter_A. The sequence goes on from CAUPEV010000202.1 coordinate 7,450, forward strand.
GTGACCTGACCAAGACCTGGTCCTATGACGCCTATGCGGCGCATGGTTTCACCAAGGAAGCCCAGTACAGCACCGGTCAAGTCAACGCGGCCAACTTCCGCAATGCGCTGGAAGCGATCCCGGACACCAAGGACATCAACAACAACGGCAGCAAGACAGATGCGATCTGCCGTGACGTTGTGGCTCGTGCCCAAGGTTGCGTGCCCATCAACGTCTTTGGTGCTGGCACGATCAGCCCCGAGGCGGCTCAGTATGTGCGTGCCGATGGCACTTTGCTGACCAAGATTGAACAGACTTTTGCCGGCGCGACAGTGTCGGGTGAGCCCTTCAATATGCCCGCTGGCGCAGTCGGCGTGGCGTTTGGCGCCGAGTACCGCAAGGAAAAGTCCCGCGACGAGGCTGATGCCTTGACTCAGGCCGGCTTGAACCTGGGCAATGCGCGCCCCAAGACCATCGGTGAGTTCGATGTGTCTGAAGTTTTCGGCGAAGTCCGTATGCCTTTGCTGAAGGACTTGCCGTTTGTGAAGGCATTGGATGCCAACGCAGCGGTGCGTTTCGGTGACTATTCCACCGTGGGCAATGTGACGAGCTGGAATGCTGGCTTGGACTGGGCTGTGAACTCGATGTTCCGCGTGCGTGGCACGACGGCGACTTCGACTCGCGCACCCAATATTGGCGAGTTGTTCCAGGGCGCAGCGCAGACCTTCCCCACAGGCTTGGTTGATCCTTGCCTGGGTGTGACGGCGACTTCGACCGGCGCCAAGGATGATGCTTGCCGCAAGGACGTTGGCGTCAATGCCAATATCGCTGCCA
>CAUPEV010000203.1:0-8174 GCA_963510335.1 uncultured Roseateles sp.
CGGGCATGAACTTCATCCCGGTGCAAGCCCAGCCGGCCGACGGCGACTATTGCCGTGTGCAACTGCCCGGCGGCGGCCTGCTGACGACCCGCGTACCGCTGCAAGGCCTGCCCGCCGACGCCGGCTACTGCTTGGGTGTGCGACCCGAGAATTTGACGCCGGCCGCCGACGGAGCGCTAAGCGGCCGGGTCGAGATGGTCGAGTTCCTGGGCGAACGCTCGCTGGCCCATATCTAACTGCTTGACGGCAGCTCACTAACGATTACCTTGAACGGCGCTCACCCAGCACCCGGCGAGCAGATCGGCGTCGCCGTCGACCTGGCCGAGGCCCATCTGTTTGACAGCAAGGGCCGCGCGCATCATGCGCGGAATGAGTTGTCATGAGCGCGGTGGGTCTGCGCCACTCAAAGCTCAGCAATGGGCTGTTCGTCCTGCCCTTTGTGGCCCTTTACGCGTTGCTGGTGCTGGGGCCCTTGGCCAAGGGCCTCAACATCAGCCTGCATGACCATGACCTTTTGTCCGACGACAGTTTTTATGTCGGCTTCGAGAACTATGTGCAGCTCGCTGGCGACGAGGTCTTCCACCAGGTGCTGTGGAACACGCTGCGCTTTGTTGGCATCAGCACGCCGATCTTTGTCATCGTCTCGCTGGGCCTGGCCTTGGCGCTGAACCGCCCCGGCAAACTCGGCGCGCTGCTGCGCGGCACTTTTTTCTGCGCCTCGGTGTTCTCGGTCACCATCGTCACCTTGGTTTGGAAGTTATCTTTGATGCCCGAGCGCGGCCTGGTGTCGCAGTTTCTGGCCTGGCTGGGCTTGCCGGACGTGGCCTTGCTGAGCAGCGATGCGCTGGCCCTGCCGACCATTGCGCTGGTGACGGTGTGGTGGATCATCGGCCTGCCGATGATTCTGTTCCTATCTGCGCTGCAGCAGATCCCCAGCGATATCTACGAGGCCGCTGCACTCGACAACACCAGCCGCTGGCGCACGCTGACCCGCATCACCCTGCCGTCTCTGAAGCGCACCATCATGCTAGTCGCCGTGATCGAGGTGATACGCCAGTTCCAAGTCTTTCCGCAAATCATGCTGATGACCAATGGCGGGCCCAACAACACCACCCGCCCCATCGTCCAGTTCATCTACGAGCAAGCCTTTATGCAGCTGTCGCTGGGCTATGCCACCGCCGCCTCGCAGGTGCTGTTCGCGGTGATGCTGATCGGCGTGTCGCTGCAGCTGTGGCTGGAGCGGGATCAGAAGGGAGGCACACGATGAATGCCGTTTTACGTCGTGGCTGGTTCGACCGCTGTCTGATGTTGGGTTTATGCCTGCTGGCCCTGGCCTGGATGTTGCCTCTGCTGTGGGTGCTGGGCCTGTCCTTCAAGCCCAATGAGCTGCTGCAGACCCGCACCGATGTGCTGTTCGCGCCGCCCTATACGCTGGCCAATTACCTGGACATCTTGCAGACCTCGCAGGTGTTCCGCTGGTTGGGCAATAGTGCTTGGGTGGCGCTGTGCCAGACAGCGGGCGTGCTGGTGCTGTCCTCGCTGGCCGGCTATGGTTTTGCGCGCACCGAGTTCCCCGGCCGCAAACTGATTTTTGCGATTGTGATGTTCGGCCTGGCCGTGCCGGCGCAATCGACCTTCATCCCGCTGCACCGGCTGTTCTCGGACTGGAATCTGCAAAACACCTTTGCCGGCCTGATCCTGCCGGGCCTGGCAGCACCGTTCGGCGTTTATCTGATGACGCAGTATTTCAAGGCCATTCCCATGGACCTGGAAGAAGCGGCGATGCTGGACAACGCCTCGCGGCTGAAGACCTTTCTGACCGTGATCCTGCCGCTGACGCTGCCGGCACAGGCCACGCTCGGTATCTTCACCTTTCTGGGCTGCTGGAACGACTATCTGTGGCCGCTGGTGATCGCCACCAACCCGGATATGTACACGCTGACCCGGGGCCTGGCGTCCACGCAGACCAATTTTGCGCAGTCCGAGGGCCTGGGATTCTTGATGTCGCAGGCGGTGTTCGCCGGCCTGCCGGTGCTGATCATCTACTTCTTCTTCCAGAAATACCTGGTCACGGCCGTGGCCGGCACGGGGCGCTGATGATGAGCTTGTTGAAAAAAACCCTCGCCCTGCTAACGGTCATCTTGCTCGCATCCTGCGGCGCCAAGACCGCTCCAGAATCCGCCAAGACCGAAATCACGCTGATGCGTTTCTTCGGCAGCTGCGACGCCAAATACGGCGCGGTCAATGAGGCCGCCCAGGGCCTGGGCGAGTGCGGCATCATCACGACCCTGGTCAACCAGTTCAACGCCAGCAATACCGACAACATTCACGTACGCACGCAGGTGGCCGAATGGGGGCCGTATTACGACCAACTGACCGCCCGCCTGGTCGCCAAGGACGTGCCGACCGTGGCGGTGATGCATGAGTCGGCCTTGGGCGACTATGTGCGACGCGGCCTGCTACTGCCGCTGAACGCCGAATTCAAGGCCGCCGGCATTGACACGGCCGACTTCACCGACCACGCGCGCCGAGGCGTCAGCTTCAACGGCCCCGCCGGGCTGGACAGCTATGCCCTGCCATTCGACACCTGGGCCTGGCTCTGGCATATCAACACCGCGCTGATGACGAGGGCGGGATTGATGGGCGCCGACGGCCAGCCGCTGCTGCCGCGCTCGCCCGAGGAACTGCTGGCCCATGCACGCCAGTTCCGCGCCAAGACCGGCAAGCCGTACTTCGCCTGGGCCGTGGTCAACGAGACCGCCGCCAATAACCGCACGTTTTTGACGTTACTGGCGCAGCAAAAAGACGCCCAGCTGTTCGCCGCCAATGGCAAGTCCATTGATATGCAGCAGCCGGCCGTCACCAAGGCCTTGAGCCTGATGCAGCAGCTCTATGCCGAAGGCCATGTCAAAGCCAATCTCGACTATGCCGGCGCCAACCAGGCATTTCTGAACGGCGAGGTCGGCGTCACGGTGGTCGGCACCTGGACGATTGACCAATATTTGCGCGAGTCCAAGGCCGCCAACTCGCCCCTCAAGGGCGGCTACGCGGTCACTCCCTTCCCGCAGCTGTTCGAGCGAAAAGCCGTGTTCGCCGACGGCCATGCCTGGGCGATGTTCAAGGGCGGTGCGCCCGACGAAAAAACCCGCGCCGCCGGCATCAAGCTATTGAAGTTCATCTGGGAGCACAGCGCCGAATGGTCGCGCACCGGCCATCTGCCGGTGCGCCAGTCGGTCGCCCAGAGCGAGGCCTTTCGGGCGCTGCCGCTGCGCGCCAACTTGGCCGAGATCACGGCGACCGGCGTCGGCATGCCCGGCAATGTGCCGACCCAGCGCGCCATCGAGTTGCTGATCGGCGAGGACATCGCCAACCTGATGGTCTCGGGCAAGCCGATTGCCGAGGTCCAGGCCAGCATTGAAAAACGCGTCAACAAGGCGCTGCAGAAAGCCCGCAGATAGATGATTGAAGCCCAACTCACCGTTGACCGCGATTTCGAGATCGGCGCGCTGGACCGGCGCCTGTTCGGCGTCTTCGTCGAGCACCTGGGTCGCTGCGTCTACACCGGCATCTACGAGCCCGATCACCCCACGGCCGATGCCGACGGATTCCGCCAGGACGTCGCCGAGCTAACGCGTGAACTCGGCGCCACCCTGGTGCGCTACCCAGGCGGCAACTTCATGTCCGGCTATGACTGGGAAGACGGCGTCGGCCCCAAGGACCAGCGCCCCACGCGGCTGGATCTGGCCTGGTTCTCGACCGAGACGAATCAGGTCGGCACGAATGAGTTCATGCGCTGGTGCAACAGCGGCGATATGCAGCCGATGTTCGGCGTCAACCTCGGCACCCGTGGCGCCGACGAGGCGCGCCAGTATCTGGAGTATTGCAACCACCCTGGCGGCACAACGCGCTCCGAGCTGCGCCGCAGCCACGGTGTGGACGTGCCACACGCGATCAAGCTCTGGTGCCTGGGCAATGAGATGGACGGGCCCTGGCAGATCTGCCGCAAAACGCCGGACGAGTACGGTCGCCTGGCGCTGGAGACGGGCAAGCTGATGCGCATGGTCGACCCGACGATTGAGCTGGCCGCCTGCGGCTCCTCGGCCTATGACATGCCGACCTATGGCGTCTGGGAAGACCGGGTGCTGGAGCATTGCTTCGAGGTGGTCGATTACCTGTCCCTGCACAGCTATTTCGTCAAGCCGTCGAGCGACAGCAGCACCGAGAGCTTCTTCGCGCAGATCGAAAGCAATGCCCGGTATATCGAGGCCACGGTTGCCGTCGTCGACGCGGTGGCGGCGCGCCGCCACTCGGCCAAGCGCATCATGCTGAGCTTCGACGAGTGGAATGTCTGGTACCGGGCCCGCCACGGCGAGCATATGAAACAGGCCGGCTGGCCGCAGGCGCCGCGGCTGCTGGAGGAGGTCTATAACGTCGAGGATGCACTGCTGATAGGCGGCATGCTGACGATGATGATGAACCATGCGGACCGCGTCAAAATCGCCTGCCTGGCACAGCTGGTCAATGTGATCGGCCCCATCATGACCACGCCAGGCGGGCCGGCCTGGCGCCAGACCATCTTTCATCCCTTTGCCCTGACCGCGCGCCATGCCCATGGCACGGTACTGCGGCCGGTGATTCGCTCGCCCGGCTGGATAGACCCCAAACAAGGCGAGCTGCCCTATCGATGCGCCAGCGTCGTTCATGACGGGAAGGCAGGCCGCACCGCGATCTTTGCGCTGAACCGCCATCTGAGCGAGGCAATGGACCTGACCGTCACGTTGCGCGGCCTGGGTCTCAGGCAAGAGCTGGTTGAAGCCCAGCAACTGCAGCACGCCGACCTGGCGGCCTGCAATAGCGAGGCCGAGCCGGACAAGGTCGCCCCTGTGCGGCTGAGCGGCATCGTTATCGAAGGCGAGACGCTGCGCGTTCGTCTGCAGCCCGCCTCCTGGAATGTGATCGTCATGAAAACCAACTCCTCCTCCTCATCATGAACTGGACCAACCCCCTGATCCTGCAACGCGCCGACCCGCAGCTGTCCCTGCATGCGGGGCGTTACTTCTTCACCGCATCGCTGCCCGGCTTCGATGCGATCGAGCTGCGCGCGGCCGGCGAGATTGGCGAGCTGGCCACAGCCGAGCCGGTAATCGTCTGGCGCAAGCATGCCAGCGGCCCCATGAGCTGGCATGTCTGGGCACCCGAGCTGCACTGCATTGAAGGCCGCTGGTATATCTACTTCGCCGCCAGCGAAATAGACGATATTTGGAAGCTGCGCATGTATGTACTGGAGTGCCAGGGCGGCGACCCGCTGCGGGATGCCTGGGTCGAGCGCGGCCAGATCCACACGCCTGTTGAGGGCTTCTCGCTCGACGCGACGCCGTTTGAGCACGCGGGCAAGCAGTACCTATGCTGGGCGCAGAAAGACCCTGCCACCGAGAGCAATCTCTACCTGGCCGAGCTGGCCAACCCGTGGACACTGGCGACGGCGCCGCTGCTGATTGCCCGCCCGGAGCTGGCATGGGAGCACATCGGCTTTGCCGTCAACGAGGGCCCGGCAATCTTGAAGCGGAACGGCCGCGTCTTCATCAGCTACTCGGCAAGCGCCACCGACGCCAATTACTGCATGGGCTTGCTGTGGGCCGATGAACAGGCATATCTGATGAATGCCAGCAGCTGGCACAAAGAGCCACTGCCGGTGTTTGTCACCGACGATGCCAACGGCCAATACGGCCCCGGCCACAACAGCTTCACCACCAGCAAGGACGGCAGGGTCGACCTGCTGGTCTATCACGCGCGCAACTACCGTGATATCGACGGCGACCCCTTGCACGACCCGAACCGCCATGCACGCGTCCAGCCCTTTGGCTGGCACGCGGATGGCTTGCCGAACTTCGGCACACCGCTGGCAGACGGACCCTGCCTGACCCCGGACCGATAGAACACAAGATCGGCCGACACGGGCGCAGCTGAACTCAAGCGCCCGACTTGGAGACATTCAGATGATAGGAAATTTGCTACGCGCAAGCGTCGTGGCGGGCGGCTGTATTGCCGCTTGGTTAATGGCCCCTAACGCCGCACTCGCGCAGGCCGGCTTCAGCCCGCCGGTGTTCCATAACGTCGCCGTCCATGACCCCTCGGTGATACGCACCGGAGACAACTTCTATGTCTTCGGCTCCCATCTCGCCGCCGCCAAGAGCAGCGACTTGATGAGCTGGCAGATGGTGGCGGCCGGCGTCAACCCAGCCAATCCGCTCTTCAACGATGTGACCAAGGAGCTGGCCGAGGCGCTGGCCTGGGCGCAGACCGACACGCTGTGGGCGGCCGACGTGATCAAGCTGGCCGACGGCAAGTTCTATATGTACTACAACGCCTGCAAAGGCGACTCGCCGCGCTCCGCCATGGGCGTGGCGGTGGCTGACAAGATCGAAGGCCCGTACGTCAACAAAGGCATCTTCCTGAAGTCCGGCCAATGGGGCCTGCCAAGCGAGGACGGCACGATTTACGACGCCCGCAAGCACCCCAACACCGTCGACCCGCACACCTTCTTCGACGCCAAGGGCAAGCTCTGGATGGCGTACGGCTCTTACTCGGGTGGCATCTTCATCATGGCGATGAACCCCAGTACCGGCATGCCACTGCCCGGCCAAGGCTATGGCACGCGCCTGATCGGCGGCAACCACAGCCGCATCGAGGGCGCCTATGTGCTGTACAGCCCGGTCACGTCCTACTACTACCTGTTCACCTCCTTCGGCGGCCTCGACGCGGCCGGCGGCTACAACATCCGCGTGGCCCGTTCCACCACGCCGGACGGCCCTTATCTGGACGCCGCCGGCAAGGACATGAGCACGGTGATGGCCAACCCGGCCCTGCCGCTGTTTGACGACGCCTCGATTGCGCCGCATGGCGTCAAGCTGATGGGCAACTTCCGCTTCGACGCCAAGCTCGGCGAGACCGGTCTGGCGGCCGGCCAGGTCAGCCCCGGCTATGTGTCGCCGGGCCATAACTCGGCCTATTACGAGCCGGCCACCGGCAAGCATTTCATCGTCTTCCACTCGCGCTTCCCCGGTCGCGGCGAAGAACATGAGGTGCGTGTCCACCAGTTACTGATGAATGCCGATGCCTGGCCTCTGATCGCGCCCTATCGCTACGCCAAGGAGACGCTGGCCGCCGTGCGGCCCGAGTTCGTCAGCGGCGACTACCTGCTGGTCAACCATGGCAAGGACATTTCGGCCACCATCAAGGCCGCGCAGTCGCTCAGCCTGCAAGCCAACGGCACGGTCAGCGGCGCGCTCAGCGGTCAGTGGGCCTTGGTCGGTAGCAACCAGTTTGTGCTGACGCCCAATAGCGGCAAGCCCTTCAAGGGCCAGTTCCTGAATCAATGGAGCGAGGCCACGCAGAGCTGGACCATGAGCTTCACGGCGCTGTCGGCCGACGGCGTCGCCGTCTTCGGCAGCCGCCTTCTTAAGCGCAGCGAGGCGCAGGTGACGACCGCCGTGGCGGCCGCCATCAACCTCGGCGACACCAGCGCCGTTACCGCGAACTTGAGCCTGCCGACCGAGGCGATGCGTGGAGCGACCATCACATGGGCTTCGTCCAACCCGGCAGTGCTCAGCAACACCGGCCAGGTGACCCGCCCCACGGCCGCCCAGGGCGACGCCGTGGTGACGCTGACCGCCACCATCCGTTTCGGCTCAAGCGTGCAAACGCGGGTCTTCACCGTCGTCGTGCGCGCCCAGGTGGCCGGCGGCCTGCTGGCGCACTACAGCTTCAACAGCAACAACCTGGCGGAAAGCAGCGGCCTGACGGCGGCCGGCTTGGTCACCGGCAACCGCCTCGACGCGGCCGGCGGCAGCATCAGCTTTGCGCCCGGCTTGTTCGGTCAGGCAGCGGTATTCGACGGCAATAGCGGCATCCGCCTGCCCAACGGCCTGCTCAGTGGACTACCCAACAGCGCGCCCAGCTACACCGTCTCGCTGTGGCTGAAACCGGATCAGCTGACCGAGTTCAGCTCGGCCTTCTTTGGCGCCCGCGACGGCAATGCCTGGGTCAGCCTGCTGCCCAAGGGCCACGGCTGGGTCGGCAACGCCACCATGTTGTGGTCGGGCACGGCCTGGTATGACGCCGGCACCGGCAGCAATATCGCCATCGGCCAGTGGTCGCATCTGGCCTTCACGGTC
>CAUPEV010000204.1:0-8117 GCA_963510335.1 uncultured Roseateles sp.
AACCGAAGATGTGATACAGCGGCAGAGCGCAAATACTGACCAACTGCTCGCCGGCCGGGATCTTCTTGAGTGCAGGTTGATACCAGGCCTCGGCCTGCATCACATTGGCGACCAGGTTGCGATGCAGGAGCACCGCGCCCTTGGAAACGCCGGTGGTGCCGCCGGTGTACTGCAGCACGGCAATATCGTTGGGCCCGACGCTGGGCGCCTTGTAACTGAGCGAGCGGCCTTTTGCGACCGCGCCATTGAAAGTCACTGCGCCGGGCAAATCAAAGGCCGGCACCAGCTTTTTGACCTTGCGCACCACGTAATTGACGATCAAGCCTTTGGGGAAGCCCAACATATCGCCCATGGACGCCAGCACCACATGCTTGGTCGGCACTTGCTTGAGCACTTGCTGCAAGGTGGTGGCGAAATTCTCCAGAATCACGATCGCCTTGGCGCCGGAATCCTTCAGCTGATGCTCCAGCTCGCGCGGCGTGTACAGCGGGTTGACGTTGACAACCACGAAACCGGCCCGCAGCACGGCCGCAACCGCCACCGGGTACTGCATCACATTGGGCATCATCAAGGCGACACGGTCGCCTTTTTCAAGGCCCAAGCTCTGCAGATACGCGGCCAGTGCGCGCGAACTCTCATCCAGCTGGCCAAAGCTGATCTGCCGGCCCATCATCTTGTAGGCAGGCTGCGCCGGGAACTTCTTGAACGCCGACGTCATCAACTCGACCAGCGAAGGGTATTGCTCCGCGTGAATCTCGGCGGGCACACCTTCGGGATAGTTCTTCAGCCAAGTCTTCTGCAGCATGGGTTTCGTGTCTCCGTTCGAATGAGCTGGATTCTCACCGATGGGAGGGGGTGGGCGCATAGGGGGAAGCGCTAGCGCCTTCTAGGTTGTGCAATCCAAAAATGCACAGCCTCGCCCTACTCCACCGCCTTCAACATGTCTTCCACCACCTTCTTGGCATCGCCAAACACCATCATCGTCTTGTCCATATAGAACAATTCGTTGTCCAGACCGGCATAGCCCGCCGCCATCGAACGCTTGTTGACGATGATGGTCTTGGCCTTGTAGGCCTCCAGAATGGGCATGCCGTAGATCGCACTGCCCTTCACATGGGCGGCCGGGTTCACCACGTCATTGGCACCAAGAATGATGGCCACGTCGGCCTGCGCGAACTCGGCGTTGATGTCTTCCATCTCAAAGACTTGGTCATAAGGCACTTCGGCCTCGGCCAGCAGCACGTTCATTTGGCCAGGCATGCGGCCCGCCACCGGGTGGATCGCGTATTTGACCTTGACGCCGCGCTCGGTCAGCTTGTGCGCCAGCTCCTTGACCGCGTGTTGGGCGCGCGCCACCGCCAAGCCATAGCCGGGCACGATGATGACGGTTTCGGCATTGCCCATGATGAAGGCGGCATCATCGGCGCTGCCGCTTTTGACCGAACGCTGCACCGCGCCACCGGCCACAGCGGCGGTCGCATCGCCACCAAAGCCGCCCAAGATCACATTGAAAAAGCTGCGATTCATCGCCTTGCACATGATGTAGCTCAGGATCGCGCCCGATGAACCCACCAGCGAGCCGGCAATGATCAGCATCGAGTTGTTGAGCGAGAAGCCAATGCCGGCGGCTTCCCAACCCGATTAGCTGTTCAGCATAGACACCACCACCGGCATATCGGCGCCGCCGATCGGGATGATCAGCAAGACACCCAGCGCAAAGCCCAGCACAAGGATGGTGTTGAAGGCCGCCCAGGACTGGGTGTCCCAAAAGCCGTAGCAGCTGACGACAGCCGCAAGACCCAGCGCGAGATTGAGCTTGTGCTGACCGGCAAAAGACACCGGCGCGCCCTGGAACAGGCGGAATTTGTACTTGCCCGAAAGCTTGCCGAAGGCGATCACCGAGCCGCTGAAAGTGACCGCGCCGATGAAGGCGCCCAGCGCCAGCTCGATGCGATTGCCGCCGGGGATCTCCATGCTGCCCGCTGAAGTAATGCCAAAGGCCGCCGGCTCCAGCACCGCCGTGGCCGCGATGAACACGGCCGCCAAGCCGATCATGCTGTGCATAAAGGCGACCAGCTCGGGCATCTTGGTCATCTCGACCTTTTGCGCCATATAGGCACCCAGGCCGCCGCCAATCACCAGGCCGGCCAGCACATATGTCAGGCCGAACAATTCCCCATGGGCCAGCTTAACGATCAAGGCGGCGGTGGTGACGGTGGCTATCAGCATGCCCACCATGCCGAAGATATTGCCGCGAATCGAGCTGGTCGGGTGCGACAAGCCCTTCAGCGCCTGGATGAAGAAGACGCTGGCGACCAGGTACAAGAGGGTGACGAGATTCATGCTCATTTCTTCACCTCCGTATTCTTCTTATCCTTCTTTTTAAACATCTCCAACATCCGCCGCGTGACCAGGAAGCCACCAAAGACGTTCACGGCGGCCAGGGCCACAGCCAGCGTGCCCATGAACTTGCCCAGATCGGTGACAGTCAAAGCCGCAGCCATCATGGCGCCGACGATGACGATGGCCGAGATCGCGTTGGTGACGGCCATCAGCGGCGTGTGCAGCGCAGGCGTCACCGTCCAGACGACGTGGTAACCGACATAGATCGCCAGCACAAAGATGATCAGATTGGTGACCGTTGGGTTAACGAGTTGTTCCATGGCTTCAGCCCTTCTTTCTCTTGACTTCACCGGCCTGCGTCATCAGGCAGGCGCTAACGATGTCGTCATCCATCGGGACCTGGAACACGCCTTCTTTGCTGATCACCAGCTTCAAGAAGTCCAGGATATTGCGGGCGTACAGTGCCGACGCATCAGCCGCTACCAGCGCCGGCAGATTGGTTTCGCCGACCAGCGTCACCCCATGCTTGACGACGGTCTTGCCGGCCTCGGTCAAGGGGCAATTGCCTCCATTGGCCGCGGCCAGGTCCACGATCACCGAGCCCGGCTTCATGCTTTGGACCATGGCCTCGCTGACCAGCACCGGTGCTGCGCGACCGGGGATCAAGGCCGTGGTGATCACCACATCGGCCTGCGCCACCCGCTTGGCAACTTCAGCGCGCTGGCGGTCCAGCCAGCTCTGCGGCATCGCTTTGGCGTAACCGCCCACGCCGACGGCGGCTTCCTTTTCCTCGTCGGTGTCGTAGGACACATCGATGAATTTGGCACCCAGTGACTCGACCTGCTCCTTGACGGCCGGCCGCACATCCGAGGCCTCGATCACGGCGCCCAGGCGCTTGGCCGTGGCAATCGCTTGCAAGCCCGCCACGCCGACGCCCAAGACGACGACGCGCGCCGCCTTGACCGTGCCGGCCGCCGTCATCAGCATCGGAAAAAAGCGCTGATAACGGTCGGCGGCAATCATCACCGCCTTGTAGCCGGCAATATTGGCTTGGCTGGACAGCACGTCCATGCTTTGCGCCCGCGAGGTACGCGGGGCGGCTTCCAAGGCAAAGGCGGTCAAGCCAGCCTTGGCGATGGCCTCCAAGCCTTCGGCGTCAAAGGGGTTGAGCATGCCGACCAGGGCTGCACCGGGCTTGACCAGCGCTAACTCCTCACTCGAAGGGCTGCGCACCTTCAGCAGCAGCTCGGCGCCAAAGGCGGCGGCGCGGTCGACGATCTCCGCGCCAACAGCCAAATAAGCTTCATCGGTAACGCTGGCGCCGAGGCCAGCACCGCTCTCGATACGCAAGACATGACCCTGCGCTTTCAGTTTCTTGGCCGTTTCGGGCGTGATGGCCACGCGCGTTTCTCCGGCCGCGCTCTCGCGCGGAACACCTATCAGCATGAATTTGTCCCTCCAGAGCCCGAATAGGGCAATCAGAAGGCGATAACTCTTGTGGCGAGCGACTGCCAAGCTAGGTGGGCGGAGCGCAGAAACCGGCACGTACCAGCTGTACGTGAGGATTCCGAGCATCCGGCCAACAAGGCCTGGCGGTCGCGCAGTAAAAAAAGTTCTCACCCTCTCAGCCGCGCTGAGCTTACACAATAGAGCCTCTTGATGACACCCGGGCATGCCTGGGGATGACGGAGTAATAGGCAAATGTCCAACAACAGCTTTGAGCGCTGGAAGCCCGCCGTGACGGTCGCAGCGGTGATAGAAAAAGACGGTCGATTTCTGCTGGTCGAAGAAGAAACGCCCGAAGGCCTGCAACTCAACAACCCCGCTGGCCACCTGGATCCGGGCGAGTCGCCGCTAGAAGGCGTGGTGCGCGAGGCGCTGGAAGAAACGGCTCGCGACTTTGTGCCCGAAGCCTTGTTGGGCATCTATATGGCGCGCTTTGTGCGCAGCGCGCGATTAGAGGATGTCACCTATGTTCGGCTGGCTTTCAGCGGCAGCGTTAGCGAGCCTATCGTCGGCCGCACGCTGGATCACGGCATCCACCGCACGGTCTGGATGACGGTGGACGAGATTCGCGCCAGCGCCGCCCGCCACCGCAGCCCCTTGGTGCTGCGCTGTATCGAGGATCACTTGGCCGGCAAGCGATTGCCCTTGGATGCCATCCATATTGACCCGTCGCTCTACTCGCCTCTGATCAAGGGATGACGGCTTGCGGGACAATCCCCCACATGACTCAGAAGCAAAGAATCGTCGTCGGCCTCTCAGGCGGGGTGGACTCCGCCGTCACCGCCTATCTGCTCAAACAGCAGGGCCATGAAGTGATCGGCATCTTCATGAAGAACTGGGAAGATGACGACAGCGACGATGAGAACGGCAAATATTGCTCGTCAAACATCGACTTTGTCGACGCGGCGGCCGTTGCCGATGTGATCGGCATCGAGATCGAACATGTCAACTTCGCTGCCGACTACAAAGACCGCGTGTTTGCGACCTTTTTGCGTGAATACGAGGCCGGCCGCACCCCTAACCCCGACATCCTGTGCAATGCCGAGATCAAGTTCAAGGCCTTTTTGGACCATGCGATGCGGCTGGGCGCCGAGAAAATTGCAACGGGTCACTACGCCAGGGTCCGCTGGGTGCCAGCAAACCCTGGCATGCACTTGGGCCGTCATGACAAGTCGGACGCAGTGGCGTCCGACAGCGCCAGGGTTCGCGAGTTGAATGGGCAAGTGCAGTTGCTCAAAGGCGTCGACAACAGCAAGGATCAAAGCTATTTCCTGCACCGCCTGAACCAGGCGCAGCTGGCCAAGACGCTGTTTCCGGTCGGCGAGTTGCACAAGACCGAGGTCAGGCGCATCGCCGAAGAGATCAAGTTACCCAACGCGCGCAAAAAGGACTCGACCGGCATCTGCTTCATCGGCGAGCGGCCGTTCCGGGAGTTCCTGAATCGCTATCTGGCCCACCAGCCCGGCCCCATCAAGGACGAGCGCGGCCGCACGATAGGCGAGCATGTAGGCCTGTCTTTCTACACCCTGGGCCAGCGCCAAGGCCTGGGCATTGGCGGACTCAAGCCTGAGCGGGTCAAGCGCAGCCGGGGCGCGCCGGCCGTGCCGGTGCCGGAGCGCGGCGGCGGCGACCACGCGCCCTGGTTTGTCGCCAAAAAGGACATGGCCAACAACACGCTGTATGCGGTGCAAGGTCATCAACATCCCTGGCTGCTCAGCCACAGCTTGGTGGCCGACGACATCAGCTGGACCAGCACGGCGGCCCCGCACGCCGGCCACATCGCCGCCAAGACACGCTACCGGCAAAGCGACTCGGCTTGCGAGTTCACGCCGGACTCGCCCACGGCGGGCCAGTTCCGCCTCGACTTTGCGCAAGCCCAGTGGGCTGTTACGCCGGGGCAGAGTGCGGTGCTGTATGAGGGCGAAGTGTGTCTGGGCGGCGGAGTGATTGCGCAGGTACCGGACCAGCCATGACCAAGGGCACGGGGCAAGCCGGCCAAGCTGTGTCAACCTTGCGGCTTTTTTGAAACCGGCCTGCATTTGTGAACACCTTTGACCGCTTGCTCGCCCGCTTTGCCCAGCCTAGCGTGGCGCTGCGCATCGCCGTGCTGGCAGTTTGCGCATTGGAACTGGCGGCCACGGTGGCCGCCCTGCTGGGTTTTCAAACCGATGCCTACGACGGTGCTATAGCCGCGCTGTATCTGCGCCTGGGCGGCGCCAGCAATGATGCGGCGCTGCTGGTCGGCTGCTTTGTGCTGGTGCTGCTGTTCGCCTGGGCCTATTGGTGCCTGGCCCGCGACGCCAGCGCCGACCAGCCGCCACGCCATGCGCTGGCGCGGCTGGTGCTGGTCAATCTTCTGGCCATCAGCGTGACACCCGGCCTGCCCTTTCTGGTCACCGCCTTGGCGGCGGTCTTGCTGCGCGCGCGCCCGGCTTTCTTGTTTGCCCTGGCGCAAATTGCCATCAATCTGGCCCTTTACCGCCTGCTGCCCTTGCCCGCCGTAGTGCCGTCTGACGCCGCCGTGCCCGCTTGGCTAGACAGTTTGGGCTTGCTGATGGCGATGGTGGCCTTACACGGCATGGCCTTCGGCCTGGGCCGCATGGTGGCAGCCGAAGCCGAAAAGCGGCGCTGGCTGCAAGTGATGTTGGCCGAGCGCCTGAGCGGCGAGCAATTGCAGGCCGAACAGCTGCGCTATAACGAACGCGCACTGATGGCCCGCGAGCTGCACGATGTGGTCGGCCATCATCTGACTGCCTTGACGCTGCAGCTGCAACTGGGCAGTGCCTTGTTGCAGCGCCAAGATCTGGGCGGTGCCTCGCTGGCGGTGGACAAGGCGCGCGAGAACGCAGCAGGCCTGCTGGCCGACGTTCGCGAGGCCGTCTCGCAGCAGCGCAGCGCGCCGCGCATAGACCTGACTTCGGCGTTGAAGGCCCTGGCCGAAGGCATCGCCAGCACGCGCATCGAGCTTGACATTGCACCGGCGGCGCGCGACCTCAGCCCGCGCGTTGCTCATGCACTGCTACGCTGCGTACAAGAGGCCGTCACCAATAGCGTTCGGCACTCGCGCGCGGCCACGGTACGGATCAATTTGGGTCTGGCGCTTGAGGAGCAAATCATGCAGGTGCGGGTCAGCATCGACGATGATGGCAGGGGCACGCCACAACTCAAAGCCGGCAACGGCCTGCAAGGCATGGCCGAGCGAATGCAAGAATTGAACGGCCGCATGGATGTGACGCGCAGCCACGCGGGATTCAGAATCGAGTTGCGCTGCCCGCGTGATCCTGAAGTTAGCTCCGAATTACTGGGAAGGACGGTATGAGTAAACCGCTGATCAAATTGATGTTGGTGGAAGACCAGCAACTGGTGCGCGAGGCGCTCAAGGGCTTGCTGGCGCTGAGCGATGAAATCACCATCGTCGGCGAGGCCAGCGACGGCGCCGAGGCCTTGGAGATGATTGCCGCACAAGGCCTGGAGCAGACGCCGGACATCGTGCTGTCGGACATGCGCATGCCCAGGCTGGACGGGCTGGGCCTGATACGCGCGCTGGCAGCGCGCGGCCTGAACATCCCCGTTGTGCTGCTGACCACCTTTGACGATGCCGGCATTTTTGACGAAGCGGTGCGCTCCGGTGCACGCGGCTTCTTGCTCAAGGCCATCAGCCCCGACACCTTGCTGGCTTCGCTGCGCGAAGTGATGAACGGCGGCACCGCGCTGCGGCCTTCGCTGACGGCCCGCATGGAGCGGCCGGTCGCTGCCGCCGAGCGCTCCTTTGTGGCCACCGAGCAGCCCGATCCGCTGTCACCCAAGGAACTGCAAGTGCTGCGCCTGGTCGCCAGCGGCCGCAGCAACACCGAGATCGCCGCCTTGCTGGGCAATAGCGAAGGCGTGATCAAGAACCATTGCTCGTCGGTATTCTCGAAGATGGGCGTGCGGGACCGTACGCAGGCGGTGTTGCGAGCGATTGACCTCGGCTGGATTTAAGAGCCTTGTGAAAGTCAGCTTGGCTCAGGCGGACATGCGTGGTGCATGTTTCACCAGTTGATGCTTGATTGAGTTGTAAAGCGGCTAGCCCTACCGATCCAGGCGCGCAGCGCTTGACAGTGGCCCCTAGGTTGCAGGGCTCTGTTTTTCGCAGTTCAGGTTCCTCGGGCGACTTGGTGCCCGTCGCGAAAATTCAGCACCAACGCACTTTCTTCCAGCGGCGACCCTCAAGCGACATTCGCATGGTCGTTGCCAAAACCCCAAAAACCGACATCCTGCATGGATGC
>CAUPEV010000205.1:0-8078 GCA_963510335.1 uncultured Roseateles sp.
CGCTTCCGAGTCGCCCGGCAGACTGCGTGTCTTGCGGCCCTGCAAGAGGCGCGGATCGGTGGGCGTTGCCAAGTAGCCATGCAGCTGAGGCAAGACCCGACCCTCCCGCAGCGCCGCCTCATCCAGATCCATCACTTCGCGCGGCTCGGTACGGCGCGCTCGCGTTGCCAAGAATGCACTCGCCAGCCGCCCGGCTGCAGCCGGACTGACACCAAAACAAGCCGACTGCATCTTCACCCCAGCCGGGATGCCCAACACCGGCAGCGCCTGATCACCGTCCCCACCGGACAAGGCGGCCGCCAACACGCCGGCCTGCACATCGCGCGCCGTGCCGTCGCCGCCGGCAAACAAGAGCAGATCGACCTCAAGCTCGCGCATTCGGCGCGCCAAGGCCCGCGTATCGGCAGCGTTGCTCGGCCCCGGGTGCTTGAGCGCCAAGACCTGGGGGGCTGGGCCCCGGCTGCGCAGCAAATCCTCACCCATGGCGCCGGGTCCGCTGATCCAATCGATGCTCGGCCCAAGTTCACAAAAACTGGCCAAAGCGATGGCCGCCCTGTCACTGGCCCAAGCGGATGCCACACAGCCCAAGCCATCGCTGCCATGCAGGCCCAGCTTGCCGCCAGCGCCCGCCAGCGGGTTGATGATCAGGCCGACGCGTGTCCGCATCTCAAAGCGCCCGGTCCATCGCGGTGGGCGTGGCCACGCCATGCTCGGCCAGCTTGCGCTGCCAACCGCGCCAGGTGATGGCCCAGCGCTTGGGGTCATCCAGATAAGACTCATCAACCCGCCGCGTCGGGCAGTTATGCGGCGCGCTGCGCAATAGCTCCGGCTGGCTTCTTGCCTCATCGGCGACCTGGCTCATGATCTGCGCAAACTCATCCAGATCGGCACGCGAGTAAGACTCGGTCGGCTCGATGGTGGCGGGCTCCGGCACCACATAGGGGTGATGGCTGGTCCAGTAATGCACGCCGTAGTCGGCGGCGCGCAGGCCGATATCGCCCGAGTGCACGCCAGTCTCGGCGCACAGCTCGGCCCAGCTGTAACGCACCTGCTCGATGCGCCGTTTGCCCGGCGCATAAGGCGCCGACAGGCCGCGAATCTTCAGCAATTGGCTCATCATGTAGTTGTTATTGAGCACCGCAACTTCGGCCACCTCGCGCAGGCCCGCCGCGCCCAGATTCATCACCCAGGCATAGGCGCGCAAGACGATGCTGGCCGTGCCCATAAAGGCCGCCACCTTGCCGATAGAGTGCTCGCTGCCCTGTTCTATGCGGTAGCGACCATCGCCTTCTTTGACAATCACGGGTCGGGGCAGAAACGGCGCCAGCGCCGCCGTCACCGCGCAGGCACCGACCGCCGGTCCGCCACAGGCGTGCGGCGTCGAAAAAGTCTTGTGCAAATTGAAATGGCTGAGATCAAAACCAGCCTCGCGCGCCCGGGTGATGCCCAGCAGGCCATTGGCATTGGCCTGGTCATAACAGGCCAGCGCGCCGACCGAGTGGGCGGCGGCCACGAACTCGCGGATCTTGGCGTTGAAGATGCCGGTGTCTTCCGGGTTGGTGATGATCAGCGCCGCGGTGCGCGGGCCGACCGCTGCCCGCATCGCCGCCAGATCGGGGTAGCCCTCGGCATCGGGGTAGAGCGTGATGACCTTGTATCCCAAGACCTTGGCGCAGGCCGCGTCGGACGGGTGACTGAAAATCGTCGTGATGATTTCATCCCGCTCGGCGGCCTCACCGCGGGCTTCGAACCAGGCCCGGATCATCGCCAGATTGGCATAGATCGCCTGCGAACCCGAGCGCGGCTGCAGGCTCACCGCGTCCATGCCGGAGACTTCCTTCAGCACACCCTCCATCTCATGCATCACGTGCAGAATGCCCTGCACCGTGCTCTCGTCTTGCAGCGGATGCAGCTCGCTCATGCGCGCATCGCGGGCCAGATGCTCGTTGACCTTGGGGTTGTACTTCATCGTGCAAGTACCCTGGCCCACATCGACATTGAAGTCGGCGCCCAAGGTCTCTTGCGACAAGCGCAGATAGTGGCGCAGCACGCGGTTCTGGCTCAGCTCCGGCAGCGCGGGCGGCTTCTTGCGGCGCATGCCGGGCGGCAGCGTGAACACCACATCATGCGCGGTGGCCTCGATGGCCGGCTCAAGTTCGGGCGTCAGCAAGGCGCGCTCGCCCGGCTGGCTGAGCTCGAAGATCACCGGCTCGTCCCAGCGGGCTTGCTGGTAGCGGCGCAGATTGGGCTTGCCATCGGTGAAGCGGTGGGCGGAGATGTTTTCCATATTGACGTGATTCATGAGGAGAGGACCTCGCGCAACGCATCCACCAAGGCATCGATATCGGCCTGGCTGTGGACCTCGGTGAAGGCATAAAGCGCGGACTGGCCGAGCATGGGGAAGGCCTCGGACAAATCATGACCACCGAATATGGCGCGCTCGCGCAAGGCCGCGTTCACTTCGGCCACCGTCTTGCCCGTGGCTGAAAAGTCGAGCACAAACTCCTTAAAGTGCACGCTGCCGGGATGGGCCAGGCGCAGGCCAGGCAAGGCGCTCAACTTTTGGCGCGCATAGGCAACTCGTTTCATGATGCCTTCACCCAACTCCACCATGCCTTGCGGCCCCTGGCTGGCCAGAAAGACCCCGGCGGTGATGCCCCACAAGGCCGCGGCCGTGCCGACAAACTCATTGCCCTGCTCGCGCTTGTCGAAAGAAGTGCGCTGGTAGGCCACATCGCCAAAACCGTATTGGCCCGGCACCGAGGTCGGCGCGATGCCGAACAAACGCGACGGGTATTGCATCAGCAAGGCCTCCTCGTCGCGGCTGGCGATAAAGCCACCGTGCCCGCCGCCGTAGCTCATATGCATGCCCAGGGTCTGGATGGCGCCACAGACAATGTCGGCGCCATAGTCGCCGGGCGGCGTCAGCACCCCGAGCGAGAGCGGATCAACGCCGACGATCAGCACCGCGCCCACCGACTTCACCAACCCGGCGATCGCCTGCCCCTCGTCAATGCCGCCGAAGTAATTCGGTACATCCAGATAGAGGGTCGCCACCTGCTGGCTCAACTTGGCGCGCAAGTCGCCCCGGTCCAAGAGGCCGGTGATAGGGTCAAACGCGACCTCGACGAATTCGATCTCGCTGCGGCCGTAGGTCTTGATATGCGAGCGTTTGTCGGCGCTGGTGTTGGCGGCCAGCAGCACGCGGCGGCGACCACTGTGGCGCGCCGCCATGCAGCAGGCGGTGGCAGCGGCCTGCATGCCGTCATAGGTTGGCACGCTGACGACCTCGAGGTTCAGCAGCTCGCCCATCATCGAGCAATACTCCCACAGCGCCTGGAAGCGGCCGTGGTCGTCATAGGGCTCACCCGCATAAGCGGTCAGGAATTCGCTGCGCCCGTTGATCTCGTCGCAAATAGCGGGCACATGGTGCTGGTAGCAGCCGCCACCCAGAAAACTCAAGACCTCACCGCAATGGGTATTGCGCGCCAGGATGGCCTGCACATGGCGCTTCAGGCGCGCCTCGGATAGCAAGGGAGCTGGCAGATTCATGGGCCGGTCCATGCGCAGCTCGGTCGGCACATCGGCATAGAACTCCTCGACCGAGGCGGCGCCGGTGGCGGCCAGCATCGCGGCCTTGACCGCAGGCACAGAGTTCGGGATATAGGGGTAGACCTGGGGCTTGCTTGTCATGTTCTTGTTGCCTGCTGCAGAGTTCGTTGGCGAGCCCGCATTTCACGCCGATGTCTGCCGGCTGACAAACGAGGAAATTTTTTCATCGCATTAGCTGAGCTAATTCATAAAAGCCAGGTTCGAGGCCGCCAACAGACCGCGCCGCAGCTCGCCCCGAGCTTGGCCAGAAGCGGGTTAGCATCGAATCCACGACAGCGGGAGACCTGCCTTGAACCTACTCGACCTCGACCACCTCTTGCGCTATTGGACCGCCGAGCAATGGCAGGCCAATGTGCTGATGCTGTTCCATCTGCTCGGTGCGATGGTGCTGGGCCTGGTCTTGGGATATGAGCGGGCCTATCACGGCCGCGCCGCCGGCATGCGCACCTATGCGCTGGTGTGCATGGCCTCGACCGGCGTGATCATCCTGCTGGCATATCCGCAGCAGTGGTACGGGGGCCTGCAAGGAGGCAACTTGGCTCCGCAATTGGCCGACCCGACCCGGGTGATCCAAGGCATCGTGACCGGTATCGGCTTCCTCTGTGCCGGCGTGATCATGAAAGAGGGCATGAATATCAGCGGCCTGACCACCGCTGCGTCGATTTGGGCGGCCTCGTCGATCGGCGTCTTGCTCGGCATGGGCTTTTATTTCGCCGCCATCATGCTGACCCTGCTGTGCGCCAGCCTGATGATGTGGGGCGCCAAGCTGGAATCGCACCTGCCCTCGCATCCTGCCATCGCGGTGATGTTGCGCGGCGAGCCCCAGCGCAGATTTGCCCAGCAAGAACTGGCCGAGTTCAGCAATAGCTTGGGCTTTCGCTTTGCGCCCGGCTCCCTGAGTGTCGAGATGGTGGCCGAGCAGGAAGAATGGCGCTTTGTCTGCACTGCCAAGCAAAATTTTGGCGGCCAGACGCTGACCCGTTTTGCCAGCCGCGTGACCGAGATTCCCGGTGTGATCGAATACCGCGTCACGCATGCCAGAAACTGATGCGATGCTGCCCTAAGCTTTAAACTGGACGCATGCGCCTATTCTCTTGGGACCGTCCCGTTTTCGCCGCTGCCAGCTTGACCTTGGCATTGAGTGGCACAGCATCACAAGCCCAGTGGCTGGCCCCTGCTTATGAGCTCAGGCTGCATCCCGACTTCGAGGCCAAGACCGTGACGGCGCAGGCCGCTATCAGCCTGCGCCGTGGGGCCCAGCGTCAAGACGAGCTGCGCCTGAGCGCGCCGGACCTGGAGATTCGCAGCGCCAGCATCGACGGCCTCGCCCTGAGCCCCGAAAAACGCGAGGGCTATTGGCTGATCAAACTGCCCCCGCTGCTGGCCGCAAGGCTGGAGATGACTCTGCAGCTGGACTATCTCGCCCGCGCCGGCGAGGGGCTGGTGTTTGGGGCCGACTATGTCTACACCGCCTTTCACACCTGCCGCTGGCTGCCCTGTGTGGGCTCCGATCTGGGGCGAGCAAGTCTGAAGACCACGCTGGATCTGCCCGCCGGCTTCAGTTCCTTGGCCAGCGGCGTGCCGCTCGCGCCGCCCGTGCCGCAAGCTCCAAGAGCGCAGCAATGGCTGGAAGCTGCGCCCTACCCGCTCTACACGCTGGGCTTTGCGGCGGGCCGCTTCACGCGAAGCAGCGAAATTGCGGGCGACAAACAGCTGCACTATTTAGGCGTCAGTGACGCCGCCGCCGCGCTGCAAGGCAAGTTCAAAGCCACGCCCGCGATGCTGGCCTTCTTCACCGACAAGGCCGGCCTGGCCTTACCTCACCCCAGCTACAGCCAATTGCTGCTGCCCGGCGGCGTCGCCCAGGAGATGAGTAGTTATGCAGCGATAGGCCAGAAGATGCTGGACCCGATTCTGGAGAACGAGCAAGAGGACTGGGTGATCGCGCATGAATTGGCTCATCAATGGTGGGGCACTTGGATCAGCTGCGAGCAATGGAGCGAGTTCTGGCTCAATGAAGGCATCACCGTCTTCATGACCGCCGCCTGGAAGCAGCAGCGCTGGGGCGAGGCCGCCTATCAGCGTGAACTCGAAATCGCCACGCGTGGCTGGCAGCGCGCCAAGACCGCCAACTTCGACAAGCCACTGAGTTGGCCGGGCGACTATCCCTCGCTGAGCCTGAAGCGGGCCATCCACTACAGCAAGGGCGCCCTCTTCATGCACGCGCTGCGCCAAGACTTGGGGGAGGACGCCTTTTGGGCCGGCTTCAAGCGTTACAGCCAAGCCAATGCCGGCCGGCAGGTGCGCGCCGCTGATTTGCAAGCCGCGATGGAAGCGGCTGCGGGGCGCAGCTTGCAGCCGCTGTTCGATGTCTGGGTCTACGCCGCCCCAAGCGCTCAATAGACGCCAGGATAGGCGCCGCCATCCAGCAAGATGTTCTGCCCGGTCAGGTAGCCGGCCTGCTCGCTGCACAGCATCGCGCAAATGGCGCCAAACTCGGCGGCCGTACCGAAGCGCTGAGCCGGAATGCCGGCGCGGCGTTTGGCGGCGAAATCCTCACTGGTAAGACCTGTCTTGGCCGCGCCAGCGGCAAAGGTCTTGTGCAAGCGCTCGGTCTCGAAGGCTCCGGGCAGCAGATTGTTGATCGTCACATTGCGCCCCGCCAAGGCCGGCTGGCGCGCCAGCCCGGCGACAAAGCCGGTGAGGCCCGAGCGCGCGCCATTGCTCAAGCCCAAGACGTCGATGGGCGCCTTGACCGCGCCCGAGGTGATGTTGATCACACGGCCAAAGCCGCGCGACGCCATCGCGTCCACCGTCGCCTTGATCAGCTCGATGGGGGTCAGCATATTGGCATCGATGGCAGCCAGCCATGCGGCCCGGTCCCAGTCGCGGAAATCGCCCGGCGGCGGGCCGCCCGCGTTATTGATCAGGATGTCGATTTGCGGGCAGGCCGCCAGCGCGGCTGCACGCGCCTCGGGCGTGGCAATATCGCCGGCCACGGTCAACACCTGTACGTCCGGATTGAGCAGGCGCAGGCGCGCAGCCGTCGCCTCCAGCACTTCGCTGCCGCGCGCGGTGATCACGACATGGCAGCCCTCACGCACCAGCGCCTCGGCGCAGCCCGCCCCCAAGCCCTTGCTCGCCGCACACACCAAGGCCCAACGACCCTTCAGTCCTAGATCCATTGCCAGTTTCTCCTCAACGCCATTTCGTTAACAACCAAACCCCGCTCAAGACCAGCAGCGTGCCCGCCGCCACCCAAGGCGTGAAAGGCTCACCCAGTATCAGCGCGCCCATCGCGATGGTTGACATGGGGCCGATCATGCCGGTTTGCGCGGCCAAAGTGGAACCCAATCGCTCGATGGCCATCATCACCATCAAAACCGGGCAGAAAGTGCAGAGGGTGGCATTGAGCAGAGACAGCCACAACACCTCAGGTGCCACCGCAAAGGCCGAACTCCAAGACCGCAAAACCAGAAACTGGCCAATGCAGAGCAGACAAGCGACCGTGGTGGCCAGGCCGGTCAAGCGCAGCGCGCCCAGGCGCTGGACCTCCTCGCCACTGAACAGCAGATAGACCGCATAGCTGAGCGCACTGCCGAACACCAGGGCAGCGCCCAGCCAGGCATCGCCGCCTTGCAAATGGAGCTCCTGACCAAACACCAAAAGCACGCCCGAATAGCTGATGGCCAATGCCAGCAGTTGCCGCCCCGTCACCCGTCGCTTGAACAGCAGCCAGCCCAGGAGCAAGACGATGGTGGGATTCAAATAGAGAATCAAGCGCTCGAAACTCGCGCTGATATAGGCCAAGCCCGCAAAGTCCAGAAAACTGGCCAAGTAGTAACCACTGAAGCCCAGACCCAGCACAGCGATCCAGTCGCGCCGGGTCAGCGCTGGCTTGCCGCGGCCTGCCCACAAGGCAAGCGCCACAAACAAGGGCAAGGCAAAAAGCATGCGCAGCATGATCAAGGTCACAGCATCAACGCCGTGACGGTAGGCCAGCTTGACGATGATGGCCTTGCCTGAGAAGGCAACCGCTCCCAGCGTGGCTAAAACTAGGCCGGGCCATAGGGCCGACAAGGGTCGTGAGGATGCAAGCTGGGTCATTGTCTTGATTCTAGTTTTTGCGCTCAGGCCCGGCCCGAAACGAGAGAGCGGCACTAATTGGCACTTGGCTCGACAAGTTCAGCGCAGCGGACCATTCACCCCTCAAACCGCTGCCTGCCCAGCCGATACCAGCGGGTGCAGGCCTTGCTGATGCGGGCCGCGGGATGCGCGGCAGGTTTTGCAGGCATTGGCTTTGAGCTCTGAGCTTTGGTCAAAAAGGCAGCGCCGCAAAACGCCCGAGTCCCTGCAGGCACAAGCCGCGAAGCGTTATGCAGAGCGCCCTTGGGTCCATGCGCAGTGCAGCTTAGGCTTCGAAAAGCCATATTGAGTGAAATATAGGGAGGGCTAACAAGAAATGA
>CAUPEV010000206.1:0-7898 GCA_963510335.1 uncultured Roseateles sp.
AGAGCCTGGATCATCACGGGACCGGAGATCATGAAGTTCACCAGGTCATTGAAGAATGGACGTGCCTTGTGCACGCCATAGAAGGCTTCGGCTTCGCCGCGCGACAGGTGAGCCATGCGGGCTGCCACGATCTTCAGGCCGGCGCCTTCGAAGCGTGCATAGATCTGGCCGATGACATTCTTAGCCACTGCGTCGGGCTTGATGATGGAAAGGGTACGTTCGATAGCCATGGGTATTCTCCTGAAATCTTAGGGCTTGGCAAAACCAAGAATTGTACTGTGTGATGGTGTCGGGAGTACGGCCGGGCCAATGCCCATTCATTCCCTCTGCCCATCGACTGCGGACCTGCTGGCGGCGAACACGCACCGCCAGCAGGCCTAAAAATCAGCGGCTGCGGCCACCGTAGCCGCCACCCGAACGACCGCCGCCACCGGAGTTGCCGCCCTGACCGCCTTGGCCGCCACGGCCACCACCTCCGCCGCCACCACGACCGCTTCGGCGCACAAAGGCGTCGGCGCCGATATAGCCCACCGAGGTCTGCAGCGGATCGGGTTGACGCGGGCCGTCGCCGCGACCGCCTCCCTGCCTGCCGCCACGGTCAGGGGCGCTGCCGCCACCACCAAAGCCCGACGGGATGCCGCGCCCTTTTGCAGCGAAGCGGCGATCAAAGGTCTGCTCAAGCGGATTGATATTGCGCGGGATGGCGTCTTCAAAATCATCATCACCACGATCGGGTCCGCGGTCGGATCCACGGTCGTTGTTGCGCTCCGTCGGACGTTCGCTGAAACGCTCGGTAGAACGATCGCCCGCCCGATCCGGACCGCGACCCTGTGGACGCTCCCCACGATCACCGCGATCGCCACGTTCATTGCGATCATTGCCCGGCGCACGCTCCGGACGCTCCGCAACCCGACTTGGGCGCGGGCCTACGCCGGCGTGCCGACCATCGGCACGGCGACCCCGGTTGTTCGCATTGCCGCGCTCTGCATTGCGCTCGCCGCCACGATCTTGACCACGATCCGGCGCGCGCTCAGCACCTCGATCACCACCCCGCTCGGCACCACGCTCGTCCCCACGCCCGCCCGCACGCTCTGCGCCACGTTCGTTGGAGCGATTGCCGCGCTCGCCGCCGCGGCCAGCGTCACGCTCTGCACCGCGCTCACCGCGCTCGCCTCGATCTCCACGGCCACCGCGCGCCTGATCACCACCGGCCAGACGGCGGATCACCTGCACATCATCGTCGCCCAACTCGATCCAGACGCAGCGCTTGAGACCGCGCGGCAATACGACAGTGCCATAGCGAATACGGATCAAGCGGCTGACGGTCAGACCCATCGAATCAAACAGCTTGCGAACTTCGCGGTTGCGCCCTTCGGTGATGACGACGCGGTACCAGCGATTGATACCTTCGCCGCCACCGTCTTCGATGCTTTTGAAGGCCGCTTTCTGCCCCTCAATGATGACGCCCTCAAGCAAACGTGCCCGCTGCTCATTGTTCAAAGTGCCCAGGACACGCACCGCATACTCGCGCTCGACGCCAAAGCGAGGGTGCATCAACTGGTTCGCCAACTCGCCTGAGTTGGTGAACAAGAGCAAGCCTTCGGTATTCATATCCAAGCGACCAACCGCTTGCCATTTGCCTTGCTGCAGACGCGGCAAATGGCGGAAAACTGTTGGGCGGCCCTCCGGGTCATTGAAGGTCACAACCTCACCGGCCGGCTTGTGATACGCCAGGATGCGCGGTGGCGGTGGCGAGATACGGATGCGAATCGGCTTGCCCGCTACCCGGACATTGTCGCCAAACGAGATACGCTGGCCGATGTGAGCGACTTCACCGTTCACTTCGATCTTGCCATCGGCAATCATGTCTTCGATGTCGCGGCGCGAGCCTATGCCGGCCTGGGCCAGCACCTTCTGCAACTTGGGTGCATCGGCCTCAGCGGCCAAGACACGCTTGCTTTCAACTTCTGCTTCTTCTTCGTCTTCAGCCTGCACTTCAGGCAGATCATCGACCTCATCGTCGGCCTCGCCGAATTCACCGGCCAGCACCGCGGCAAAACGCTCGCCCACCGCCGCCAGCAACTCGGGCGCAGGTTCTGCAGCGACTGCTTCAACGCGCGGCGCACGCTCTTCGAAACCCTCAGATCCATCTCTGCGGCCCCGGCGGCGATTGCGATTTCGACCGCCTCGGTCGCTCAACTCCCTTGACTCAGCGCTTTCAAGTGCTTCGCCACCATCACTACCGTCGGCTGAAGCAGCGACTCCTGGCTCTTCGGGCGCAGATTCCGGCGCCAAAGTAAACACCGACACGGGTTCGCTGGGCACTGAGGCCGCAACTTGATCGGCAGCTTCCACCGCAGAAGGCTTGACCGCCGTCTTGCGCGGCGCACGGCGCTTCGGTGCTACTTCGGCCGAAACTTCAGCCGCCACTTCCTGGGGCGCTTCTGCAACAGGCTCAGGCATCGCGTCCAGCGGTGCGGCTGCGGCGAGGGCCAATTGCTCCGGAACAACCTTCTTGGCCGCCGTCTTGCGGGGTGCACGCGGCTTGACAACCGGCATGTCCTCGGCGCCGACAGCTGCGGTGACCGCAGGAGCCTGCTCAACATCAACAGGCCCAGTGACCTCAACCTTTGGCTTTGCCGGACTGCGCTTGCGCTTGGGTGCAGCAACTTCGCCGGTTTCACTGGGCGAGGCGCCGAGAGCGTCGAGAGCGTCGGACTTGGCTTTAGGATCGATATCGTTTGAATTCATGCGTTGGTGTGCACCTGTTCGGCGGCGTCAGACTGTGGATCCGGCTTGGCCGGAACGGATACGCCTGTATCGCTGGCGATAGGCGCGGTGAGGGAATTATCGGAAAGCTCAGAACTCACATCGAGTTCCGGCACCTGCTCTGCGGGGGCCACAAAAGGCTCGGCCACCGCTGGGGATTCATCAATCAAAAGGCTTTGCGAATCGGCCGCATCGGCCATGGCTTGCACCGCTGCAACACCGAATTCCAAAGCCGGCAACTGCTCCAGGCTAGCCAAGCCCAGATCATCGAGAAACTGACGCGTGGTGGCGTACAGCGCCGGTCGACCCGGCGCCTCGCGGTAACCAATCACGTCAATCCAACCACGGTCTTCCAACTGTTTAACTATCTGCGTCGAAACCACGACGCCCCGAATATCTTCAATATCGCCGCGCGTCACCGGCTGCCGATAAGCAATGATGGCCAGGGTCTCCATCACCGCCCTCGAGTATCGCTGCGGCTTCTCGGGATGAAGCCGGTCCAAATACTCGCGCAACTCGGGCCGACTCTGAAAGCGCCAACCGGAAGCCACTGCGACCAACTCAACGCCGCGCCCTTCCCAGTCTCGCGTCAACTCATCCAAAACGCTGCGCAAGGTATCCGGCCCAACGGCATCGGCAAACAAGCTGCGCATCTCACGCAGAGTCAAGGGTTGCTGAGCACATATCAGCGCGGTCTCGAGGACGCGCTTAGCATCCTGTGTATTCATTGACTTTCGTCATTTTTCCCGATTCATGCGGGGTTTTATCTGGGTCCAGTCCTCTGGAGCTGACCTTGCCTGCAAACGCTTAGCATTGAGGCTCGTCCGCGACTTGAGAGGCGGAGGAAGTACGGTTTGCCGAAACGCCCCAGGCATTCAGGCAAAGCGTACACAAGGAACCAAGGGTTAGACATCGCGCTGGCCAGGACATCTACCAACCATTTGCTGCGCCGTCACGACCTCAGTCAAACCCGATTGTAGCGCCCTCAGGACTGGGAATAGGGAAATCGAGGTTCGGACAAGCCCAGCAAAGCCCACGCAGATGCCAAATCCTGTGGCAATGGCGCATCAAATTGCATGGGCTCGCCGCTGATTGGATGAGCAAAGCCGAGTCTGGCCGCATGCAAGGCCTGCCTGCTCATCCCCAGGGCCGGCACACCGCCATACAGCGCATCCGCTACCAGGGGGTGGCCTTTATACGATAAATGCACCCGAATCTGATGGGTGCGCCCACTGTGCAAAACGCAGTGAACCGCACTGATGCTGCGCACACCCTCCTCACCCTCGCCCAAAGCAAAGACGTTGGTGCGCGAAGGTTTACCGGTCGCCAGAACCGCCATCTTGATACGCGAAACCAAGTCACGGCGAATCGGCACATTGATTTCCATTTGCGCAGGCACGCGACCGAACACCAGCGCAAGATACTCACGATGCACTTCGCGGGCGGCGATCATGCGCGTCAAGGCCGTCACGGCCTCTCGACTCTTGCCCACCATCATCAAGCCGGTGGTGTCCTTGTCCAGACGATGCACGATGCCGGCTCTGGGCAAAGCTGCGGCGGCGGGATGATGGGCCAACAAGCCAGTCAGGACCGTGCCGGACCAATTGCCCGAGGCTGGATGCACAACCATGCCAGCTGCTTTGTTCAGCACCAGCACATGCTCGTCTTCATAGACGATGTCCAAAGGCAAGGCTTCGGCTTTGAAAGCCCGACTCTCAGCAGTCGGCTGCAATTCGATGCGCACCAGCTGACCCGCCTGCAACTTGCGCGAAGCACTGCTCGCAAGAACGCCATTGATCGTCACACAGCCCTGATCAATCAGGTTTTGCAGGTGATTGCGCGAAAACTCCGGCGCGATCTGCACCAAGCACCGGTCCAATCTTTGGTTGTGCCAAGTGGCATCAACCTGGGTCTCGCGGGCTTCGACCTCTTCAACAATGCCGGTTTGTTCGGCATCCCATTCGTCATCGCCGACCGTCTGGGCAATGGGCTCACTTGCAGGCAGGGCCTGAACCATATAATCGGTGCTCCGTTTTCAGCGTAAGGGCCGGTGACATGCACCGCCCTGTAGGGATCATGATAGAAAAATGCGTAGAACGCCACCCGTCACAGGTGTCGCAGCAGGCTGCTTTGGCCTCAGGCCAGGGTTCGCCCGACAAGGTTTTGCGCCGCCCGTCTCGCTATTCAGGCTGGCAACTCTGTGCCGCCGGGCTGCTCGCATTGACCCTCGCGGCCTGCTCATCCGACCCCAAAGATGATCCGAACTCACAGGCCAATTTGGACAAATTGTACGCAGAGGCCAAAGATGACCTGGCTTCGGGCAGTTTTGACCGCGCCATCAAGTCCTTGGAAAAGATCGAAGGGCGGGCCGCCGGAACGCTGCTGGGGCAGCAAGTGCAGCTTGATTTGGCCTGGGCCTACCACCGTGCTGGCGAGCGGGCGCAAGCCGTCACCACGCTGGAGCGCTTCATCAAGCTCAACCCGTCCAGCCCCGCCTTGGACTATGCGATCTACATGAAGGGCTTGGTCAATTTCAATGAAGACCTGGGCCTGTTCGGGCGCCTCGCCAGCCAAGACATTTCCGAGCGCGATCAGCAAGCAGCGCGCGATGCCTTGCTCGCTTTCAGGCAGGTGCTTGAGCAATTCCCCGAGTCCAAATACGCACCGGACTCACGCGTTCGGGTGGACTACATCACCAACACCCTGGCCAATTACGAGGTGCATGTCGCTCGCTACTATTACAACCGCGGCGCCTATGTGGCAGCGGCCAACCGGGCACAAAGAGCGGTGAAAGAGTTCCAAAATGCGCCCGCCGTTGAAGAAGCGCTCTACCTGATGACACAAAGCTACGACAAGCTCGGGCTGCGGCCGCTGCGTGATGACGCCCAGCGGGTCTTGCAGCAGAGCTTTCCGAAAGGCATCTACGCCACCGGTGGTGCAAATGCCGACAAGCCTTGGTGGAAGGTTTGGTAAAGGCCCGCCGCCGATGAAAAACGCGTGCCCAGCACGCGTTTTTTTTGACCTCTTCTTGCCCTAACTTCGCTCCTCAGCCAACAAGGCCAACCACTCTAGCGCCTCGGACTCCTCGGCCACACGGGTCATAGGCGGCAGCGCTTCGCGCAAGCGGCGGCCGTAATTCATGCCGGCCATGCGCGGATCGCACACCACCAGCAAACCTCTATCCTGCTCGGTACGGATCAAGCGCCCGCCGCCTTGCTTCAGCGCAATCGCCGCCTCGGCAATGAAGTAATGCGCGAAGGCATTGCGCCCGGCCGCCTCCAGCCGCTTGACCCGCGCTTCTACCAAAGGATCATTCGGCGGAGGAAAGGGCAGCTTGTCGATCAACACACATTGCAGCGTGTCGCCGGGCACATCGATGCCTTCCCAAAAACTTGCCGAGCCGACCAAGACCGCGCGAGGATCGTCGATGAATTGCTGCAACAGCACCCGCTTGGGCGCTGCCCCTTGCTGCAAGACCATCAAACTATCCCCGCCCGCTTCGAACTCGCGCCGCAAGCCGTCTCCTATGCTCTGCAAGGCACGCAAAGTCGTCGTGAGCACAAAGGTCCGCCCACCCAAAGCACGCGCGCACCGCGCCGCTAAAGCGGCCACTTGACCGGGGTGCTCGGGCTCATTGGGCTTGGGGAAGTTGCGCGGGATATAAAGACGAGCATGGTCCGCGTAGTTGAAGGGGCTACCGACCCGCAAGACCGTTGCGTCATCCAGCCCGGCGGGCTCAGTGAACCAGCTCAGACGCTCGTCATCGCCGAGCGTCGCTGACGTAAAAATCCAGGTCTTGGGCGCGCGCGCCAACTGCTCGATCATGGCCTCGCGTATGTCCAGCGGCGATTCGATCAAGCGCGCCTGATGCGGCGTCAAATCGATCCAGCGCACATCGGCCGCCTCGGGTTCACTGGCGAACACTTCGGCCAGCGCTCGCAACTCGACGGCCCGCTCGTGCAAGCGCACAAAATCGGGCGAGCTGTCCATCACGGTCGCCAACATTTCGATGGCCAGTTCAGCCGCCTCGCTGACATCACGCAGAGCCTGATCAAAACCAGGTCGTCCCGCGCGCTCGGTCCAGCCGAGCTTGAGCATGCCGCGAACCTCGCGCCCATTGGCAGCCAATGGGCCGGCACAGACCAGCCGCAGTTCGCGCGCCGCGCGCTCGATACGCAACTGCAGGCCCTGCCAGTCCTGCAGGCCGCGCGCTTGCGCCAGCCCAAGACCCAGCACATCACGACCAAAATCAAGCAGTTGCGCCGTGCCCAACATCTGGCCAAGAAACTGCACACCGGCCTCGGCCAATTGATGCGCCTCGTCAAACACGGCCAGATCAACACTGGGCAAGAGCTCGGCCACGCCGGTGTCCCGCAAGGTCATATCGGCAAAGAACAAGTGATGATTGACCACCACCACATCGGCTTCCATCGCCTCGCGGCGCGCTTTGACCACATAGCAAGAGCGGAACTCCGGACACTCTTGCCCCAAGCAGTTGTCCCGCGTTGAGCTGACCAGCGGGATCACCGGTGAGCGCTCGTCCATGCCGTCCATCTCGGCCAGGTCGCCAGTCTTGGTTTGCTGCGCCCAGATCTCGATCCTTGACAATGCCATGACCGCACGGCGATCCGGCAGCTCACTGCTGTAGCGTGCCTGGTTCATGCGGTGAATGCACAGATAGCTGCTGCGCCCTTTCAGCAGCGCAATTCGCACCGGTACCTGCAAGGCTTCACACAGGCGCGGTAAGTCACGCATGAAAAGCTGATCTTGCAGGTTCTTGGTTGCCGTGCTGATCAAGGCTCGCCCACCAGACAAGAGCGCAGGCACCAAATAGGCAAAAGTCTTGCCAACGCCGGTACCAGCCTCGACCACCAGCGTCTCGCGACGCGCAATCGCACGGGCCACGGCTTGGCTCATCGCCAGCTGCTGTTCGCGGGGCTTGTAGCCGGCATCGCTGCGCGCCAGCGGCCCTCCCTCATCAAAAGCAGCCGCTACCCATTGTTCGAGCTCGCTGATGGGCGGCTCTTGATCAAGCGGATCTGCCGAATCGTCCGTTAATTCATCACAGGTGGGCGGGGAGGATGGCTTCAAAGTGGCATCAATTCAAGCGAAAGAAAAAAACGGCTCAT
>CAUPEV010000207.1:0-7889 GCA_963510335.1 uncultured Roseateles sp.
TGATCTCCGGTCCCGTGATGATCCAGGATCTGGAAGGCGAGAACGCCATCCTGACCCACCGTGATCTGAAGGGCGCTACCGATCCTAAGAATGCCGATAAGGGCACCATCCGCGCCGACTTCGCTGACAGCATCGACGCCAATGCCGTGCACGGTTCCGACGCTGCTGAAACAGCCGCCGTCGAAATCGCGTTCTTCTTCCCCGGCATGAATGTTTACAGCCGTTAATTAGGCGCACCCCCTACGCGCTTCGCGCGCCCCCCGCATCTTTAATAGATGGGGGCGAGCCCAGTGGACTGGCGAAGCCAGTTCCACGGGCTCTACTTGATGGGATCGTGAATTTGTGTAGAGGAGAATGAAATGAACCCGGTCAACCTACTTGGACTCGATCTGGCAGGCTTGACCGAGTACTGCGAGCAGCTGGGTGAAAAGCGCTTTCGCGCGACCCAGCTGTTTCGTTGGATTCATCAAAAGGGCGCGTCTGACTTTGATCAGATGTCAGACCTGGCCAAGTCGCTGCGCGACAAATTGGCTTCCCGGGCGCATATCACTGCTTTGCCGGTGATTTCCGAACATCTTTCCGCCGACGGCACGGTCAAATGGCTGTTCGACGTTGGCGCTGGTGATGCGGTCGAGGCGGTGTTCATTCCCGAGACCGATCGTGGCACCCTGTGTATTTCCAGCCAGGCGGGTTGCGCTGTCGGCTGCCGTTTTTGCTCGACCGGACATCAGGGCTTCAGCCGCAATCTGGATACCGGCGAAATCATTGCACAACTCTGGTATGCCGAGCACAGCATGCGCAAGCGCTTGGGGAAAACGGAACGCGTGATCTCCAACGTCGTGATGATGGGCATGGGCGAGCCGCTGCAAAACTACAACGCGCTGGTGCCGGCGCTGCGCATGATGCTGGACGACCATGGCTACGGCTTGTCGCGTCGCCGTGTGACGGTGTCGACCTCGGGCGTGGTGCCGATGATTGACCGGCTGCGCGACGATTGCCCGGTGGCTCTGGCCGTGTCTTTGCATTCACCGACCGATCCGCTGCGTGACCAGTTGGTGCCGCTGAACAAAAAGTACCCGATTGCCGAATTGCTGGATGCCTGCAATCGTTATCTGGACAAGGCGCCGCGCGACTTCATCACCTTTGAATATTGCATGCTGGATGGCGTCAACGACACGCCCGAGCAGGCGCATGTTTTGGTCGAATTATTGCGCGGCCATGTGTCGTGCAAGATCAATCTGATCCCCTTCAATCCGTTTCCAGCGTCAGGCTTGAAGCGCAGTTCGCGGGAGCGGGTGATGGCGTTTGCGGAAATCTTGATCAAGGCCGGCATGGTGACCACTGTTCGCAAGACGCGCGGGGACGATATCGATGCGGCCTGCGGCCAGTTGGCAGGCGAAGTGCAGGATAGAACCCAGGTTCAGGTGCGCATGGTGCGGGCGCCAATGATGGTAAAAGGCGCAGATCTTTCCTGAATGCTAACCACGAGCCTTAGCCGCATGAACAGCATGAAAATTGCCTTGTCAGCTTCTCATTGGGCCCACGCTTGGAGGCGCCCGATCGCTTGTCTTGCCGGCGCTGTTGCGCTTGGCTTGATGGCTGTCTGCGTCTCTCCCTCGGACGCCGTGGCGCAAGAGCCCCGTACCGCGTCCGACCAGACCGACGCCGATCGGCGCGCCAGCGTTCGCATGGAGCTGGCAGCAGCTTATTTCAGCCGCGGGCAGTTCAACACCGCCTTGGATGAGGTGAAGCTGGCGCTGGCCTTGAAGCCCGATCTGCGCGAGGGAGTCAATTTGCGCGGCCTGATCTATGCGGCCATGGGCGAAGCCAGATTGGCCGAAGACAGTTTCAAGCGCGCGCTGCAACTCTATCCAAATGACCCGGATACCCTGCACAATTTTGGCTGGTTGCTGTGTCAACAGCGGCGCTGGGCCGAAGCCGATGCGCAGTTCAACTTGGCTTTGGCACAGGACAGCTATCGCGCACCGTCCAGAACATTCATGACCAAAGGCATTTGCGAGGCGCGTGCCGGCCGCATGGATGAAGCGGAACGCAGCCTCGGCAAAGCCTTCGAGCTGGATCCAGCCAGCCCTGCAGTGGCGGTGAACTTTGCTGAGGTTTTGCTGCGTAACGGGCAGTATGTGCGGGCGCAGTTCTATATCAAGCGGGTCAATGCCCAGCCTGAATTCAGCAACTCGCAGAGCTTGTGGTTGGCCTTGCGCATTGAACGCAGCCTGGGCAACACAAGAGCGATGGATGAGCTGAGTCAGAGCTTGCGCAACAAGTACCCGGATTCGCCTGAGCGTTTGGCACTGGATGATGGCCGATTTGATGAATGAGGGTGAACGCATGTCTTTTGACCTGAGCGAGGCGGCGCCATTGCAGGAAACGCCTGCGCAGCGTACGAGCGCGGGTGCTTTGCTGCGCGAGCTACGCACCAAGCAGGGATTGCATATTGGCGCGATGGCCGCGATGTTGAAGGTTCCGCAGGCGAAATTGGAAGCTTTGGAGTCCGATCGTTGGACTGAGCTGCCCGATGCAACCTTTGTCCGCGCCTTGGCCAAGGCCATGTGCCGAGTCTTGAAGGTTGATGCTGCCGCCGTGCTGGCGCTTTTGCCCAAGGGGAATGAGCCGGAATTGATGGTCTCGCGCGGTTTGAATCAGCCCTATCGCGAGCACGATGGCCGCTCCGAGGGTTTGTCTCTGACCGTGTTTCAGCGCCCTCTGGTGCTGGGCGCCGTGGTTTTATTGGCGGCCGCAGCGGGGGTCTATTTGATGCCAGCAGGCTGGGTTGATAGGCTGGGGCAGAACGAGGGCAAGGCGCCCGAAGTGGTGACAGCGCCCCCCGCCAATCCCGTCGTCGCGGAGCCTACATTGATTGAGCCGATCGCCTCTGCGCCGACCGTCGCGATCGAGCCTGCAGCGGCTGCCAGTGCGCCGCTTGCTGCGTCTGCCCCGACGATCCCCGTAGCCTCTGCGCCTCTCAAGGCCGCTGCAGCGGTGCTGCCCCAAGCGGCGGCGGAGGGTGCAGTGCCCTTGAGCATCAAGATCACGGCGGAGTCTTGGGTTGAGGTGGTCGACGCACGGGGTCAAGTCTTGCTGTCCAAGACCTTGCGAGTTGGCGAGGATCAGGCGCTGGCCGGTTTGCCTCCGCTGAAAGTCAAGGTTGGCAATGTGGCGGGCACCGAGTTGCATTTGCGCGGCAGCAAAGTTGATCTTGCCGGGCAGGCACAGAACAATGTTGCCCGCTTGGAATTGAACTGATTGATTGAGTGAAGACTATGAGCGCAACATTGATTGACACCAGCAGCTCCTTGGAAGAGGCCATCGCGGCAGCTCGGCCTGCTGCACGCCGCTCGCGCCAAGCGCGGGTGGTCTGGGGCAGCCGCGTCGTCACGGTGGGCGGCGACGCGCCGGTACGCATTCAGTCGATGACCAATACCGACACCGTCGATGTCATCGGCACTGCCATTCAGGTCAAAGAACTGGCGATCGCCGGCTCGGAGATGGTGCGCATCACCGTCAACACGCCCGAGGCCGCCGAGGCCGTGCCGCATATCCGCGAGCAGCTGGATCGCATGGGCATTGATGTGCCTTTGGTGGGCGACTTTCATTTCAATGGCCACCGGCTGCTGACGGACTTCCCGGCCATGGCGCAGGCCTTGTCCAAGTACCGTATCAACCCTGGCAATGTCGGCAAGGGCGATAAGCGCGACCGCCAGTTTGGCCAGATGATTGAAGCGGCCGCTCGTTATGACAAGGTCGTGCGGATTGGCGTCAACTGGGGCAGCCTCGACTCCGAATTGCTGGCGCAGATGATGGACGAGAACGCCGCCCGCGCGGAGCCCTGGGATGCACAACAGGTGATGTATCAGGCGCTGATCCAGTCGGCGCTCACCTCAGCCGCCTACGCACGCGAGCTGGGCCTCAACCCTGACAACATCATCATCAGCTGCAAGGTCAGTGGCGTGCAGGATTTGATCTCGGTCTACCGAGCCTTGGCCAAGCGCTGCGACTACGCCTTGCATCTGGGCCTGACCGAAGCCGGCATGGGTACCAAGGGTACGGTGGCCTCGGCGACTGCCCTGTCAATCTTGCTGCAAGAGGGCATTGGCGACACCATCCGCGTCTCGCTGACGCCGCAGCCAGGTGAAGCGCGCACCCAAGAGGTGGTCGTGGGCCTGGAGATTTTGCAGTCCCTGGGCCTGCGGGCGTTCAATCCGAGCGTGACCGCCTGCCCCGGTTGCGGGCGCACCACCAGCACCACCTTCCAGGAGCTGGCCAAGCAGATCGATGACTTCTTGCGTGCGCAGATGCCGATCTGGCGTGCCAAGTATCCGGGCGTCGAGAACATGAAGGTCGCCGTGATGGGTTGCATCGTCAACGGCCCTGGTGAGAGCAAGCATGCCGACATCGGCATCAGCCTGCCGGGCACCGGCGAAGCGCCGGCCGCACCGGTCTTCATCGACGGCGAGAAGGCCTTGACCCTGCGCGGCGCCGGCATCGCCGATGAATTCCAGGTGCTGGTTGAAAACTATATTGAGAAGCGCTTTGGTGGCGCAGGTGTTGCCTCAACGGCTGCCTGAATCAAGTGCCAGAGCTGGAAAAAAGAATGACTGCAGTTGACTTGAAGACGAACGCCCAGAAGAGCGCGCAAAAGCTGGAAACCTTGCGCGCCGTTAAGGGCATGAACGATATTTTGCCGGCCGAAGCCGCGCGCTGGGAATGGCTGGAAGACAAGATGCGCAGCGTCTTGCAGCGCTATGGTTACGCCAATGTGCGCACGCCCATCGTCGAGCAGACCGCCTTGTTCGTGCGCGGTATTGGCGAGGTCACCGACATCGTCGAGAAGGAGATGTATGCCTTCGAAGACCGCGCCGACAAGCATGGTCAGGCCGAGCATCTGGCGCTGCGCCCCGAGATGACGGCTGGCGTCGTACGGGCCATGATCGAGCATTCCTATCTGCGCGATTCGGGCCGGCGTCTGTATTACTTCGGCCCGATGTTCCGGCGCGAGAAGCCTCAAAAAGGGCGCTCGCGCCAGTTCCACCAGATGGGTGTGGAAGCGCTGGGCTTTGCTGGGCCGGATGTTGATGCCGAAGTGATCTTGCTGGGCAGCCGCCTGCTGCGCGAGTTGGGCCTGATCGCCGGTGAGCATTTCACCTTGGAGCTGAACTGCTTGGGCGAAACGGCCGAACGCCTCGCGCACCGCGAGGCCTTGATCGCCTATCTGGAGCAGCACAAGGACTTGCTGGACGAAGACAGCCAGCGCCGCCTTTATAGCAACCCGCTGCGGGTGCTGGATACCAAGAACCCAGCCATGCAGGACATGGTCAATGCGGCGCCAAAGTTGCTGGACTTCCTGGGCGAGGCCTCCTTGGCTCATTTCAACGGGGTGCGGGCCATTCTTGACGCAGCCGCTGTGGCCTACCGAATCAACCCGCGTCTGGTACGTGGCCTCGACTATTACAACCTGACAGTGTTTGAGTGGGTGACCGACAAGCTCGGCTCGCAAGGCACGGTCTGCGGCGGTGGGCGTTACGACGGTTTGATCGAGCAACTGGGCGGCAAGTCCGCACCGGCGGTGGGCTTTGGTATGGGCATGGAGCGCATGCTATTGCTGCTGGAAGAAGTGGGCGTGGTTGCAGCTACGCCGAGCCTGCACGCCTATGCCGTCGTGCCCTCAAGCGCTGGTCTGCCGCAGGTGATGGTCGCCTTAGAGGCGCTGCGCGGTGCCGGTGTGTCGGTGCAATTCCACCCCGGTCAGAGCAGTATGAAGTCGCAGTTCAAAAAGGCCGATGCCAGTGGTGCGAGTTATGCGCTGATCTTCGGTGAAGACGAGTTGGCGCAGGGTCTGGTCGCAGTGAAACCGCTGCGTCGCGAAGGCGGTGAGCAGGTGATGCGCAGTATTTCTTGTGCCGCTGATTGGGCCGCAGAGCTGCTCAACGCATAATCGCGGGCTAATTTCGCCCATTTCTATTCCAATAAATTCCGAGCAAATTTCATCCATGGCGACGCATCTCGATCTCGAAGAACAAGAACAGCTGGATCAGCTGAAGGCTTTCTGGAAGCAATATGGCAACCTGATCACCTGGGTCATCACCTTGGTGCTGGCCGGTTTCGCCGCCTGGAATGGCTGGACTTGGTGGCAGCGCGATCAAGCCGTCAAGGCCGCCGCCATGTATGAAGAGCTTGACCGTGCCGTGCAGGCCGGCGACGCCGACAAGGCGGGCCGCGTCTTTGGTGATCTGAAAGAGCGCTATCCGAAGACGACCTACACCGCTCAGGCGGCGATGCAAGCGGCCAAGCTGCAGTATGACAAGGGTCAAGCCGAAGCCGCGCGTGCCGGCTTGAGCTGGGTCGCCGACAATGCTGCCGATGACGAGTATCGTGATCTGGCCCGGCTGCGTTTGGCTGGTTTGCAGATGGAAGCCAAGCAGTACGCCGAAGCAGCCAAGACCTTGGATGCCATCAAGTTGCCAGAATTCACGGCACTGCAGGCGGACCGCCGCGGCGATTTGTTGGCCTTGCAGGCCAAGCCTGAGCTGGCGCGTGCCGAATATCAAAAGGCTTATGCAGCCATGAACAACAAGCAAGACTATCGCCGCTTGATTGAAGCCAAGCTGGCGACCTTGGGTGTCGCTTCTGTCGAAGCTGCGGCCTCGGCTGCAAGCAAGGGAGCAGCTAAATGACCTTGAAGAACTTCGCTGCTGCGGTTTTGCTGGGCGGATTGCTGGCCGGTTGTTCGGTGTTCAGTTCATCCACCGCAACGAAGCCGGCCGAGTTGGAGCAGGTCACACCTGCGATTGCTGGGCGGGTGGTCTGGACGGCGCGTCTGGATACGGTCAAGTTTCCGCTTGCGATTGCCGCCGTGGGTGAGCAGTTTGTGGTGGCAGGCAGTGATGGCACGGTGCAAGCCTTGCAGGCCAGTGATGGGCGCGCCTTGTGGAGCGCCAATGCGGGTCAAAAGCTGGCCGCGGGCGTCGGCAGCGATGGCCGCTTTGCTGCCGTCGTGACGACAGGCAATGAAGTGGTGACGCTGGACGCCGGCCAAGTGATCTGGCGCAAGACCCTGCCAACGCCGGTTGTTGCCGCGCCCTTGGTGGCCGGTGAGCGAGTGTTTGTGCTGACCGTAGACCGACAGGTGCATGCCTTTGATGCCAAGAATGGGGACAAGATTTGGATCTTGCGTCGTCCGGGCGAGCCGCTCACGCTGGCTCAACCGGGCATCATTGCGGCCTATAAAGACACCTTGATCGTCGGGCAGGGGACGCGCTTGGCAGGCGTAGACCCATTGCGCGGCACGATTCGCTGGGAGGCCAGCGTGGCCAACCCGCGAGGCACCAATGAGGTCGAGCGTTTGGCAGACTTGGTCGGGCCCATCATGCGCAGTGGCGAAGTACTTTGTGCGCGCGCCTTCCAATCGGCTGTGGGCTGCGTCAATGCCGAGCGGGGCAGCTTGATGTGGACACGCAATGTCGGCGGCACCTTGGGTGTTGGCGGCGATGCAAAGCAAGTCGTCGGCGGTGACGCTTCCGACCGCCTGAGCGCCTGGAATACAAGCAATGGAGATGTGCTCTGGACCGCTGAACAGTTTTTGAATCGCCGCTTGAGCACGCCGCTGATGCAGGGTGCGACGGTGATCGTGGGTGATTTCGAGGGGCATGTGCACTTCCTCTCGGCGGCCACGGGCAAGACACAATTGCGCTTGAGCACCGATGGCTCAGCCATCGCGGCGGCACCGGTGATCTCGGGCAACACAATTTTGGTTGCTACTCGCAACGGTGGCTTGTTTGCCATGCGGCCCGAATGAGGCTCAAAATCGATGCCTGAGTAGGCATCGGTGCTGGCGCCCGAATTGGCAGATAAACGGCCTGAAATCTTTAGCA
>CAUPEV010000208.1:0-7885 GCA_963510335.1 uncultured Roseateles sp.
ACCGCAGTCAAACATTTGATCGATCTCGGCCACCGCCGTATTGCCTGCATCAGCGGGCCGGCAGAGTTTCAAGTCGCCCGCGAGCGAATCGAAGGCTGGCGCCATGCGCTTCGAGACGCCGGCATTGAGCTTGATGAAAACCTGGTGACTGCAAGCGATTTCAGCAGCCCCGGTGGTTATGAAGCCGCCCGTCGCTTGTTACGCGCCCAAATTTCTGCGCCTGGCTCGAACCCGGTCACCGCCATATTTGCCAGCAACGACATGATGGCCGTAGGAGCGCTGCGAGCCGCGGCCGAACTGGGCTTGAAGCTGCCGCAGCAATTGTCGGTAGTCGGCTTTGACGATATTGAATTGAGCCGGTATGTCTTCCCGGCGCTGACGACCGTCGGCTGCGGTGTCAGGGCTTTGGGCGCCGAAGCTGGTCGGGTGCTGATCGCGCGCATCGAGAACCCAGGCGCTGAATTGAAAGACGTGTTGCTCACGCCGCGCCTGGTGGTTCGAGAGAGCACGGCAGCGCCTCAGTCCAGCATTTAGGGGTGATAGAAAAACATGACAAAAACTGAAACAAGCAAATCCAAGGCAGCCCATGTGGTGGTGGTCGGCAGCATCAATATGGACATGGTCGCCCATGCCCTGCGCCTGCCCGCTCCGGGCGAAACCTTGACCGGCGAGGCGTTTGTGATGGCACCCGGCGGCAAGGGCGGCAACCAGGCGGTAGCGGCGGCCCGTTTGGGTGCGTCGGTGGATTTTGTGGCGCGCGTCGGGATGCGCCAATACGGGAACGAATTGCTGCAGTCCTTGCAGACCGAGGGTGTCGCTTGCGAGGCGGTGGTGCGCGACGCCGCAGCCTTGCCCGGCATCGCCGTCATCATGGTCGGCAGCAACGACGGCGAGAATTCCATCGTCTATATCGCCGGCAGCAATGCCGATTTGAGTGCCGCCGATGTAGCGGCCGCAGCACCCACCGTGCAAGCTGCTGCGGTGGTGGTCGCGCAGTTGGAAGTGCCGCTGGCCGCCATCGAAGCCGCCTTCATGCTGGCGCGTAAGAACAATGCACTGACGGTGCTGAATGCCGCCCCGGCGCAAGTGCTGCCGCAAGCTTTGCTGGGCCTGACCGACTGGCTGGTGCTGAACGAGACCGAGGCCAATCAGCTCGCCGGACTGGCGCATTCGGCGCATCAAGACGTCGTGCAGCAGGCCGAACTCGCCGCGCGCCAACTCTTGCAGTGCGGTGTCAAGCATGCGCTCATCACTTTGGGTGCCGACGGCGCCTTGCTGTGCTCCGCCGATTCGGTGCAGCATTTCCCGGCTCGCGTCGTCAAGGCGA
This sequence comes from uncultured Roseateles sp., assembly GCA_963510335.1. Taxonomy (GTDB): domain Bacteria; phylum Pseudomonadota; class Gammaproteobacteria; order Burkholderiales; family Burkholderiaceae_C; genus Paucibacter_A. Next base: position 1,328 of record CAUPEV010000208.1, read on the forward strand.
TTGATACGGTCGGCGCGGGCGACACTTTTGTCGGTGGTCTGGTCACAGGCTTGGCCGAGGGCATGACGGCTGCAGACGCCGTGCGCCTGGGTCAGGCGGCCGCGTCGATTGCGGTCAGCCGCAGCGGTGTGCAGTCGGCGATGCCACGTCGCGACGAGATATTTGTCTGAGTTCAAGCAGGGCACTTCAATGAAAACTCCCGTTCCCGCTCCTATCCCCAGTCCCATGCCGGTGATTTTTGACACCGACCCAGGCATCGACGATGCGATGGCGCTGTATCTGCTGGCGCGTCACCCGGCGCTGGATTTGCGTGCCATCACGACGGTGTTCGGCAATGCCTCGATTGACGTGACCAGCCGCAACGGGCAGCTGCTGGCCGCCTTTTTCAATCAGCAGATTCCAGTCGCCAAAGGCGCGGCCGGGCCCTTGCATGTGGATGCAGAACGTGAGTTTTCGGTTCATGTGCACGGTGACGACGGCTTGGGCGGCGTGGCCGCCATGATAGAAACGGCCACGCCGCCGCTGGACGCCCGGCCCGCCTATCAGCTGATTTGCGATATGGTCAACGCCGAGCCGGGCGCAATCACGCTGATCGCCGTCGGCCCGCTGACCAATCTGGCCTTGGCGCTGCGCCATGACCCCAGCATTGCGAGCAAGGTACACCGCGTGATCGTGATGGGTGGCGCCTTCGGCACTCAAGCGCGCTGCGGCAATGTCACGCCGGTGGCCGAGGCCAATATCATCAACGACCCCGAGGCAGCAGATCTGGTCTTCAGTGCCGATTGGCCGGTGGTGATTGTGGGCTTGGACGTTACGCACGAAACGGTGATGAGTGAGGCCTATTTGTCCAGCCTGCAAGGGCGTGGAGGGAAGGTGGGCGACTTCCTCTGGCAAGCGACGCGCCACTACCAAGACTTCTACCAGTCCGTGGACGGCATTCAGGGGGTCTACGCGCATGACGCCAGCGCCATCGTCTACGCCATCGAACCCGAAGCTTTCACGCTGCGCGCAGGCCCGGTACGGGTAGTGACCGAAGGCATCGCGCGCGGCCAAACCATTCAAGATTTCCGCAAGCCCAGCGGCGCTCAAACGGCTTGGAGCGGCTGCCCACCGCAGCAGGTCTGCATCGCTGTAGACGCCGAGCGCGTGCTGGCAATTTTCGATCAGGCTTTCGACGCTTCTTGACGATACAGTCACGACCAACGCTTTGGAGAATGCTATGAAGACCACCATTTTGAAAGCCCGCTGGCTGCTGAGCATGGTGCCCGGCAGTGCCGTGCTGAATGACCACGCCCTGGTGATCAGCGGCGAGCGCATTGCGGCTGTTCTGCCCTGGGCCCAAGCCGAGGCGCAGTATCCGGACGCCGAGCGGGTTGACCTCGGGCAGCATGTGCTGATCCCCGGCCTGATCAACGGCCACACCCATTCGGCGATGTCGCTGCTGCGCGGCGTGGCGGACGATGTGCCTTTGATGGATTGGCTGCAAAACCATATCTGGCCGCTGGAGAAAAAATGGGTCAGCGATGACTGGACTTATCAGGGGTCGATGCTGTCTGCCTGCGAAGCGCTTCGCGGCGGCGTCACCTATCTGAACGATATGTATTTCTTCCCTGCCGCAATGGCGCGGGCGGCTCTGGACAGCGGCATCCGCAGCGGCGTGTCCATCAATGTGATCGACTTCCCGACCGGCTATGCGGCCAATGCGGCCGAATACATTGCCAATGGTCTGGCCGCTTACGAGCAGTTCAAGGGCGAGGCTTCGCTGGACTGGACCTCGGCCCCGCACGCGCCCTATACGGTGTCGGACGAGACCTTTGTGGCCTTGCGCGAGTTGTCCGAAAAATATGAGATGCAGATGCATTGCCATATTCACGAGACCCAGTTCGAGGTCGACTCCAGCGTGCAGCAGCACGGCATGCGCCCGCTGGAGCGCCTGAACAAGCTGGGCGTCTTGAACGAGAAGATGATGGCCGTGCACATGGTGCATCTGACCGAGGCCGAGATCGCGATGCTGGCGGCGCAAAAAGTTCATCTGGTGCACAACCCGAACTCGAATATGAAACTGGCCTCGGGCGTTTGCCCCGTCACGGCCTTGGAGGCGGCCGGCGTCAATGTGATTCTGGGCACCGACGGTGCGGCCTCGAACAATCGCCAGGACATGTTTGGCGAGATCCGCGCTGCGGCCTTGCTGGCCAAGGGCAGCACCTGCAATTCGACCACCGTCTCGGCCCGCACCGCGCTGGAAATGGCGACGATCAGGGCCGCCAAGGCCATGGGCCGAGAAGCCGACTTGGGCTCGCTCGAAGTGGGCAAATTGGCCGACGTGGTGGCGGTGTCGCTGGACGCCTTGGAATGCCGGCCGGTCTACAACCCCGAGGCTCAACTGGTTTACGTGGCTGGCCGCGAACATGTGTCAGACGTCTGGGTCGGTGGCCGTCAAGTGCTCAAGGGTCGGGTCTTGACCACGGTCGATCAGGCCAGCGTGCTGGACCGGATTGAGCATATTGTGGGCCAGATGAAGGCGGGTCTTTGAAGTCAATGCTCGCAGGCGCCGTCCAGCGCCCAGTCTCTCGGTAGAATCCCGCACTTTCACGGCACTCGCACGGCTTTGGCCGTGCCTTCCACGCGGGACACCATGGCGACCACCAAGCATTTGCTCTCTTTCGACGGCGGCAACGCACTCTCTGCATTCCGTGCCCAGGCCTTGCTGGGGCAGCTTCAATCCGTCAATGAGCGTATCAACGCCGTGCATGCCCGCCATGTGCATTGGGTTTGGTGCGACGCCCCACTCAGCAGCGACGATCAAGCCAAGCTGGCCGCGCTGCTGAACTACGGCGATGCCTATACCGGTGGACAGGACGGCCAACTGGTTCTGGTTGCGCCCCGTCTGGGCACCGTCAGCCCCTGGGCCTCCAAGGCCACCGACATCGCGCACAACTGCGGTTTGCAGTTGCACCGTGTCGAAAGGGTGACCGAGTTCCGCATCGGCTTGAAGCCGGGCCTGTTGGGCGGCGTTAAAACGCTGACGGCGGCCGAGTTGCAGGCCTGCGCCGAATTGCTGCACGACCGCATGACCGAGAGCGTGCTCTTGGCCCGCGAAGACGCGGCGCATCTGTTTGATGAACGAGAAGCGCAGCCACTCGAACATGTCGACGTGCTGGGCCAGGGCAGGGCGGCGCTGGAGTCGGCCAACACCACCTTTGGCCTGGCGCTGTCGGTGGACGAGATCGACTACCTGGAAGCGGCCTTCAAGACTTTGGGGCGCAACCCCAGCGATGTCGAGCTGATGATGTTCGCGCAGGCCAATTCCGAGCATTGCCGCCACAAGATCTTCAACGCCAAGTTCACCGTTGACGGCGTCGATCAGCCGCTCAGCCTGTTCGGCATGATTCGCAATACCGAGAAGCTCAGCCCGCAGCACACCATCGTTGCTTATTCGGACAACTCGTCCATCATGGAAGGCCACCAGATCGAGCGCTGGATGCCGGCCGGTGACGTGCGAGCGCCTCAGTACCAGGCTCGCGAAGAGATCGCCCATGTGCTGATGAAGGTCGAGACGCACAACCACCCCACCGCAATTTCACCATTCCCAGGCGCCTCGACCGGCGCAGGTGGCGAGATCCGCGACGAAGGTGCGACCGGCCGTGGCGCCAAGCCCAAGGCCGGCCTAACCGGCTTCTCGGTCTCGAATCTGCGCCTGCCAGGCCTAAGCGAGCCTTGGGAGCAAGCCGATATCGGCAAGCCCTCGCATATCGCCAGCGCTTTGCAGATCATGATCGAAGGGCCGCTGGGCGGCGCCGCTTTCAACAACGAATTCGGCCGCCCGGCCTTGGCCGGCTACTTCCGTGTTTATGAGCAAATAGTAGACGGTGTGCAGCGCGGCTATCACAAGCCCATCATGATTGCCGGTGGCTTGGGCGCCATCCGCAGCGACCAGACCCACAAGATTGAATTCCCGGCCGGCTCCTTGTTGATTCAGCTCGGCGGCCCCGGCATGCGCATCGGCATGGGCGGCAGTGCGGCCAGCTCGATGGCGGCCGGCACCAACACGGCCGATCTGGACTTCGATTCGGTACAGCGCGGTAACCCCGAAATCGAGCGGCGTGTGCAGGAGGTCATCAACCATTGCTGGGGACTGGCCGATCGCAACCCGATTTTGGCGATCCACGATGTCGGCGCCGGCGGCATTTCGAATGCCTTCCCTGAACTGGTCAACGACGCGGGCCGTGGTGCACGCTTTGATTTGCGCAAAGTGCCGCTGGAGGAATCCGGCCTGGCACCCAAGGAAATCTGGTGCAACGAAAGCCAGGAGCGCTATGTATTGGCAATTGCAGCTGACAGCCTTGAGCTGTTCACCAGCATGTGCGAGCGTGAACGTTGCCCCTTTGCCGTGGTCGGTGTTACGACCGAGGCGCGTGAGCTGATTCTTGAGGACGGTGAGGGCGGCGAGCGCGCCGTCGATATGCCGATGGAAGTGCTCTTGGGCAAGCCGCCCAAAGTACACCGTGACGTCAAGCGTCTTGAGCGGGATGCCGGCGTGCTGGCCTTGACCGGCGTCGACCTGGCCACCGTAGCGCTGGATGTGCTGCGCCACCCGACCGTCGCCTCCAAGCGCTTCTTGATCACCCTCGGCGACCGCACGGTCGGCGGCCTGAATTCGCGCGACCAGATGGTCGGCCCTTGGCAGGTGCCGGTGGCGGACTGCGCGGTCACCTTGGCCGACTTAAAGGGCTTTGCCGGTGAAGCCTTTGCGATGGGCGAGCGCACGCCGCTGGCGGCGGTCAACGCCGCAGCAAGCGGGCGCATGGCGGTGGCCGAGAGCATCACCAATTTGCTGGCCGCACCGATCGAGTTGCCGCGCGTCAAGTTGTCGGCCAATTGGATGGCGGCCTGTGGTGAACCGGGCGAAGACGCGGCGCTGTTCGACACCGTTAAGGCGGTCGGTATGGATTTGTGCCCGGAGCTGGGCATCTCGATCCCGGTCGGCAAGGACTCGCTGTCGATGCGCACGCGCTGGACCGATGCTAACGGTGCAGTTCGGCAGGTCACGGCGCCGGTGTCGCTGATCATTTCGTCCTTTGCGACCATCGCAGATGTGCGCGGCACGCTGACCCCGCAATTGCGCACCGATGCTGATGACACCAGCCTGATTCTGGTCGACCTGGGCGCCGGCCAGCACCGCATGGGTGGCTCTATCCTGGCCCAGGCTTTGAATCAGTTCGGCGGTCCAGTGCCCGATCTCGATGACGCTGTGCAGTTGAAGAGTTTGGTCAGCGCTGTCAATGAGTTGCGTGCTGCCGATAGATTGCTGGCTTATCACGACCGTGGCGACGGTGGCCTGTGGGCAACGGCCTGCGAAATGGCGTTCGCCGGCCATGTCGGCGTCAGCCTGAATGTGGACATGCTGATCACCGAGGGCGACGGCGTCAGCGACAGCCGCGCCGATACCGGCGACGCCAAGAACTGGGCGGGGCAGGTCGGTGCTCGCCGCGAGGAATTGACGCTCAAGGCCCTGTTCAACGAGGAGTTGGGCGTCGTCTTGCAGGTGCGCACCACGGACCGCGACGCGGCGCTGCAGGTGCTGCGCGCGCATGGCCTGGCCAAGCTCAGCCATGTGGTCGGCAAACCGAATACCAATGCTTGCATGGAAGTCTGGCGCGACGCGAAGAAGGTCTTCAGCGCGCCGCTGGAAAGCCTGCACAAGGAATGGGATCAAGTCTCCTGGCGGATCGCCCAGCTGCGCGACAACCCGGCTTGTGCCGACAGCGAACATGCTCAGACCGGTGTGGCCGGCGACCCTGGCCGCCACGTGCATCTGAGCTTTGATCCGCAAGACGATGTGGCAGCGCCTTTTCTCATCAATGTTGGTGCCAAGCCTAAAATGGCCATCTTGCGGGAGCAGGGCGTCAACTCGCATGTCGAGATGAGCTACGCCATGGCCAAGGCAGGCTTCGATACCTTTGATGTGCACATGAGTGACTTGCAGTCCGGCGCCGTCAGCCTGGAGCAGTTCAAGGGCTTTGTTGCCTGCGGAGGCTTCAGCTATGGCGACACGCTGGGTGCCGGCGAAGGCTGGGCCCGCTCGGTCATGTTCAACCCGGTCTTGGCCGAGCAGTTCAAGGCCTTCTTCGCCCGCCAGGACAGCTTCGCCCTCGGTGTCTGCAATGGCTGCCAGATGATGGCTGCCTTGTCGCCCATCATCCCCGGCGCGCAGGACTGGCCGAAATTTACCCGCAACCGCAGCGAGCAGTTCGAAGCCCGGCTGGCGATGGTTGAAGTGCTGGACAGCCCCAGCCTGTTTTTCAAAGGCATGGAAGGCTCGCGCCTGCCCATCGCTGTGGCGCACGGCGAAGGATTCGCCGACTTTTCGCAGCGCGGCGACTCGGCAAAAGTGGCGCGAGCGATGCGCTATGTGGACCACCACGGCCAGCCGACCGAGATTTATCCGCTCAACCCGAATGGCAGCCCTGATGGCTTGACTTCGGTGACCACCGCTGATGGCCGCTTCACCTTGTTGATGCCGCACCCTGAGCGCGTGTTCCGCAATGTGCAGATGAG
>CAUPEV010000209.1:0-7861 GCA_963510335.1 uncultured Roseateles sp.
ATATGCAGACGAACTTTGGCGTTACAGCCGCTCAATCGGCGCGCAGCGGCCATGTCGTCTACACCCCAGGCGCGGGTCTGCGTGATGTGCGCGCCAACCTCTCGCTGACCTATGCGATCGACAAGCGCATGGCCGTCACCGGCGCACTGTCGGCCCGCGCGCTGCAAAGCGATGCCAAGGACAGCCCGATCACTCGCAAGGCCAACAGCATCGGTGGCGGTGTGGTCTACACCTACCTGTTCTAAACCTTACCCGGCGCTGCGAGCCGTCACCCAAGCAGCAGCGCCGTCGCCAGCCACTTGCCCGCTGGCCATGCTGGCACTGAGCAGATAGCCGCCGGTCGGCGCTTCCCAGTCCAGCATCTCACCGGCGCAGAACACGCCGGGAAGTTTTTCAAGCATCAGCTCAGGGCTCAAGGCCTCCAAGCGCACACCGCCGGCCGTGCTGATCGCCTCGGCCACCGGCCGCGCCGCCACCAAGCGCAAGGGCAAGCGCTTCAGCGTTGCTGCCAAAGTCGCCGGGTCGGCGTACTGGTCCTTGTTCAGAACCTCGCGCAGCAAACCGGCTTTCAAACCCTCAATGCCGAGCCGGCTTTTCAGATGTGTGGACAGCGAGCGCGGCCCACGCGGGCGCGCCACCTCGGCCGCAACGAAGTCAACCGTGCGATCGGGCAGCAGATCAAGGTGAATCAAGGCCTGGCCAAACTCGGCAATCTCCTCACGCAACAAGGCGCTGGCCGCATAGACCAGCGAGCCTTCGATGCCGTCTTCGGTGATGACGAACTCGCCTTGGCGTGAGAACCGGCGGCCGGTCTGACCCTCAAAATGCAGTGCCACCGGCTTGACCGGCAGGCCGGCAAAGCGCGCAGTGAACAGCTCGCTCCAGCCGACGGGCGGCACAGTTTGATCGAGGGTCGGGTCTTGCCTGGCACCCAATTCAAAGCCGCAATTGGCGGCACGCAGCGGCGCGATTTCCACCGCACGCGCGGCCAGCAAAGGTGCCCAAGCGCCGTTGGAGCCGAGCTGCGGCCAGGAGGCCCCGCCCAGTGCCAGCACCACGACATCGGCCTTCGCCGTAAGCTCGCTAGCCTCCCCGCTAGCTGTGCTGGCAAAACGCAAACTGCCGTCTTCGGCCCAGCCCAGCCAGCGCTTGCGCATGTGAAAGCGCACGCCGGCCTCGCGCAGCCGGTGTAACCAGGCGCGCAGCAAGGGCGCGGCCTTCATCGAACTCGGAAAGACCCGGCCAGAGGAGCCGACGAAGGTCTCAACGCCCAGCTCTGCGGCCCAGGCGCGCAGACCCGGTCCATCCAAACGATCCAGCCAAGCGGCGACCTCGGTGCTGCGCTCGGCAAAACGCGAGTCGAACAGCGGCCGCTCTTCGGAATGAGTCAGATTGAGTCCCCCCTTGCCCGCCAGCAAAAACTTGCGCCCGACCGAAGCCATGGCGTCATAGACATCAACCTCCACGCCCGCTGCACGCAGCCGCTCGGCCGCCATCAGGCCGGCGGGGCCGCCTCCGATGACGATGGCTGATTTTGACGAGGGACTGGGCTGGGACATTGCGGACGCTTTCAACGGAAACTGAGGCGGGAGTGTGACAGATCGAAGCCAGCTCTGGCATTGTCAGACCAGGCACTCGTGCTCCGGCCCCCAAGCACACATGCCTTGTCTACCACTGCCCCCGCAAACTTGCATGGTTTGCAGCAAGCGCAGCAGTGTTGAGCTGGCTCAAAGAAGCCGGGTCCGGGTCTTCTAAACTTCATTTTGACGGGGCTGGCGCCACCCCAGTTCACTTGCAAACTTGCCTTTTCTTGCGCGCCAAACCATTCGCCACTTTTTTCCAAGGAGAAAACCATGAATGCACTGACTCGTATCGAAGCCTTTGACCAATTGCTCCCCGAGATGTTTCGCCGCATGGCCAGCCCCATGCGGCTGGCAGAAGGCACGCAAGGGGAAATACGGCTGGATGTGACCGAGCATGCCAGCGACTACGAGGTTCGCGCTGAAATCCCGGGCGCCAAAAAGGACGATATCCGCGTCACCGTGGACGGCAGCTTTGTCTCGATTGCCGCCGAAGTGAAGAGGGAAAGCGAGGAGAAATCCGGCGCCCGTGTCTTGCTCAAGGAGACCTATATCGGCCGCGTCTCGCGCGGCTTCTCGCTCGCCCATGAGATCGACACCAAGGGTGTGATCGCCAAGTTCGAGGACGGCGTCTTGAAGCTCAGCCTGCCCAAACGCGAAGGCTCGGGCTCGCGCTCAATCAAGGTCGACTGAGCTCCGCCCCACCTGCGGGCTCAAACAGCGCGCAGCGCCGTCCGTAGCTTGACGCCCAACTCCGGCCTGTCCTGGAACGGATCGGTCGGGTTGCGGCGCTGCAACACGTCGTCCATGCGCGTTTGCACGCTGCTCAGCGCCTGCGGGTGGCTGAAGACATAGAACTGCTGCGCGTCCATCGCCGCAAACACCATCGCTGCCACTTCGGCTGCCGTGACCTTGCCCGAGTTGACCGCCTTATCGCTCATCGCCTGCCCGATCAGCTGACTCTGGGTGGGCCGGCTGCCCTTCAACTCGGCCGGGCGATTGCGGTGGCTCTGTGCGATGCCGGTGGGCACGAAGAAAGGGCACAGCAAGGAGCAATGAATCTGCTCGCTGACCAGGGCCAGATCTTGATAGAGCGTCTCGCTCAAAGCGACCACCGCATGCTTGGAAACGTTGTAGACCCCCATATTGGGCGCATTGACGACGCCGGCCATGGAAGCGGTATTGACGATATGGCCCTCAAAATCGGGATCTGCCGTCGCCGCCTCAAGCATCATCGGCGTGAACAGGCGAATGCCATGCACCACGCCCATCACATTGACGCCGAGCACCCATTCCCAATCGGCTAAACCGTTCTCCCAGATCAAGCCGCCCGAGCCGACACCGGCGTTGTTGAAGACAAAGTTCGGCGCGCCAAAACGCAGCTTGACAGCGGCGGCCAAGGCCTCCATCTCGGCCGCCTTGGCCACATCAACGCGTTGTGCCAGTAGCGGATGCCCTTCGAATTCGGCAGCCGCACGCTCCAAGGCGTCGGCCTGCACATCGCAAAGCACCAGATTCATGCCCCGCGCGGCGGCGATGCGGGCGACCTCCAGGCCGAAGCCCGAAGCTGCGCCGGTGATCACGGCGGTCTTTCCTGCGTAGTTCTTCATAAATCTGCTGGCTGGTGAAGCATGTCGATATGAACAATGCCGTCTTCGTCATAGGGCTGGGACGTAGGCACGAAACCCAAGCTGGCGTAGAAGTCCAGGAGGTAGCTTTGCGCGCTGATGGCCACGGCTTGACCGGGCCACAGGCGCGCGCATGCCAACAAGGCTTCTTGCATCAGGGCACGGCCGCAGCCGCTGCCACGTGCAGAGGGCGCGCTGACCACGCGGCCGATCTCGGGTTGCCGGTGTGCCGGCCCTTTGGCAAGCGGCGGCAACAGCCGCGCACAGGCCAGCAATTCACCGCTGAGCTCGTCATGCCCCAGCAAATGCCAGGCCTGCAGGTCCACACCGTCAGGGTCGAGATAGACGCAAGCCTGCTCGACCACAAACACCCTCGAGCGCAGCGCCAAAGCTTGATAAAGCGCCAGCGGGCTCAACTCGGCCAGCGGCGCACAGGTCCAGCGCAGGTCCATCAGACCAGCTTGACCAATTGTTTGCCGAAGTTCTTGCCCTTGAGCAGACCCAGGAAAGCCTCGGGCGCCGCAGCAATGCCTTCGGCCACCGATTCGCGGAACTTCAGTTTGCCCGTGGCGACCATGCCACCCAGCTCCTTCAGCGCCTCGGGCCAGACCTCCATATGCTCGCTGACGATAAAGCCCTCGATCTTCATGCGGTTGACCAGAATCAGCTGCGGCGCGCTCATCGGAATCGGCTCGCCGTTATAGCCCGAGATCATGCCGCACATGGCAACACGGCTGAAGGCATTGGCGCGCAACATCACCGCGTCCAGAATCATGCCGCCGACGTTTTCGAAATAGCCGTCGATGCCGTTCGGACAGGCCGCCTTCAAGGCCGCTGAGAGCGACTTCAAGTCACCGTACTCTTTGTAGTCGATGCAGGCATCAAAGCCCAGCTCATCGACCACATAACGGCATTTATCGGCGCCACCGGCCAGGCCCACGGCACGGGCACCGCGCGCTTTGGCCAATTGCCCCACGACCGAGCCGACCGCGCCGCTGGCGGCACTCACCACCACCGTCTCGCCTGCCTTGGGGTTGATGATCTTGACCAGGCCGTACCAGGCGGTAACGCCGGGCATGCCCACAGCACCCAGATAGGCCGACAGCGGAATATGCGCGGTGTCCACTTTTTGGATCGCGCCACGCTGGGTCGCGTCGACAACGAAATACTCTTGCCAGCCGCCCATGCCGACGACCTTGTCGCCGACGGCGAACGCCGCGTTCTTGCTCGCCACCACCTCGCCGACCGTGCCACCCAGCATCACCTCGTTCAAGGGCTGCGGCTGCGCATAGCTTTTTCCCTCGTTCATGCGGCCGCGCATATAGGGGTCGAGACTCAAGAAATGGTTGCGAATCAAGACCTGACCCTCGGTCAGCTCAGGGATTGCGGCGTCAACCAGTTTGAAATTCTCCAGCGTCGGCTCGCCTTGTGGGCGGGACGCGAGTTGGATTTGCAGGTTCTTCGGGTTCGTCATTGCTAGGCTCCAGAATCAGACTTGACCTCGATTGAAGCATGCACAAGCCTGGAAAACCGTCCCTAGGGTGACAAATCCAGACTACACGAACTTGGCACTTTAGTTTTCCTGCCACCTGCCGATACCGACTTTGCCATAGACAGTCCGTTGATCAGGGTTGAATGGAGACAACCGGACAGCGATACGCGCCGGGGCGCACAGGCCCGCAAACCAATTCCTGCAAGCAAACAAAGGGCTAGCCATGAATCTTTCAGACTACAAGATCAACACCAAATTGATCATTGCGTTCGTCATCGTTGCACTGATCGGTGCCTTTCTAGGCGCTTTTGCCATCTTCAATATGAAGCGCATCAACGATGCCGATACGCGCTTGTACGAAAGGGAGTTGGTAGGCTTGTCACTGATGAAGGAGGCAAATTTCGAGCGCCAACGCATGATCGTCGCGATACGCGACGCGATGATCGCCACCGACGCTGCACTGCGTGACGAAGCACTCACGCACCTTGGCAAAGCCCGCGAGCAGAGCCAAACCTTGATCAACGAAGCCGAGCCCCTGTTCAGCAGCGACAAAGGCCGTGCGGGCATAGCCAAGCTGAAAGACGACTGGAAAGCCTATTTGGTCGCCATTGCCGAGATGGAGAAACTGATCAAGGTATCGGACATGGCGACCTCCAACCCGGCGTTGGTCTACTTGAAGGCCAATCTTTTGCCTGTCAGTGGCCTGACGGGACAGGCCATGACGGCATTGTCCAAACTGAAGGAAGTCGAGGCCAAGGCAGTGTCCGACGAGAACGACGCGCTCTATCAGCACAGCCGCAACATCACCATCGTGCTGATCTTGCTCGGCGTGGCTGCAGGCATCGGTCTGGGCCTGAGCATCAGCCGCCATGTCACGGCGCCGCTGGCCCGAGCCGCTGGCGGCGCTCGCGCGATGAGTGAACGTGATATGACGCAAGACCTCAGCGTCAACGGCAAGGACGAAACCTCACAACTGTTGCAAGCACTCGACGAAATGCGCCAACGCCTGCAAGGTATCGTCACCAGCGTGCGCGAGAACTCCGAAAGTGTCGCCACCGGCAGTGGCGAGATTGCGCAAGGCAATGCCGACCTGAGCCAACGCACCGAGGAACAGGCCAGCGCCTTGGAGCAAACCGCTGCGACCATGGACGAGCTCAGCTCCACCGTGCGCAATAACGCCGACAACGCCAAGCAGGCCAATCAATTGGCCTTGAGCGCCTCGACCGTGGCCCAGCAAGGTGGCGCCGTCGTGGGCGAAGTGGTCGAGACGATGAAGGGCATCAATGACAGCTCGAAGAAGATCTCCGACATCATCAGCGTGATCGACGGCATCGCCTTCCAGACCAATATCCTGGCGCTGAACGCGGCCGTGGAAGCGGCGCGTGCCGGCGAGCAAGGGCGCGGCTTTGCCGTCGTGGCCAGCGAAGTGCGCTCGCTGGCCCAGCGCAGTGCGGAAGCCGCCAAAGAGATCAAAACCCTGATCAATGCCAGCGTCGAGCGGGTTGAGCAGGGCACGGTCTTGGTCGACAAGGCGGGTGTGACGATGACCGAGATCGTGACCTCGATCCGCCGCGTGGCCGATATCGTCGGTGAAATCAGCTCGGCCAGCTCAGAGCAAAGCTCAGGCATCGCGCAGGTCGGCGAAGCGATCACGCAGATGGACAAGGTCACCCAGCAAAATGCCGCCTTGGTGGAAGAAAGTGCGGCCGCCGCAGAGAGCTTGCGCCAGCAGGCCGATCAATTGGTGCAGACCGTAGCCATATTCAAGCTTGAACGACATTGATTCAGCGCCAAACTCCAAGCCCAAATTTATGAAATTTTCTGATTTCAAGATCGCTACCAAGCTGGTCTCGGCCTTCACGCTTGTGGGTCTCATCTCGGCTATCGTCGGGGCTTTTGCAGTTGGGCAGATGAGCCGCATCAACACGGCGGATTCCGCACTCTATGAGCGCGATCTTTTGGGTCTCTCCTACATCAAGGAGGCCAATACCTTGCTGCTCGGATCGGGTGGGGCGGCGCGTACCGCTTTGCTGGCAGCGTCGATGGAGCAACGCGCTGCGTCGATCAAAGAAATGAACCAGAACATCGACTTGGCCAAGCTCAATATCGACAAAGCGGCGCCGCTGTTCTGGACCGAGAAGGGACGCGCAGACCTGCAAAGCCTGCAGACCCAATGGTCCAGCTACCGGGAAGTGAGTACCAAGCTGGAAAAGCAGATCACCGGCGCACCGCTGGCGGATGCCAATGACGCCACCGAATACCTGTTCGGTGACGCGGCGACCATTGTCAACAAGGTGCAAAACCAGCTGATGGCCTTGAGCAAAAGCAAAGAAGCTGCGGCCCAAGAAACCTCGCTCGACAACGATGCCATTTACCGCAGCAGCCGCAATTGGACGATTGCGCTGATTGTTTTCGGCGTCCTCACAGGCATCAGTCTGGGTATATTCATCAGCCGTCAAGTCACTGCGCCCATGGCGCGCGCACTGGACGGCGCCCGGCGCATGAGTGCAGGCGACATGACGGTGAACCTGCATGCCGAAGGGCGTGACGAGACCGCTGAGCTGCTCTGCGCTCTGGAGGAGATGCGCAAGAGCTTGCAGTCCATTGTCACCAGCGTGCGCGAGAACTCCGAAAGCGTCGCCACCGGCAGCGGCCAGATCGCCCAGGGCAATGCCGACCTGAGCCAGCGCACCGAGGAACAAGCCAGCGCGCTGGAGCAAACCGCAGCCACCATGGATGAGCTCAGCTCCACCGTACGAAACAACGCCGACAACGCCAAGCAAGCCAATCAACTGGCCTTGAGCGCCTCCACCGTGGCCCAGCAAGGTGGCGCGGTTGTGGGCGAAGTCGTCGAGACGATGAAGGGCATCAATGACAGCTCGAAGAAAATCTCCGACATCATCAGCGTGATCGACGGCATCGCCTTCCAGACCAATATCCTGGCGCTGAATGCGGCCGTGGAAGCGGCGCGGGCTGGCGAGCAAGGTCGCGGCTTTGCCGTGGTGGCCAGCGAAGTGCGCTCGCTGGCCCAGCGTAGCGCGGAAGCCGCCAAGGAAATCAAGACCCTGATCAATGCCAGCGTCGAGCGGGTTGAGCAGGGCACGGTCTTGGTCGACAAGGCGGGTGTGACGATGACCGAGATCGTGACCTCGATCCGCCGC
>CAUPEV010000210.1:0-7861 GCA_963510335.1 uncultured Roseateles sp.
CCAGGAAGGCGCCGTAGCTCTGGCCGCCTGTGCCTTCCATCTGGATGAAGATGGTGTGATCCGGCAGGCCCTCGGGGCGGCGGCGAATCAGCTCGCCCGACAGCATCGCGCCGACGGTGCGGCGCACATTCGTCACCTCTTGCATGAACTGAACCTTCTCGCCCTTTTCAAACGCCGGCAGACACTTTTCGATCAGCTTGACGTCGAGTGCGCGGTCCAGGCCATGGTCTTGCACATCGTTGTGGATGCGCGCGACATCGCCGGCCAATTCGGGGCGGTGGAAAACGCGGGCAAAGTCCAGACCCTTGGCCTTCCAGTGCGAAATGCCCTTCTTGGTGTCGAGCAGGTCGCTGCGGCCGATCAGCTCATCAAATTTGCGAATGCCCAGTTGCGCCATGATCTGACGCGCTTCTTCGGCAATGAAGAAGAAGAAATTGACGACATGCTCGGGCTTGCCGGTGAACTTGGCGCGCAGCACCGGGTCTTGCGTGGCCACGCCGACCGGGCAGGTGTTCAGATGGCATTTGCGCATCATGATGCAGCCCTCGGCGACCAGTGGCGCGGTCGCGAAACCGAACTCGTCGGCGCCCAATAGCGCCCCGATGACAACATCACGGCCGGTCTTCATCTGGCCGTCGGCCTGCACACGCACACGGCCGCGCAGACGGTTCAAGACCAGGGTCTGCTGCGTTTCGGCCAAGCCCAGCTCCCAAGGCGTGCCGGCATGCTTGATCGAGGACCAAGGCGATGCGCCGGTGCCGCCGTCATGGCCGGCGATCACCAGGTGATCGGCCTTGGCCTTGGTGACGCCGGCGGCGATGGTGCCGACACCGACTTCAGAAACCAGCTTGACCGACACATCGGCGCGCGGGTTGACGTTCTTCAGATCGTGAATCAGCTGCGCCAGATCCTCGATTGAATAGATGTCATGGTGCGGCGGCGGCGAGATCAAACCCACGCCCGGCACCGAGTAACGCAACATGCCGATGTACTCTGACACCTTGCCGCCAGGCAGCTGACCGCCCTCGCCCGGCTTGGCGCCTTGCGCCATCTTGATCTGGATCTGGTCGGCGCTAACGAGATATTCAGTCGTCACACCAAAGCGGCCGGACGCGACCTGTTTGATCTTGGAGCGCAGCGAATCGCCTTCCTTGAGCTCGTAGTCAACCGCGATGACCTTGTTGCCGATCACGTCGGACACCTTGGTGCCGGCGACGATCTTGATGCCCTTGAGCTCATTGCGATAACGCGCAGGGTCCTCTCCACCTTCGCCGGTATTGCTTTTTCCCCCGATGCGGTTCATCGCCACGGCCAGCGTAGCGTGCGCTTCGGTGCTGATCGAGCCCAAGGACATCGCGCCGGTGGCGAAACGCTTGACGATTTCTTTCGCCGACTCGACCTCGTCCAGCGGGATCGCCTTGCTCGGGTCAAACTTGAACTCGAACAGGCCGCGCAAGGTCATGTGACGCTTGCTCTGGTCGTTGATGATCTGGGCGTATTCCTTGTAGGTGTCGAACCTGCCACTGCGTGCGCTGTGCTGCAGCTTGGCGATCGCGTCCGGCGTCCACATATGCTCTTCACCGCGCGCGCGCCAGGCGTACTCTCCACCGGCATCCAGCATGCTGTCCAGCACCGGATCGTCACCGAAAGCGGCGCGGTGCAGGCGGATAGCCTCTTCGGCCACCTCGAACACGCCGATGCCGCCGACTTGCGTTGGCGTGCCGCGGAAGTACTTCTCGACGAAGTCGCTCTTCAGGCCGATGGCCTCGAAGATCTGCGCGCCGCAGTAAGACATATAGGTCGAGATGCCCATCTTGGACATGATCTTGGAAAGACCCTTGCCGATGCCCGTGATGTAGTTGTAGATGGCCTTGTCGGCGGACAGATCGCCCGGCAGACCGGCGGCGATCTCGCTCAGCGTTTCCAGTGCGAGGTAGGGGTGAACCGCCTCGGCGCCGAAGCCGGCCAACACAGCAAAGTGGTGCACTTCGCGGGCACTGCCGGTCTCGACCACCAGGCCGGCCGTCGTACGGCGGCCTTCGCGCACCAGATGGTGGTGGATGGCGGACAGCGCCAGCAAAGCGGGAATGGCCACCCGGCTTTCGCTCAAGGCTCGGTCAGTGATGATGAGGATGTTGTGGCCGCTCTTGATCGCGTCCACCGCTTCGGCACAGAGTGAAGCCAGTTGCGCCTCGACGCCTTCATGACCCCAGGCCAGCGGGTAGCTGATGTCCAACTCATAGGACTTGAACTTGCCATGGGTATGGGCTTCGATCTGGCGCAGGCGGGCCATGTCCTTGAAGTCGAGCACCGGCTGAGACACTTCCAGGCGCATCGGAGGATTGACCGCATTGATGTCCAGCAGGTTCGGCTTGGGGCCGATGAAGCTGTTCAGCGACATCACGATTGCTTCGCGGATCGGGTCGATCGGCGGGTTGGTGACCTGGGCGAACAACTGCTTGAAATAGTTGAACAGCGGCTTGTCTTTGGAGGACAGCACAGCCAGCGGCGAGTCATTGCCCATCGAGCCCAGCGCTTCTTCGCCATTGGCGGCCATAGGCGCCATCAGGAACTTGATGTCTTCCTGGGTGAAACCGAATGCTTGCTGGCGATCCAAGAGCGAGGACTCAAAGGCGACCGGCTTGGCATCAATCACCGCAATGTCATCCAGCTTGACCCGAACGTTCTCGATCCACTGCCGATAAGGGCGGGCGTTGGCGTACTGATTCTTCAACTCTTCGTCGTCAATGATGCGGCCCTGCTCCAGGTCGATCAGGAACATCTTGCCGGGCTGCAAGCGCCACTTCTTGACGATCTTGTTCTCGGGCACGGGCAGCACGCCGCTCTCGGAGGCGAGGATGACCAGGTCATCATCGGTGATGCAGTAGCGCGCCGGGCGCAGGCCATTGCGGTCGAGCGCGGCGCAGACTTGGCGGCCATCGGTGAAGACCATCGCGGCCGGGCCGTCCCAGGGCTCCATCATCGCGGCGTGGTACTCATAGAAAGCACGGCGGCGCGGGTCCATCATCTCGTGCTGCTCCCAGGCTTCCGGGATCATCATCATCGCGGCATGCGCGAGCGGATAGCCGGCCATGGTCAGCAGCTCGATCGCGTTATCGAAGGTCGCGGTGTCGGACTGGTGCTCGAAGCTGATTGGGTAGAGCTTGTCCAGATCGTCACCCAGCACCGGTGACTTCATCACGCCTTCGCGGGCACGCATCCAATTGAAGTTGCCCTTGACCGTGTTGATCTCACCGTTGTGGGCGACCATGCGGTAGGGGTGAGCCAAGGGCCACTCGGGAAAGGTATTGGTCGAGAAACGCTGGTGCACCAGGGCGATGGCGGAAACCACACGCGGGTCTGCCAAGTCCTTGTAGTAGCTGCCGACTTGATCGGCCAGCAAAAGGCCTTTGTAGATGATGGTGCGGCAGCTCATGCTGGGCACGTAGTACTCGCGGCTGTGGGTCAGCTGCAGAGCTTGGATGGCGCTGCTGGCCGTCTTGCGGATGACGTAGAGCTTGCGCTCCAGGGCGTCGGGAACAATGATGTCTTGGCCGCGGCCGATGAAAATCTGCCGAATGATGGGCTCTTTGGCGCGCACCGTCGGCGACATCGGCATCTCGGCATCGACCGGCACATCGCGCCAGCCCAGCAAGACCTGACCCTCGGCCTTGATCGCACGGGCGAGTTCCTGCTCGCAAGCCAGTCGGGACGCATGCTCCTTGGGCAAGAAGATCATGCCGACGCCGTACTCGCCAGGCGGCGGCAACTCCACACCGACCGAACCGTCAGGGCCGACACCGGCACTGGCCATTTCGGCGCGGAAGTACTCGTCCGGTATCTGGATCAAGATGCCGGCGCCGTCGCCCATCAGCTTGTCGGCACCGACAGCGCCCCGATGGTCGAGGTTTTCGAGGATCTTCAAACCCTGCTGAACGATCGAATGCGCTTTCAGGCCCTTGATGTGAGCCACGAAGCCAAGGCCGCAAGCGTCCTTCTCGTTCTGCGGCCGGTACAGGCCATGCTCGGCCAAATCTTGCTTCTCAGCGCGTTGCTGCAGCAGCTCTTGCGATTGCTGAAAGCCTGCTTCGGCCTGGGTCGATCGGGTCATGACGCTGTCCTCGGTAATTCAATACGTACCGAAGGTTACTGCAGCGCAGCAAAGTCATCAAGTCCAATTAAATAGGGTCAGGTTCATTTAATTTGCGGCCACCTAAAAGAACACCAATTAAATGGGGTCAGGTTCAATTTTCGCCGAACTCGCCGCCGCCTTTTTAGGACGCCCTCTAGGCTTGGCCTCCAGCGGAAGCAAGGTCTTGTCAGCCAGCTGCCGCAGAAATCCTGCCGAGCCAAGTGGCCGCCCCTTCATGGTCGCATCATGAAACTGAATTCGCTCAGGCTCGCTCAGACCGAGGCTAAGCAGCTCGCGGTAGGCCAGTTCGCGCTCGAAGGGGGTGTTGCCCAAAGACCAAAACAGCGCGTGATCATTGACCAGCGGATCGCTACGGCGACCCAGGTGGTGTGCGCAACTGGACCAGCGGTAGTCGTCCGCATTTGCACAAATGCCTGCCCGCACGGGGTTGAGTTCGATATAGCGCATGCACGCCATCAAGTAATGCTCGCTATCGATCAGGGCGGCTCGAAAACGCCCCTCCCAAAGGGTGCCGCTGCGATCGTACTTGTGGTTGAACCATGCTACATAGCGGCGGCCATGCGCCTGCATCATCTGGCTGATGCCCTGATCCTCTTTGGGCGTGGCAAGCAAGTGGAGATGGTTGTCCATCAACACATAGGCATGGATAGCCACCTTATGAGTGGCTGCACAATCATGCAATTGCTCTAGATAGTGCAGGCGATCCGCATCGCTGAGGACAATTGCCTGGTGATTGTTGCCGCGCTGTATGACGTGGTGCGCTTGCCCGGCAAGCATGAGTCGAGGGAGTCTGGCCATGATGGAGCGCCCGGCTGATTGGGCGAAATAAATGAACCTGACCCCATTTTAAGGCTCAATTAATTGAACCTGACCCCATTTAAGGAGTGGCTAGAACAGGCTCAGGCCGGTCAACCTTTGGTGCTCGCGGATGGCGAAACGGTCGGTCATGCCGGCGATGTAATCGGCGCAGGCGCGAGGCAGGTCGCTGGCATCGACCTCCTGCAGGTACTCGGCCGGCATTTGCTGCGGGTCAGCGGCGTAAATCCGAAACAGGTCGCGCAGCACTTGTTCCGCCCTTGCCCTGGTGGCTTGAACTTGACTGTGTCGATAAAGTTGCGCAAACAGGAAACGCTTCAACTCCGTGCTGGCGGAACGCATTGCAGGGCTGAAGCGCAGCAAGGGGCCAGCCTGACGAACAGCCTGAACGTCGGCTGGGGCGGCGCCGGCAAGCGCCATCCGGGTGGCGTCAATGATGTCGTAAACCTGCGCCGAGAGCATGCGCCGAATAGTTTCGGCCAGCAGACGCTTGCCATTCAATCCCGGGTAGGCTGCCAGCGCTTCGCGCAGATAAGTCTGTACCAGCGGCACCATCTCCAATTGCTCCAGTGCCAGCAGACCCGAGCGCACGCCGTCGTCAATATCATGTGCGTTATAGGCCACTTCATCGGCCAGATTGCAGAGTTGCGCTTCAAGACTGGGCTGCTGCCCTTGCAAGAATCGTGCGCCAACGCCGTCTGGCTCTGCCGCCTCGAGCAGCAAAGCATTGCGGCGCGAACAATGCTTCAGGATGCCTTCTCGGGTCTCAAAGCACAGGTTGAGGCCATCAAAAGCCGGATAGCGTTGCTCCAACTTATCCACCACGCGCAATGACTGCAGATTGTGCTCAAAGCCGCCATGTGCTTGCATGCACTCATCCAGCACGTCCTGTCCGGCATGGCCGAAAGGCGTATGGCCCAAGTCATGCGCCAAGGCGATGGCTTCGATCAAATCCTCATCCAGCCGCAAGCTGCGACCGATTGAGCGCCCAAGTTGTGCGACTTCCAGCGAATGCGTCAGGCGGGTGCGAAACAGATCGCCCTCATGATTCAGAAAGACCTGCGTCTTGTAAACCAAGCGACGAAAAGCGGTGCTGTGAATGATGCGGTCGCGGTCCCGCTGAAACTCGCTGCGCGTCGGCGCAGGCACTTCATAGACCCGCCTGCCGCGGCTGCGCGCGGGGTCGCAGGCGTATGGCGCGAGCGTGTTTGGCACATGCATCGCTGGCATGCCGCCGAGCTCAGGCACAGTGACTCGCCAGAACTTGCTCGACCAGTTCATCCGGCGCCGCATGCATGCCCGCTCGGCCCAAACCTTCGACCAAGACAAAACGTATCGAGCCACCTTCGGCCTTTTTATCGACCCGCATCAACTCCAGATAGCGCTGCGCACCCAGCGCCGGGCCGACAACGGGCAAGCCGGCGCGCTCGATCAGCTTGCGCATGCGGGGCAAGAACTCCGCCGGCATCAAGCCCAGGCGCACCGACAAATCGCTGGCCATCACCATGCCGCAGCCCACCGCTTCGCCGTGCAACCATTCACCATAGCCCAAGCCGGTCTCGATCGCATGGCCAAAAGTGTGGCCAAAATTCAGAATGGCACGCAGCCCCTGCTCGCGTTCATCTTGCCCCACCACCCAGGCCTTGATCTCGCAGCAGCGCTTGACGGCATAGGCCATTGCAACCTTGTCGCGCGCCAGCAAGGCAGCCAGATTGACTTCAATCCAATCCAGGAAAGCCGCGTCGGCGATAGGTCCGTACTTGATCACCTCGGCCAAGCCGGCCGACAACTCCCGCTGCGGCAAAGTGTCCAGCGTATCAAGATCGGCAATCACACGGGCCGGCTGATAGAAGGCACCGAGCATATTCTTGCCCAGCGGATGGTTGATGGCGGTTTTGCCGCCGACCGATGAGTCGACCTGCGCCAGCAAAGTGGTCGGTACCTGCACAAAGGGAACGCCGCGCATATAGACCGAGGCAGCGAAACCCGTCATATCGCCAATCACGCCGCCGCCTAAAGCAAACAGCACCGTTTTACGGTCGGAGGCAGTCTCCAGCAAGCGGTCAAAGACCAAATTGAGCGAGGCCCAATCTTTGTACTGCTCACCATCGGGCAAAAGCACCGTGTCCACGCGGGCATACAGCCTCGTCAATTGAGCTTGCAAACGCAGCAAATACAGGGGAGCAACCGTCTCATTGCTGACGATCAAAGCAGCGGCTGCCTTGGGAAGGCCCTGCCAGCTGGCCGCCTCATCCAACAAGCCGGGGCCAATCAAGATGTCATAGCCGCGCTGCCCTTCGTCGAGGGCGATAGGCACCCGCTCAGTCAACTTAGGCGAGTTGGAAGTATTGGAAATTTGGGTGTGGGAGACAGCAGTCATGCCTCGAAGTGTACGGGGCGCGGCAATCACGCCTCACACCCGACAAGCATGCAATCAATGCTTTTCTGCACCTACTGTTGCAGCCACGCGGCTCGGGTCCACAAGACCGGCCAACTCCAATTGCATCAGGGCCATATTGACCAGGCCATTGACCGAAGGCCGGCCCGTTTCCAATACGAAGTGCGCGCAGCGCCGATACAGCGGATTTCGCTGCAGATACAGCTCCCGTAACTTGCCCAACGGGTCGCGCACCTGCAGCAAGGGGCGCTGTGTATCGTGGCGCAAGCGGCGAAACAATTCTTCTGGCGTCGAGCGCAAATACAAGACCGTCGAATGCTGATGCAGTTGATCCCGATTGGCCTCCCGCAAAACAATCCCGCCGCCGGTCGCCAAGACCATTTCACCGCCCCGCTTCAGAATTTCCGCCAGTACCTCAGCTTCAATATCGCGGAAGGCCGCCTCACCCTCGCGATCAAAAAAGCTCCGGATGGACTCACCCAAACGGGCTTCTA
>CAUPEV010000211.1:0-7861 GCA_963510335.1 uncultured Roseateles sp.
ATGACGCCGCAGGGCCGCCCCAAGGCGCGGCCAGCCCCGTCGGGGGGAGTGAAGCGGCGCAGCCGCTGAGCTTGCGGGCCCACCATGACGCCGCAGGGCCGCCCCAAGGCGCGGCCAGCCCCCTCGAGGGGGGCGACGCGGCACAGCCGCTGAGCTTGGGGGCGAACCGTGAATGCCGCCTCTCGATCAGCGCGACCGATTTCAACCTGGCACGCTTGGCAAGCGGGTCGACCGTGGGCATGGGCGGCGAGGCAGCGGCAAGCTTCTTCGCCAGCCACGGGCTGAGCGACGCCGATTCACTCGCCAAGATACGTGGCCGTGCCAGCTATTACCCAAGCATGGTGCCGGCCGTGCCGAGCAGCTTTCACCGCCTGATGGATGGCTTGCGCATCAAGATCGGCGCCCATGATTGGGTCTGCCATACCGGCTACGGTCATGCGCCAGAGCACATCAGCCTGCATTGCCAAGATTTGGGCCTGTTGATTTCGGGCGATATGGTCTTGCCGCGCATCTCGACCAATGTCTCGGTCGTCGACGTCGAGCCCGAGGCCGATCCCTTGACGCTGTACCTTGCATCGCTTGAGCGCATGCTGGCCCTGCCTGCCGACACCTTGGTGCTGCCCTCACATGGCAAGCCCTTTACCGGCCTGCATGCCCGCGTCGACCAGTTGCGCGAGCACCACAGCGAACGACTGGCCGAAGTGCTGCAAGCCTGCGCCACCAAGCCTTGCCATGCGGCCGAGTTGCTGGACATGATGTTCAAACGCAAGCTCGATTTGCACCAAACGACCTTCGCGATGGGCGAGTCGGTCGCGCATCTCAATGCCTTGTGGTTGGGCGGCCAGCTGCGCCGCAGCCTGGACTTGGACGGGATTTACCGCTTTGCGGCGAACTGAACTGGTATCGCCGCGAAAACGAGAACTACAGCCAATCCGGGAATATAGGCAAAAAAAACCGTCGCCGCTGAACCATTTTCATGGCGCCACGACGACGGGTTCTCGGCCCCTTTTATAGCATCGGACTCGAACCAGGCCTTTGCCATGGACGTGAGCCCTTGAAACTCAAGAACCCTTCGAGCGAGTCTGCGCCGGCGCAGCCTCTTGATGCAGGTGATGACAGCTTAAGAACGGAGTTTGCTTGGCGGCGCTCAAATCAACAATCCCCCCTTTGGTGGGATAGACCTTCGCCATCAGGTATCTATTTGGTATTTTTTTGGTATTTACTCGGCGATGATTGATTCTTCACGCAAGCGTCGGCGCGCAACTTCATAGTCGGGCAGCACCGAGGCCACAACCGCCCAAAACCGCGGGCTGTGATTCATTTCGCGCAGATGCGCCAGCTCATGCGCGACCACATAGTCAATGATCTCGGGCGTGAAGTGAATCAAGCGCCAATTCAAGCGGATCGAGCCGTCCGCGCTGGCACTGCCCCAGCGCGTTTGCGCCGAACTCAGGCGCAGCTGTGTCATCCGTACGCCAAGTGCGGCGGCAAAGTGCTGGCAGCGCGGCTCGAACAAGGCCCGCGCGCGCTTTTTAAGCCAGGTCTGAGCGGCGTCCCTGACCTGCTCTTGCGAGGCCGCTTGGGGCATTCCCAGGATCAAGACCGCACCACTTTCGTCGAGGCGAGCGCCGCTCACCGATGGATCAAGGCGCAGCCAGATCAGCTGCCCCAGAAAATTCATGCTGCCGCCATCGCGCCATTCAATCCGGGACGCCTCAACGCGGCGCGCCCGCTCGCCTTGTTCGACCAGCTTGCGCAAAATCCAGTCCGACTTTTGCAGCAACGCCCGTTCGATGTCGGCCTGCGGCAACCAGCGTGGCGCACTGACCCGCAAGCCTTCGCTGCCGACCACAAAACCGATGCTGCGCCGCCGTGCTCGCCTTAGCTCATAGGCCACACGGTGCTCACCCAGTTGCAACTCACATTGCGGGCTGCTCTTGCCTGAAACCACGACAGCGTCGCCAGCATTGCCTGGACTGATCAACACCGTCGGCGGTTCACCACCGAACAAAGACAGCTGAGGGTCTTGCAGCAGCTGGCCGAGTCGCTTCAGCATGTTTCGGGCCAGGGCCTCAGACGCGCACCGCGCTGTCGGCTTGCGCCGGGACGGCATAAGCTTCGGGGTCAAGCCGGCGCATCTCAGCTTCGATCCAGCCCTCCACCTCACGCATCAACTCGACCGGCTCACGGCCCAAAGGGGAAATCGGCGGGCCGAAGGAGATGTCCACCACACCTGGGCGCAGCAGAAAACTCTTGCGCGGCCAGCAGCGCGCCGACGTGGCGGCAATCGGCACGATGGGTACGCCGGTTTCAATCGCCAAGCGGCTGCCGCCGGATTTGTACTCGCCCTTTTGGCCGCGCGTGATGCGTGTGCCCTCGGGGAACATGATCACCCAGTGCCCCATCGCCGCCAGCCGCTTGCCCTGCGCGGCCACCTTGTTCCAGGCCTGCGAGCGCTTGCTGCGGTCGATATGGATCATGTCCATGCGCGCCATCGCCCAGCCGAAGAAGGGCACATACAGCAGCTCGCGCTTGAACACATAGGCGAGTGGGTGCGTCATCAAGGCCGGATAGGCGAAAGCCTCCCAGGTGCTCTGATGCTTGGACAACAAAATAACGGCTGATTTCGCGTCCGCCTCGCTCGGCAAGTTTTCCATGCCATGCAAGCGCCAATGGACGCCGCAAATCGTGCGCGCGCCGTAAATCGCCAGGCGCAACCAAGCGGCACAGGCCCAATAGACCCGATCACCCTTGGCAAAGATCGAGATCAACAACACCGCCGTCGCCCAGGGGATGACGGTGACGATCAAAAACAGCACGAACAAAACAGACCGCAAGGCGGCAAGCAAAGATGACATTAGTTCTGGTCTCCCGCCGGGCCGCCCCAAGGGAGGCCTGCGCCCCCGGGGACTTGAAAAAGGCCCACAACAGGCCTTGGGGCAGCGAACATTTGTGAGTGTGGGGGCATCAACTTAGGTCTCCAGGACCGGTATTCGGGGGCAAAAGGGATTCGCCGCGGGCATCGGCCTTGTTGCGGCGCTCGGCATTGATCAAGCCTTCGGCAAAAGCACTCAGGCTGGCGTGCAGTTTGGCTCCCGGCACCAACTCCACCAGCGCGGCCATTTGCTGGTCATCCAGATCGCCCAAACGCTCGCTGCGCACCAGGTGAGGGATGCAACCGGCCGCTTGCGCCGTTTGCAGATCACGCAGCGAGGCGCCGACCATATGGACATTGGCGAGGTCAACGCCAAAGCGCTCACCGATCTGTATCAACATGCCCGGCAAGGGCTTGCGGCAATCGCAGCCCTCCTCCGGCGTATGCGGGCAAAAGAAGGCCGCATCCAGGCGCCCGCCTTTTTCCGCTAACAATTGATTCAGGCGGATGTGGATCGCGGTCAGCGAGGCCATGTCCAAGAGGCCGCGGCCGATGCCGGGCTGATTGGTGGCCAGCACCGTGTGCCAGCCGGCCTGGTTGAGCCGCGCCACGGCTTCCAGCGCGCCGGGCAGCGGCTGCAACTCCTCGACCGCCTTGACATGGTCGTCACGGTAGAGATTGAGCGTGCCGTCGCGCCCCAATATGACGAGCTTCATCAAATGGCTGTGGTCGGTACGCATCAATCAATCATCCTTGTGCTTCAACTGGCCAGGCGTGACAGATCGGCGACCCGGTTCATCGCCTCGTGCAAGGTCTTCAACAGCCCCAAGCGGTTGGCACGCAGGGCCGGGTCTTCGGCGTTCACCATCACGCCGTCGAAGAAGGCGTCAACGGGGCCTTTGAGCGTCGCCAACTCGCGCAGGGAGGCCGCATATTCCCCGTTATGGAAGCAGGCATCGCTCAAGGGCTGCACCTGCGCCAGGGCGCCGGCCAGCAGCTTCTCGGCCGGCTCCAGCAGCAACGCTGCATCGACGCGGGCCTCAACGGCTTGCTCGCTCTTCTTCAGGATATTGGCGATGCGCTTGTTGGCCGCGGCCAGCGAGGCGGCCTCATCCAAGGCCGCAAAGGCGCGCACCGCGCCCAAGCGAGCCGCCACATCCGCCAAGCCTTGCGGCTTCAAGGCCAGCACCGCGTCGACCTCTTGGGCGCTATAGCCCTGCTCGCGCAACGAACCGGACAGGCGGTCAAAAATGAATTCGCTCAAGGCGACCGTGGGGTCCTTGATCAACTCGCCAAAAGCCGGCAACGCGGCCTTGATCAAAACGTCCAAGCTCAGCGTGCCGGCACGCTCGCTCAGCATGCGCACCAGGCCCAAGGCATGGCGGCGCAGCGCAAACGGATCCTTGTCGCCGGTCGGCAACTGGCCAATGCCGAACATGCCGACCAGGGTCTCCAGCTTGTCGGCCAGGGCCACCACCAAACCGACCTCGTTGCGCGGCAATTCGTCGCCGGCAAAGCGCGGTTTGTAATGATCTTCAATCGCGAAGGCAACCGCCTCGCTCAAGCCCTCGTGGCGGGCGTAATAGCCGCCCATGATGCCTTGCAGCTCGGGGAACTCGCCGACCATATCGGTCAGCAAATCGGACTTGGCCAAATGCGCGGCCTGGTCGACCTGGGCGCTCAGCGCCCCGTCGCCCAATTGCTCGGCGATCGCCTTGGCGATCAAGCGCACACGCTCGACACGGTCACCCTGACTGCCCAGCTTGCCGTGATAGACCACCTTGGCCAGACCTGACACCCGGGAGGCCAGCGTCTTTTTGCGGTCCTGATCGAAGAAGAATTTGGCGTCGGCCAAGCGCGGGCGCACGACCCGCTCATTGCCTTGAATCACCGCACTGGCGTCCGCCGGACTGATATTGCTGACAACCAGGAATTTGTTCGTCAGCTTTTCGGCGGCGTCCAGCAGCGGGAAGTACTTTTGATTCGCCTTCATGGTCAGGATCAAACATTCCTGCGGCACCGCCAGGAACTCGAGCTCGAACTGGCAGCTCAGCACATTCGGGCGCTCGACCAGGCCGGTCACCTCATCCAGCAAGGCCTCGTCGGCAATCGGCTTCAGACCCTCTTTGGCCGCGGCGGCATTGAGCTGACGGCTTATTTCAGCGCGGCGCTCGGCAAAGCCGGCGATCACGGCGCCCTGCTCGCGCATCTGGTCCGCATAGCTGTCGGCACTGGCGATCGTCAGCGTCTCGACTTGCGACTCAAAGCGATGGCCGCGCGTCGTGCGGCCTGAACTCAAGCCCAGTGCCTGCAACGCCACCAATTCCTCACCGTGCAAGGCGACGATGCCATGCGCCGGGCGCACGAACTTCACATCGCTCCAGCCGTCGCTGAGCTGATAAGTCATCACCTTCGGAATTGGCAGCTTGGCAAGCGTCTCGTCCAAGGCCTTTTGCAAACCCTCGGCCAGCGTGGCGCCCGGCACAATCAGGTCGAGGAACAGGGCTTCTGCCTTGCCGTCTGGCGCACGCTTGAGTTGCGGCAACACACTGGCATCGGCGCCTACGCTGGCGAGCTTTTTCAGCAGCGCGGGCGTGGCCTGGCCATCGGCTGTCAAGGCCACCGCGACCGGCATCAGCTTTTGCTGCACCGCGCGGTCAGCGGCCTTGGGCGCCACATCGCTCAAATGCAGGCCAAGGCGACGCGGCGTCGCGATCGCGGTGGCCACTGCGGTCGCACCGACCAGTCCCTGAGCCTTCAGGCTCTCGACCAGCACGCCGGCAAAAGACTCGCCGAGCTTTTTGAGCGCCTTGGGTGGCAGCTCTTCGACGAACAGTTCAATCAATAGGTTCTTGTTATTGGCGCTCATGGTTCAGGCAGCCTTTGCTTTCTTTTCGATCTGAGCCAGGACTTCATCGCTCCAGGCTTTTGGCGCCATCGGGAAACCCAGGCGGGCGCGGCTGTCCAGATAACCCTGCGCGACGGCACGGGCCAGATTGCGGATGCGGCCGATATAGGCGGCGCGTTCGGTCACGCTGATGGCGCCGCGTGCATCCAACAAGTTGAAGGTGTGGCCCGCCTTGAGCAACTGCTCATAGGCGGGCAGCGCCAGCTGCTGTTCCATCAAATGCTTGGATTGCTTTTCATGCGCCGCAAACGCAGTCAGCAAAAACTCGACGTCACTGTGCTCAAAGTTATAGGTGGACTGCTCGACCTCGTTCTGGTGGAACACATCGCCGTATTTCAATCCAGGGGTGTACTCGAGGTCATAGACCGACTCGACCCCCTGCAAATACATCGCCAGGCGCTCCAGGCCATAGGTGATTTCGCCGGTGATCGGTTTGCAGTCGATGCCGCCGACCTGCTGGAAGTAGGTGAACTGCGTCACCTCCATGCCGTTCAGCCAAACCTCCCAGCCCAAGCCCCAGCAGCCCAGGGTCGGGTTTTCCCAATCGTCTTCGACGAAACGAACATCGTTCTTTTTCAGATCGAAGCCGAGCGCTTCCAGCGAGCCCAGATACAGCTCCAGAATATTGGCCGGCGCCGGCTTGAGCACGACCTGGTACTGGTAGTAATGCTGCAGGCGGTTCGGGTTCTCGCCATAGCGGCCGTCCTTGGGGCGGCGACTTGGCTGCACATAGGCGGCCTTCCAGGGCTCAGGGCCGATCGCGCGCAGGAAAGTGGCGGTGTGGCTGGTGCCTGCGCCGACTTCCATATCGAAGGGTTGCAAGAGAGCGCAGCCCTGCTTGGACCAATAGTCCTGCAGGGTCAAAATAATTTGCTGGAAGCTCAGCATGTGGATAGATGTTTGCCGTTGATTGAGGGAAAGCCGCTGATCCAAGCGGACAAGCGAAACGAACTTGCACGCGGACATTGCGCCCGATTCTACGAGGCGCGGCGACGCCACCCGGCCAAGCCCAGCACGACGACGATGGCCAGCCAGAAAGGCCAGAGCCCGAAAGCCTGCAGCCAGCGCGCATAAGGCGTGCTGCCGCTGCGACCTTCGACCTTGGCCTCCAGCACGCCGGCCGTCGCCGGAGCCAATCTGGCGGTGACGCGACCCTGGTGATCCACCACGGCGGTAGCACCAGTATTGGTCGAACGAACCACCGGGCGTTGGAACTCCAAAGCACGCATCTGCGAGAACTGCAAATGCTGGTCTTGCACCATCAAAGTTCCAAACCAAGCCAGATTGCTGACATTGACCAGCAGCGTGGCGGCCTGCTCGCCCACCATGCTGCCGACAAAGTCTTCGCCAAAGAGATCTTCATAGCAAATCAAGGGCCGCAGGCGCTGACCCGCCACATCGAAGCTGCGCTGATGCTGACCGCGCGCTTGATCATCCAAGGGGATTCGCAAAGCGCTGACAAACCAATGAAAGCCCGGCGGTATGAACTCGCCAAAGGGCAAGAGATGGCGCTTGCCGTAGTCATAGGGCGCTGACCCGCCAAAGCCGACCAGCGAATTGACAAAGCCGCGCTGCTCATCGCCCAGAAAACTACCCAGCAGAAGCGGCCGCTCCTGCGCCACCTGCTGCATGCGCTGGATGAAGGCGGGCTCCAAATAATCCAGCGGCAAGGGCACCACCGACTCCGGCGTCACGATGACCTGACCCCGCGCGGACTCAATCTGAAGCGCCAAGCGCTCCAGATTGGCATCCATCAATTCGCGATCAAATTTTTGATCCTGGGCCACATTGGGCTGCAGCAAGCTGACTTGCACGCTGCCGGTGCTGGTGGTGAAGTCTTTCTGCAGCATGCAGCCAAGCCCCAACACCACCGCCATCGCGGCCGCCGGGCGCCAGCTGCGCAGACTCAAGCCGGCCAATGCCACGGCACAAGCCGCCGCCAGCGCGATGATGCCATAGCCACCGATCCACGGCGCCCAGACGGCCAAAGGCCCCACCGTATGCGCGTAGCCCGCTGCGAGCCAAGGGAAACCAGTCATCTAGGCCGCGCGAGCCAGCTCTGCCAAAAGCCAGCAAGC
>CAUPEV010000212.1:0-7807 GCA_963510335.1 uncultured Roseateles sp.
ATCGCGGTCGGCATCTTGTTGCCCCTGGCTTGGTTGCAAGAGCATGCGCCGCAACTGGGCCTAACCAACATCGTCACCGGCACCATCACGGGCCTGATTTACGCCTATTTGGTTCGATTCTCCGGGGTGGCCTTGCATTCGGTCGAGGCCGGCTACGCGCGCATTTCGCCGACGGTGGACGAAACCGCCCGCTTGCTCGGCGCCTCGAGGGGCCGCTTGTTCCGCGTCTTGCATGCGCCCCTGTTGGCGCGCTCGGCGCTGGCCGCTGCCTTGCTGGTGTTTGTGGACGTGATGAAGGAGTTGCCCGCCACCTTGGTGCTGCGTCCCTTCAACAGTGACACGCTGGCCGTCATCGCCTATCAATTGGCGCGCGACGAGCGTCTGGGCGAAGCGGCCTTGCCATCGCTGGCCATTGTGCTGGTCGGGCTGGTGCCGGTATTGATGCTCTCAAAGGCGATGCGGCAGCGCCAATAGCGACAGTAGCTCCAGTGCCGCCCTGTACCGGCAGCGCTTGCTTTCGACTCGCTCCATTGGGGGATTGCGCGAACGCCCCCTAACGTCGATGCTTACTGGATAAAAGCGAACAAGGCAGGGGTGGGTAATGCATCAGCAATCGAGTGTGGCAAACGCAATGGCATCGGCAGCCGCTGAGCCTAGTGTGGGTCAAAGCCTTGCTGCGGCAGTCTGGGCCTTGCTGACCAATCATCGCGGCGATCAAGCGCAGGCTGCGTCGCTGGATGGCTTGGAGGTGCAGGAGTCCACTTGGGATGAGTGGGAGGAGTTGTTGTGCTCCACCACCGCTGCTGAACCAGCTTTTGTGCGATGAGCTAAAAGCCTTTGTGCGGCAGCGCGCAGTTGCCGACTCCGCAAGATTGGCGAGCCGCAAAGCAAAAAGCCACCGCGAGGGTGGCTTTTCTTCTAAGTGATTCAATCACAAAGATTATTTTGGTGGCGCTTCAGGGATTCGAACCCCGGACCTGCGGATTATGATTCCGTCGCTCTAACCGGCTGAGCTAAAGCGCCTCAAGCCCTCTACTATAGCAGCTTGTTTTCTTGCTTTGCAAGCTTTTTGCAAAAAAGTTTTATTCAGCCAAAGCGGTGCGCACCGCAGCCAAGTCCCAGGCGGCGTGCCCAACAGTCTTCAGCAGCATGGGCTTGCGGAGCAGGGCGCTGCTATCCAAAGCTTGAGCCAACACTTGGACGCGGCCCCAATCAACATTGGCCTGCAAGAGATCACCGGCTTCATGGCGTGCGCCTTCGAGCTCATCAACCCAAACTTGCCTTGATCGAATTTGCTTCGCGGGGAGCTCGGCCATTTGTGGCGTGAAGCTGCCAAGCCCAACGATCAAGGTGTCGGGCGAGATCTCGTCCGGCAGCACCGAGACCAAGGAGGTTGTTGCGGTCACCACCACTGCGGCGTCTTCCAGCGCTTGCTCGATCGAGAGGACTCTGGCGTTGAGGCCTTGCGCTGTGAGTGAAGCGGCGAAGGCCATGCTCTGAGCGCGACCGCGACCGACGCAGCGCAACTGCACGCCGGGCCACCGCTCGCCCATGGCCAAGGCGTGGGTGAGTGCTTGTGCGCCGGTGCCGACCATCACAAGCGACTCGGGCGCTCGACCCAGCAAGGTTTCTATGCCCAAGAGCGTCACGGCTGCGGTACGCCGGGCGGTGACGACGATGCCGTCCAAAATGATCAGCGGCGTGCCGGTGCCGGCCTCGCTGACCACCACGCGACCTTGAATCGTCGGCTGTCCTCGCTCACGGTTGGCCGGCGTTACGGCAACCAGCTTGGTCACCGCGTAGCGAGCATCGGTGCAGGGCATGGCGAGGTAGCTGCCGCCTTCGGGCAAAGGCAAGACGGTGCGAGCGCTGGCGTGAATCAGGCCGGCTTGCAAATCCAGCATGGCTTGTCTGACCGCAGGAATCAGGCGCTCGTAGGGCAGCAGGTCGGCGGTGGCTTCGGCATTGAGAATTCGCATCAAAGGATTCCTGGGGCTATGCAAAGGGCTGCCCGAGCCAGCCGATTATGATTCCGGCTTGATGATTTGCTGGCCGGTGCGGTCGCAGTCAGAGCGTTGACGTTGCATTTTTGTCGGCGCAGGCTTTTTACAAGGCAGTGAGCGAGGGAATGGCTTCATTCTCCATTGATCGCTGCCGCTCCCAGGTTTCGCAATGTTCAGCTTCTTCAAGAAAAAGTTTTCGTCCACGCCGGTGGCGGCGCCTGCGCCGGCAGTAGCACCTGAACCCATTGCAAGGCCTGAGTCGATCAATGCATCGATTGCTGCGCCGCTCAGCGAGCCGACCACTGAGCCGATCGCTTCCCCAATCGCAGCACCGATCACGGCACCGAGTACCGCAACAATGCCGGCGACGGTGCCCGCGTCGGCCGCAGCCCCATTGCCAGAGCCGATCGCCGAAATGCTGGCGGAGTTGATCGTCGCGCCGCCCGCATTGATCGAGGAAGAGGGAGCTGATTCAGCGCCAATCGCTGTGACCCGCCCACCTGCAGCGGAGCCGGTCGTAGAGCCGCGCCGCAGTTGGATAGACAAGCTGCGCCAAGGTCTGCGCAAGACCGGGTCCAGCATTGCTCAGGTGTTCACCGGTACACAGATTGATGATGCGCTGTATGAAGAGCTGGAAACCGCCTTGCTGATGGCGGATACCGGCGTCAAAGCGACCGAGCATTTGCTTGCTGACCTCAAGCGCCGCGTCAAGGAGGCCAAGGCGACCTCGCCCTCGGCCGTGCGCGCCCTCTTGGTCGAAGCGCTGACGGACTTGTTGCGGCCGCTGCAGAAGTCTTTGGCCGTGGGCCTGCACAGCCCGACCGTGATGATGGTGGTCGGTGTCAACGGCGCCGGCAAGACCACCAGCATCGGCAAGCTGACCCGCCATCTGGCCGAGGCCGATCAAAAGATTTTGCTCGCCGCGGCCGATACCTTCCGCGCTGCTGCGCGTGAGCAGTTGGCGGTGTGGGCCGATCGCACGCAAGTCGAGATCGTCAGCCAAGAAGGTGGCGACCCCTCGGCCGTGACCTTTGATGCGGTGACGGCCGGGCGCGCCCGTGGCTGCGACGTGGTGTTTGCCGACACGGCAGGCCGCCTGCCGTCGCAGCTGCATCTGATGGAAGAGCTGAAGAAGATCAAGCGCGTGATCGGCAAGGCGCAAGAGGGCGCGCCGCATGAGGTCTTGCTGGTGATTGACGGCAATACCGGCCAGAACGCGCTGGCGCAGGTGAAGACCTTTGATGATGCGATTGGCCTGACCGGCTTGATCGTCACCAAGCTGGACGGCACAGCCAAGGGCGGCGTGCTGGCGGCGATTGCGCGCGAGCGCGCAATCCCGGTCTATTTCATCGGCGTGGGCGAGAAGCTGGAAGACTTGCAGACCTTCAATGCCCGCGAGTTCGCGCAGGCGCTGCTGGAATAGGCGTTTGAATTCGCGCCCGAGCGCCGGGCCGCCCCAAGCCGGGCGCCGATGAAAGGAAAGGCCGGGTCGATCCCGGCCTTTCTTGCGTCCCCTCGGGGGACCGACCGCGTACCCGCGGGCGAGGGGTCTACTTCATGCCGGGCATGCCGCCCATGCCCTTCATACCGCCAAGCTTCTTCATCATTTTCATCATGCCGCCGCCGCTCATTTTTTTCATCATGCCCTGCATCTGATCGAACTGGGTCAGCACGCGGTTGACTTCATGAATCTGTACGCCGGCGCCACTGGCGATGCGGCGCTTGCGGCTGGCCTTGCTCTTGCCATCGAGTAAGAGGCTAGGCTGACGGCGCTCCTTGGCGGTCATCGCGTTCATGATGCCCTCCATGCGGCGCATGTCTTTCTCGGCCCGGTCCATAT
The DNA here is from genome assembly GCA_963510335.1 of uncultured Roseateles sp. Taxonomy (GTDB): domain Bacteria; phylum Pseudomonadota; class Gammaproteobacteria; order Burkholderiales; family Burkholderiaceae_C; genus Paucibacter_A. The sequence continues at coordinate 3,844 of CAUPEV010000212.1, forward strand.
CTGCCGCACCGGTCTTGGCCGTCATCTGCGAAGGCAGCTTGTCCATCAGGCCGGCCAGGCCGCCCATCTTCTTCATCTGGCTGATCTGGGCCAGGAAGTCGTTCAGATCAAAGCCGCTGCCGGTTTTGAGCTTGTCGGCCAGTTTTTGCGCTGCGGCGACGTCGATGCCCTTGGTGACTTCTTCGACCAGCGCGACGATATCGCCCATGCCCAGCACGCGGCCGGCGTGACGCTCGGCGTCAAACACTTCCAAGCCATCGATCTTCTCCGACGTACCGGCGAACTTGATCGGTGCGCCGGTGATCTGCCGCACCGACAGCGCCGCGCCGCCGCGTGAGTCGCCGTCCAACTTGGTCAGCACGATGCCGGTCAAGGGCAGCGCTTCTTTGAAGGCCTTGGCCGTGTTGATCGCGTCCTGGCCCTGCATCGCGTCGACGACGAACAGCGTCTCGATCGGGTTCAGCAAGGCATGCAGGTCGCGGATTTCGGCCATCAAGGCCTCATCGATGGCGAGTCGGCCGGCGGTGTCAACCAACAGCACATCAAAATAATGCTTCTTGGCGTAATCAATGGCGGCCAAGGCAATGTCGCGCGGCTTTTGATCCGGCGTCGACGGGAACCATTCGGCGCCGGCCTGTTTGGTGACAGTCTTGAGCTGCTCGATCGCGGCCGGGCGGTAGACGTCGGCGGAGACCGTCAGCACTTTTTTCTTGCGCTTCTCGATCAGGTGCTTGGCCAGCTTGGCGGTCGTGGTGGTCTTGCCCGCACCTTGCAGGCCGGCCATCAGGATCACGGCGGGCGGCTGGGCGGCCAGATTGAGGTCGGCGACGCCTTCACCCATGGTCGCGGCCAACTCCTTTTGCACAATCGACACCAGCACCTGGCCGGGGTTGAGTGAGCCGATGACCTCGGCGCCGAGCGCCTTGTCCTTGACGCGGGTGATGAAGTCGCGCACCACGGGCAGGGCCACGTCGGCTTCGAGCAGCGCCATACGCACTTCGCGCAGCATCTCCTGGACGTTCGTTTCGGTGATGCGGGCCTGGCCGCGCATCGTTTTCACGAGGCGACTCAGGCGGTCGGTCAAATTGGAAGCCATGGGGGATGTCGGCACCGTCGGTCTGGCGAGGCGCGCAAAAGTACACTGTGGCCATGATTTTATCGTCCGCTTATCAAACTCCGGCCGGCGCCTTCTTGGGCGCTGTCAGTTTGCTGTCCATATTGGCCTATGGCGTGGTTGCATTTGCGGGCTCGCAGCCGCATCAAACGTCCTCACGACCACAGCTTGTGTTGCTCTTGGCATGGTCCGCTCACTTGCTTGCTTTGCTCCTGGATATATCCGGCATAGGGCAAGCGATGGCGGGCGCGCGTTTTGGTTTTGCCCCCGCCTTGTCGACAACGATGTGGCTGGTGATTGGTGTGTATCTGCTGGAGAGTCGTTTCTTGCCCTTGGCCGGTGTGCGACGAATATTGGCCGTGATGGCGATGGTCTTGCTGCTCTTGGCCTTGGTGTTTCCGGGTGAAAGCCGGCCGCAAGCGGCGTCGCCTTGGGCGCCGATTCATTGGGTATTGGGGCTGGCGTCTTATGGCTTGTTTGGCGTCGCGGTATTGCACGCTGCCTTGCTGAGCCGTGCCGAGCGGCAGATGCGCCATGTCAAGCAAGGCATGGCCGGCGGGGCAATCGCGCGCAACGAACCCTTGATGCCTTTGCTGCGCCTGGAACGTTTGACATTTCAGTTTGTTGGCGCCGGCGTGACGGTTTTGTCTTTGGCCGTACTGCTGGGTTGGTGGTTCACGCCGCATTGGCGCTGGGATCACAAGAACTTGTTTGCGGTACTGGGTTGGCTGGTGCTGAGTGGCTTGCTGGCAGGGCGGCGTGTCTTTGGTTGGCGTGGCCGTCGGGCGACGCGCTGGCTCTACTTTGGCGCGCTCTTGCTCTTGCTCTCTTATGCTGGTTCGCGCTTTGTGCTGGAAGTTGTCTTGCAGCGGCCGCTTTGATCGGCCGACGCCTCCCTCATGCAGAAAAAATTTGACCGCCGATGAAGTACCTCATACTGATTGTTGTTCTGGCGCTGGTGTTTTCTATGTTGGCGCGCAAGCGCTCGCGGCCACCGGAGCACAAGCCTGACCCCCATGTTCCGCCCAAGCCGCCGGTTTTGAATATGGTCACTTGTGCGCAATGCGGGTTGCATCTGCCACTGGATGAAGCGCTGCCGGGGCAGGGCGGTGTGTTTTGCAGTGCGGCCCACCGTGCGAGTTTCGAGTCGGAGCATGGCACGCGCTCATGACTGAAGCGCGTCAGTCTTGGTTTGGCCCGGGCGCTGCAGTCGATGCAGATGCGGATCAGGGCGCAGACGCATTTGCGCCGGACACGCTTGAGCCCAGCGACGATCCTGTCAATTCAGCTGATTTGGGGAGTTTGGGATCGGGCACGGGGCCGGGCTCCGAAGACAGGGGCGCCTCGCAGTTTTTCTTCCCACACGCCCGGCGGCTTTCAAGCGCCGGTGGCAATGCGTTTACGCGCCTGTACCGGGCTTTTTTGGCTGCCCGCGCCGCCTTGGGGCTGGCGCTGGTGGCCACCCAATTGATTGCAGGGATGCTGGGTTCGGCGCTGCCCTTGTGGACGAATATTTTGTCCGGCTTGTATGCGGCGCAGGCGCTCACCTTGTGGCTGCTGCCGCGTCTGCAGCGAGGGGCCTCGGCCAAGACCTTGGCGCGCGTGAGCAGCCCGCAATGGTGGGCCAGCATAGGCCTGGATTTGGCCTTGTTTGGTCTGCTGCATGCGTCGGACCGCAGTGGTGGGGTCAATTACGGCGCGTTGTTTGTGATGCCGGTTTTGATGGCGGGCGTGTTGACGCCGCGTTTGCTGGCGCTGGCCACGGCGGCGATAGCGGCCCTGGTGATGCTGGGGGTGGCCGGCTGGGCGGTACTGGACGGCGCCGACGTTGCGCTGCGCCTGACGCAGGCGGGTTTGGTCGGCAGCGGCTTCTTTGTCGTCAGCTTGCTGGCAAGTGAAATGGCCAGTCGTTTGGCGCGCGAGGAGCGCGCCGCGCGCGGCAGCATGGAGTTCGCGCGTCAACAGGCGCAGCTCAATCGCTTGGTGATCGACGAGATGCAAGAAGGCGTGCTGGTGGTCGACCGGCGAGGCCATGTGCGCGCTGCCAACCCGGCCGCGCGCGATTTGCTGGCCGATGGCCAAGCCGCTGTCCGCACCGCGCCATTTCAGCTGCGTGGCGTCTCCGCCTGGCAGCCTCTGGTGGGTGCGGTTGAGCAGGCTTTTGTTTCAGCCGCTTGGCCCGAGGCCGGGCGCGATGTGGGTCTTGTTTTTGAGAATGGGCTCGAACGCAGTCTGCGTCTGCGCATGCGTTTCACGCGCCGACGCGAATCTGAAACGAGCGAGGACTTGTGCGTGCTCTTCATCGAAGACAACCGCAAGGTGCTGGCGCGCAGCCAGCAAGAGAAGCTGGCCGCGATGGGTCGCGTGTCGGCCGGCATCGCCCATGAAATTCGCAATCCGCTGGCCGCCATCGACCAGGCCAATGCCTTGTTGTCGGAAGATCTGGCCGAGCCCCGCTCTCAGCAGTTGACGCGCATGGTGGCGTCGAATGTGGCGCGCCTCAAGCGCATCATTGACGATGTGTTGGAAGTGGCGCCGGGCGCTGTGCCCGCGCCGGTGCCCCTGGATGCGAGCTTGTTGGTCAGCGAGACCTGCCTTGAATGGGCGCGCACCAACGAGCTGGCACCCGGCCCTTCAGATCCGCTGAGCTGCGCCGTGCCCTTGCAGGCCCTGGTCGTCAGTTTTGATCCTGAGCATTTGCGCCGCGTCTTGGTCAATTTGCTCGACAACGCGCTGCGCCATGCCGAGCCCGGGCCGGCTTCGGTGCAGGTGGAGTTGACGCCGGAGCTGGCGGCCAACACGCAAGCCTGGGCCCGGCTGACCGTTTTCAGCGCTGGGCCGGCAATCCCG
>CAUPEV010000213.1:0-7780 GCA_963510335.1 uncultured Roseateles sp.
CGGCAACATGTTGGCGGTAGGCTTGCAGCATGGTCGTTCTCTCCAGAGCTTGCTATGAGGTTGGATAAGGGACAGGAAAAAATCAGGGCAGGGTCGGCGTGATGACCTTCAGCCCTTTGAAATAGTCGCGAAAAAAACCTTCGTCGCGGGTGAGCAGGGCGTCGCACTGCAGCATGGCATGTGCGCCCACCAAGAAATCAGGAATCGTGCGCTGAGACGCGGCAGAGCTTGGCCCCGCGAGCGCACGTTGCTTGTATTTGCGTTGCATCTCGCCGGCGCGGATGGCGGCCCGTTGGTCCAGGGCCAAAAAGCGTAGGCCCATTTCCTCCAGCACATCCATCACTTCGGAGCCATGGCCCAAACCTGCGGTGACTTCGCTCACCACCACGTCACACACCACCACCGGACCGGAGCTCAGCGCCAGTCGAAGGCAAGCTTCGGCTGCGTCGGCGCGGGCGTCATCGCCCAGCAGATCGATCAAAACGGAGGTGTCAACGGCGATCATGGTTGAGCTTTGAGCGCGTCATTCCGAGATCGGGTCGCCAGGAGCGCGGCCGCGCAGATCGCGCATCACGTCGTCGGAGCTGGTGCCCTCGGGCAGCTTGAAGCGCCCACGCGCCCGAGAGATGGCGTCATCGACGTTCTTGCGCAGGATGATGCGGGCACCGTCAAGCTCAACCTTGAGTGTCGAGCCCTTGCTCAAGCCCAATGCATCACGCACGGCCTTAGGCAGGGTGATTTGGCCGCGTTCGGCAACGGTAGCTTCCATGCAGAACCTCCTGAAGGGGAAAGTATGCATTGATTATACGTACTTAATGCGGCGTACTGCAGGGAAACTTTTAGCTCTACTTCCACCGTCAGCGCAGCCTGCGCTTGCGCAAGGCCGCGCTTGCCCGTCAACCGAACTCAACGCTTGTCTGCGACCCCAGGTGCAAGGGCGCTGGCGCCAGCAGGCTTGCCATTGCTCTCGTCTTGCGCGCTCGACAGGGCGGCCGACTGAGCTTCGGAAACCTGTGCCGAATGCATGCAAAAGTCAACCATGCGCTGGCCAACCTTGGTGTTCATCAGCATAGATTTTGTAGGAATCTGCAGCCACACCACACCGGCCTTCTTGTCTTCCAAGCGCACCGCGCCGGTGGTCGTGGGTTCGGGCGCCATATTGAAGATCATCTTGCCAAATTGAAGCCGGAATCGGCCAGGATTGTCCGCATCGGGCGTGATGGTGACCTTGTTCTTGAATTCGCAGTTGGCGTCGCCAGCATGCACATAGGGCGCGACAGCAATTTGCTCTTCGTTGAGTGGCGTGTTGTCAACCGGCTCAGGCGCGACTACTTTCGCGGCCGGGGCGGCCTTGCTGACCGAGCGGCTTTTGGCTTTGCTGTTGTCGGCAGCGGCCGACCAAGCGCTGGCGCTCGCGAGCGCCAAGGTGCAAATAGCAAGGCTGGATTTGAGCAGGGGGCTTAGGTTTTGCATGGAAAAAGGCTTCCGAGTACTGGATCAATAGATTGTCGCGCCAGAGCGCAGGTTTTCAGTCTGAAGACGCTGTGTATTTGACCCATCCTTGATGCAACTGTGTAAGCAAGTGCAGTCAAGGTGTGCCGAAAAATGCTAATTCGACCTCGATCGGCAGGGCTTGTCCGGTTCTATGGGCGCGCTCCAAGACCTGCCAGAAGTAGCGATAGCTGGCGCGGTCATGCAAGGTGTCCCGGTGCTGAATGGGTGCCCAGTCTGCATCCATGGCGGCGTGAATGATGTCAATCGCTTCATCGATTTCGGCCACACTGGGCGCGAAGGCGTCAATGATGGGTTGAATCTGGCTGGGGTGAATGCTCCACATGCGGGTGTAGCCGAATTCGCGCGCCGCCCGAGCCGCCGAGGCCTCGATAGCGGCCGCATGTTTGAACTCAGTAACGACGCAGTGCGAAGGCGTCTTGGCGAAGGCATGCGCGGCTGCGGCAATCTCAAGCTTGGCGCGCACCACCAAGGGATGGCTGAACTGACCTTCTGCGCTCAGCGCATGGCGCGGTATGGCGCCGCGATGCGCAGAAACGAAATCCATCAATCCAAAAGACAGTGACTCGATGCGTGGGTGAGCGGCAATCTGCTGCACATCGCGCAACGCGCCATGGGTCTCGATCAAGACATGAACAGGCAAAGGCTTGGCAATGCCATGGCGATGCAAGCTGGCGTCGATGAACTGGCAAGCCGCGTCCACCTCGGCAGCGCTGCGCGGCTTGGGCACCATCAGATAGGCCAAGCGCTCACCGGCCTTGGCGATCAGGCCATCGACATCGGACTCGAAGCTTGCTGAGCCCAAGGGATGGACACGTGCGCCGACGCGGCCATGGGCGTTGTTGGCACTGTTGAGCATCTCGGCCACCAGGGCTACATGCTCGGCCTCGCCGCCGATCGGCGCACCGTCCTCGCAGTCCAGCGTGATGTCGAACACCGGGCCCATTTGCGCCTGCATTTCCAGGCTTTTGCGCATGCGGACTTCAACGCCGCAGTAATGATCGACTACCGGCAGTGCCGTGGCGACTTCTCCGTCCTCGAACAGCGCCAATTTTGGGTGCAGGGCTTGACTCACGACTTGGCTCACGAATTGGATGACAAAAGGGTGACAAAAGGGGGCCTGAGCGGCTCATTCAGAAAAAAAGGGTTGGCATGTCATCACGCCAACCCTTAGCTTACTCATCTCGGGTGCCGGCCTCAACCTTGGGTTGAGGCCAGAGCATCACAGCAGATGCTTGACGCCGTCTTGCTCGCCCTGCAATTCGGCCAGGGTTTTGTTGATGCACTCTTGCGAGAACGCATCGATCTCCAGGCCTTCGACGATTTTGTATTCGCCGCCTTCACAAGTCACAGGGTAACCAAACATGATTTCCTTGGGGATGCCGTACTCGCCATTCGACGGGATGCCCATCGTGACCCACTTGCCCTTGGTGCCCAAGGCCCAGTCGCGCATATGGTCGATGGCAGCATTGGCAGCCGAGGCGGCCGAGGACAGGCCGCGCGCTTCGATGATGGCCGCGCCGCGCTTGCCAACGGTCGGCAAGAAGGTGTCTTTGTTCCAGACTTGGTCGTTGATCATGGCGGCTACCGAAGCGCCGTCAATGGAGGCAAAGCGGTAGTCGGCGTACATGGTCGGCGAGTGGTTGCCCCACACGGCCAGCTTCTCGATGGACGCCACTGGCTTGCCGGTCTTGGCCGCGATCTGCGAAGCAGCGCGGTTGTGGTCCAGGCGCAGCATGGCGGTGAAGTTCTTGGCCGGCAGATCCGGCGCCGACTTCATTGCGATATAGGCATTGGTGTTGGCGGGGTTGCCGACAACCAAGACCTTGACGTTGCGAGAAGCCACAGCATTCAGTGCCTTGCCTTGTGCGGTGAAGATCTGGCCGTTGATGGCCAGCAACTCGGCGCGCTCCATGCCGGCCTTGCGGGGCATCGAGCCGACCAGCAGGGCATAGTCGGTGTCCTTGAAAGCGGTCATCGGGTCGCTGTGCGCTTCCATGCCCACCAACAGTGGGAAAGCGCAGTCTTCCAACTCCATCATCACGCCCTTGAGCGCTTTTTGCGGGCCTTCGACCGGCACTTCCAGCAATTGCAGGATGACGGGCTGGTCTTTGCCCAGCATTTCGCCGGAGGCAATGCGGAACAGCAGGGCGTAGCCAATTTGGCCAGCAGCGCCGGTGACGGCAACGCGAACGGGTTTCTTGCTCATGTGTGATGCTCCGAGAGTGTTGAATAAGGGGACAAATTCGGTCTGCCCTTGAGCGGTACCCAAGGACGCGCAGCAAGTGTAGGCCAGACTCAGGGCTATCCCCTAGTTTGACCGCCACGGCGGCGTTTGCTTTGCGTGCGATTATCGTCAAATTTTAAAAGAAAATTTTCGTCTTATGTCTTATATAAGACATCATTCGTCATCTTGATGCGAGCACTGGACGGCGCGTTTCGCTTGTGCTGCAATGTCGCCCATGCCCGCTGCACCTGCATCCTCCCTGTTAAATGCTCCCGAAGTCGGTGGCCCCGAAGCAGCAGCTTCACCGTCGTTCAGCCCCTTGTATGCCCAGATCAAGGCCTTGATCATTGCCAAGCTGCAGTCGGGTGAATGGAAGGCCGGCGAGTTGATCCCCAGCGAGCTTGATCTGGCCAAGCGCTTTGGCGTCAGCCAGGGTACGGTTCGCAAGGCGGTTGACGAAATGGCCGCGGAAAACTTGCTGGTGCGCCGTCAGGGCCGTGGCACTTTTGTTGCAACCCATGCCGAGCAGAAAGTTCAGTATCGTTTTCTGCGCCTGATGCCCGATCAAGGCTCAGAGTCGCTTGAGCGGCAGCTGCTGGACTGCCGCCGGCAGCGTGCGCCGGCCGCGATAGCCCGGGCATTGCAGATGCGCACCGGCGACTCGATGGTGGAAGTACGCCGGCTCTTGAGCAGCAAGGGTGCCCCGGTGGTGCTGGATGACATTTGGCTGCCCGGAGATTTGTTCAAGGGCTTGACCGCCGAGCGTTTGAACCTGCACCGAGGACCGTTTTACGGCCTGTTCGAGACCGAGTTCGGCGTGCATATGATTCGCGCGGAAGAAAAAATCCGGGCGGTCGCTGCCGATGCCGAGGCGGCTGCCTTGCTGCAAGTGCCGGTCGGTGCGCCATTGCTCAGCGTTGAGCGACTGTCCTTTACCTATGGCGATAAGGCGGTAGAGTTGCGCCGCGGTTTGTATAGCACCGCCTCACACTTCTATCGCAATGAGCTTAACTAGACCTTGCGCGTTGCGTGGCGGGTACGTCCTGCCAAAGTGCCGTGCTGCATTGCAATAAACTGCGTGAGTTTCATTTGATTACAACAAAAGGCTGGGTATGACAGACACCACCAACGGATCAAGGCCCAAGCGGCCGGTATTTACCAATATTCATGTGACGCAGATCGTCTCGTATCGCCTGCCGCCGGCGGGCATCGTGTCGATCCTGCACCGGGTCAGCGGCTTGTTGATGTTTTTGCTCTTGCCCTTCGTGATCTGGATGTTTGACAACAGTCTGACTTCAGAAATCTCCTATGACAGCTTCACCAACGCCTTCGTGGCCGGCATTGGCTTTGTGCCGGCCTGGTTCATCAAGCTGGTGGTCTTGGGTCTGCTATGGGGCTATTTGCATCACTTCATCGCCGGCGTGCGCCATCTGTGGATGGACGCGACCCACAGCGTCAGCAAAGAGCAGGGCCACAACTCGGCGGTTGTCACCTTGGTCAGCAGCGTGTTGTTGACGGTCTTGTTGGCCGCCAAGCTGTTTGGCTTGTACTGAATAGAACACGGAGAACGCAAGAATGAGTACTTTTGGCTCCAAGCGCATCGTCGTCGGTGCGCATTACGGACTGCGTGATTGGCTGGCCCAACGCATCACGGCGGTTTTGATGGCCTTGTTCACCGTTGTCGTGCTTGTGCAATTTTTGATGCCGGGCGAGCTCGGCTATGACCATTGGGCGGCGATCTTTTCCCAGCAGTGGATGAAGACGTTGACCTTTGTGACGATCTTGTCGCTGGCATTTCACGCCTGGGTCGGCGTGCGCGATATCTGGATGGACTATGTGAAGCCGGTCGGCGTGCGCCTGTTTTTGCAGGTGTGTTCCTTGGTGTGGTTGGTGGGATGCGCCGGGTGGGCGATCCAAGTGATTTGGAGACTGTGATGACGGTGGCACATAAGTCGATTCCTAAACGCAAGTTCGATGTGGTCATCGTCGGAGCCGGTGGCTCGGGCATGCGTGCGTCCTTGCAACTGTCACTGGCAGGTCTAAATGTTGCGGTGCTGTCAAAGGTCTTCCCGACGCGCTCGCACACGGTGGCGGCGCAGGGTGGCGTCAGCGCCTCCTTGGGCAATATGTCAGAGGACAACTGGCACTATCACTTCTTCGACACCGTCAAGGGTTCGGACTGGCTGGGCGACCAGGACGCGATCGAATTCATGTGCCGCGAAGCGCCCAAGGTCGTCTACGAGCTTGAGCATTTCGGCATGCCCTTTGACCGCAATGCGGACGGCACGATTTACCAGCGTCCGTTCGGCGGCCACACCGCCAACTATGGTGAAAAGCCGGTGCAGCGCGCCTGCGCCGCCGCCGACCGTACCGGCCACGCGATGCTGCATACGCTGTACCAGCAAAACGTCAAGGCCAAGACCCAGTTCTTCGTCGAATGGATGGCGCTGGACCTGATCAAGGACGAGGCCGGCGACGTCGTCGGTGTGACCGCGCTGGAGATGGAAACCGGCGAAATGCACATCATGGAAGCCAAGACCGTGCTGCTCGCCACCGGCGGAGCAGGGCGCATCTTCGCGGCCTCCACCAATGCCTTCATCAACACCGGCGACGGTCTGGGCATGGCGGCGCGCGCCGGCATCCCGCTGGAAGACATGGAGTTCTGGCAGTTCCACCCGACCGGCGTGGCCGGTGCGGGCGTGTTGCTGACCGAAGGCTGCCGCGGCGAAGGCGCGATTCTGCGCAACTGCAATGGCGAGCGTTTCATGGAGCGCTATGCGCCGACCTTGAAGGATCTGGCACCGCGTGACTTCGTGTCCCGCTGCATGGACCAGGAAATCAAGGAAGGCCGTGGCTGCGGCCCCAACAAGGACTATATCGAGCTCGACATGACCCATTTGGGCGGCGACACCATCATGAAGCGCCTGCCTTCGGTGTTCGAGATTGGCCACAACTTTGCCAACGTCGACATCACCAAGGAATCGATTCCGGTCGTGCCCACCATACATTACCAGATGGGTGGCATCCCGACCAATATCTATGGTCAGGTCGTCGTGCCCAAGGATGGCAACCCGAATGCGGTGGTGAATGGACTGTATGCGGTGGGCGAATGCGCTTGCGTCAGCGTGCACGGCGCCAATCGCCTGGGCACCAACTCGCTGCTCGACTTGCTGGTGTTCGGCCGTGCGGCCGGCAATCACATTGTCGAGTCCGGCCTGAAGAGCAAGACGCACAAGCCGCTGCCTGCGGACGCAGGGGCCGACTCGGCCGCTCGTGTGGCTAGATTGGACGACAGCACGTCCGGCGAATATGCGCAGGACGTCGCCAATGACTTGCGCAACGCGATGCAGCTGTATGCCGGCGTGTTCCGCACCCAGGCGACGCTGGACGAAGGCGTGGGCAAGATCATCGAGATCGCCGAGCGTGCCAAATCCATCACGCTGAAGGACAAGTCCAAAGTCTTCAACACCGCCCGCATCGAAGCGCTGGAAGTCGAGAACCTGATGGAAGTCGCCAAAGCCACCATGGTTTCGGCTGCTGCTCGCCGCGAAAGCCGTGGCGCGCATACTGTTGACGACTATGCGGATACGCCTGAGCATCCAAACGGCCGCAATGACGCCGAGTGGATGAAGCACACGCTGTGGTATTCGGAAGGCAATCGCCTGGATTACAAGCCGGTGAACCTGAAGCCGCTGACGGTGGAATCGATCCCGCCGAAAGTTCGCACATTCTGATGGTCTTGCGTGACAGACCGCCCGAGCAAAGCATTAGCGACGCGAGTAGCTCTGTCACCAACTGATTAAGAGTCTAGGAAAATAAAATGACCAAGCGTACCTTTCAGATTTACCGTTACGACCCGGACAAGGATGCCAAGCCTTATATGCAGACCTTGGAGGTCGAACTTGACGGCACCGAGCGCATGTTGCTGGATGCCCTGGGCAAGTTGAAGGCGTTGGACCCGACTCTGAGCTTCCGCCGCAGCTGCCGCGAAGGCGTGTGCGGGTCGGCTGCGATGAACATCAACGGCAAAAACGGCCTGGC
>CAUPEV010000214.1:0-7760 GCA_963510335.1 uncultured Roseateles sp.
ATGTACTTGTGGGTGGGGGGCCTCATGGCTACCAATCTGCAAACAAGCGGCCGTCGCTGGCGCGGCCGGCGGCGCCGCTGCGCACGTCATAAACCTGCCCGGTCGCCAAGGCATCGGGTGGCGGCGCCAGCACCACCCAGCCCTCGCGGCTGCCGGTCAGCGGGTCTTCGGGGATCTCGCGGATATAGCGGGCCGTGGCCAGCTCTTCGAGCGAGTCAGGGTAACGGCCTTTGTCGGCGGCATATTGATCGAGCGCGTCGCGCATGGTGCTCAGCGAACTGCGCAAGGCGGTCTCTTTGGACTTTTGCAGGCTGTTGAAGTAACGCGGTGCGGCGATGGAGGCCAGCAAAGCCACGATGGCCATCACGACGATCAATTCAATCAGCGTGAAGCCCCGCCATTTTTTTGCTGCAGTCTTCATCACCAATCCTTGTAGCGCGAGCCGTCCAGTGCACGGCGGTCGGAGCGCGAGAAAACATCAAATACATCGCGCCCCGAGCGAGGCTCGTCGGGCGGGCTGTCGGCAGCGCGCTGCCCCCAGGTTTCGGCCGGCTCCAGCGCTGGGTCGGCAAAGGGGTCACGCGGCAAGCGCCGCAAAAGGTAGAGCTTGCGGCCGTCGACGCTGCGCGCATCCTGAACACCAGCGACCAGCACTTGCAGGTTCGGTGGATAGCCGCTGTCCTCCGGGCTGGTCTTGATCTGGCCGGCTTCGACGGCCTTTTTATAGGCGTCGAGCGCGCCGCGCAGGGTGCGCAAACCGGCCCGCAGTTCATGCTCGCGGCTGCGCTGCACCGACATCTCCAGCAGTGGCCGCGCCGCGCCGGCCAGCATTGCCATGATGGCCAGCACCACCAGCATTTCAATCAGAGTAAAGCCACGCTGGTACATAGGAGATCAGCGCTGTGCATCCACCGTCAGCAAGCCCGAGCCTTCGAACTTGACCGACACCGACTCGCCATTGAGCCCGCTTGCCGACAAGGCGCCCAAGCCGATATTCAACACCTGCCCATTGGCGGCGGGCAAAGCGCGCAGCACCACCGACTTCTCACCCCGCGGCAGCAACTCGACCGCCAAGCGACCGTTGGCGCCCGCACCCCCTGCACTGGCGGGCTGCAGCATGGCGGCATCGAACTCCACCTCGCCCTTGACATGGAAGCCACTGCCGTTGCGCAAGCTGACGGAAACAGTGCCGCCCGGCTGAACCTTGGGGCTGACGTCCAAAAAGATCGTCGCTTCAGCTGCGCCGCCAACTGCGGGTGCCGCTACTTCGGCATCCGGCATAGAGTTGACTGGGGCGGCTCGCGCTGCGCCCGCTGCCATGCCGGCCGGCGCCACGCCGACCTTGGCATTGGCCTTGAGCAGGCTGCTGAAGGCGCCCGGCGAGGCATCGGTACCGCTGGCCATGCGGGTGTTGGCAACTTCCGGCACGGCCAGGCTACGCACGATGCGCGGCGTGATCAGCAGCACCACTTCGGTCTTGTTGCGGGTCGAGTTTTGCACACCAAACAAAGTCCCCAGCACAGGCATCTCAGACAGACCGGGGATGCCACTGGCCGAGCGGCGATCTTCGTCGCTGATCAGGCCCGCCAGCACCTGCGTCTCGCCGTCGTTCAGACGCAAGGTGGTCGAGGTCTTGCGGGTGCCGATCTCGTAGGCGGTGGTGCCACCGGGGCCCGTCACCTGCCGAATCAGATTGCTGACCTCCAGGCCGATCTTGATCACCACATCGTTGTCGAGTTGAATGCTCGGCTCAACATCGAGCTTCAAGCCAATGTCCAGATAACTGACCGAGGCTGCCACCGAGGTGGAGCCAGTGAAATTGGTGGTGGTGGTGAATACCGGTACTTTCTGGCCGATATGGACATTGGCTTTTTCGCGGTTGCGCACGCGGATCTTCGGGTTGGCGAGGATGTTGCCATTGCCCGAGGTGCCGCGAATCGTTGCGGCCACAGCCGGATTGGCAATCGTGCCGCGGAATTCATTGCGGCGGCCCAACTCGACCTGCCCGTCCACAAAGGGCAAACCAAAGTTGACCTTTTCAGGCCACTTCAGGCCCAGATCGGTGACGCGGTCGGTTGACAACTCCATCACCTCCACCTCCAGCATCACCTCCGCTTCCGGCAGGTCGATCGAAGCGATCAGCTTTTCGACCAGGCGCATCACCTCGGGCGTGTCGCGCACCACCATCAGATTGAGACGCTCGTCGATGTGGATATCACGCACCTTGGTGATGGTGCGCACCATCGCCTGCACCTGCTTGACATCGGCGTTAGCCAAAAAGAGCGTGCGGGTGATCAGCTCCTGGTGCTCGCGCTGCTTGGCGGCTGTGTTCGGGAAGATCAGCACCGAGCTGTCATTCAAGAGCTTGCGGTCCAGCCCTTGGGTGGACAGCAGCACGCGCATCGCTTCATCGAGCGACACATTGCGCAAGAAGATCGTCACCTTGGCGTCGGCGCGCACGTCCTTATCGAACACGAAATTGATGTTCGAGCTGCGCGCCAAGACCTCGAAAACCTGGCGCAGCGCGGCGTCACGGAACTCCAGCGTGACCGGCTTCTGGAAGGCCGGGCCCATCTCGCTGGAAGCCGCCTCCAGCGGCCGCGCCTGTGCCGACTGGCTCAACAAAAGCCTGGCGCTGGCATTGCCGGGGGACTCGGCCAAAATGGCACGCGCCACAGCTTCGACCCGGTCCAGCTTGCCCTCACGCAGATATTGCCTGCCCTCGATCAACTTGGCTTCTTGGCGGCGGCCACGGTCCAGCTCGGACTCAAACCAGGTGATGCGCGGGTTCTTGGGGTCGATCTCACGCAAGCGCTGCAGCGCTTCGCCGGCTTCGTCCCAGCGACCGGTCGAGCGCAAGCCCTCAATTTGCACCAGCAATCTCGAGGTCAGCTGGGCGCTGATGCGCAGCTGCGCCGCGCGCAAGGACTGCTCATGCGGATCGACTTTGCGAGCCTCTTCGAGCACCGCATAGGCTTGAGGTAACTGGTTGGCTCGCACCAAATCATCCGACTGCCGCAGCGCCGGGTGCGCGCAGGCCGCCAGCATTGCGGCGACGGCCAAGGTAAAAAGTAGCTGCTTCATGAGGGCTTGAACGAAATAATTTGATTGAGCTTGGCGGGCAGCCAGGTCAGGTTCAGCCCGCGTTCTGTGACTTGATCGACGCGCCACTGGCCATCCACCACATCGCCGGCCTTGACGGCAAGACTGCGCTGCGGCCCGGCCAGCAAGGCCTGCGTTTGATTGCCTTCGACCAGGCGGCCGATCAGTTGATAAGGGAATGGCGGCGCCACCGGCTCAGGCGGCGGCGCAGGAGGTGCCACGACTTGCTTGGGTGCGGGAGGCGGCGGTGGTGGCGCCCAAGCGGCAAAGTAGCCATTGGCCGGCACGGCCCATGGTTCGCGTTCGACGGCGGCCCAGTTGGTGGCGACCAGCGGCTCGGCGGATGCGGTGGAGATAGAAGAAGCCGGGCCAGTGGCAGACCTGTATGCCGGTGCGGCAGCGGCCCTGCGCTCGCCGGCCACCGGCTTTGCCAGCACCTCATCTGAATCCGGACTCAGGGCCGACCACAGTGTTGCGGCCAGCGTCAAGGCCAGCCCCAAGCCCAAAAGCCATTGGCGCTTGGCGGCAGTCGCAGGCTGTGTTGGGCTCATGATTTGCCACCTGCGCTGCGCGGGTCGATGCGCGCGTGCAGCGACCATACAAGCTCGGCCTCCAGCTCGGGCGCATTGGGGTTGCTGCGGCGCAGCTTCAAGGCATCAAGGCTCAACGCGGGGTCATGGCGCAGCGCTGCGTCAATATAGCTGCGCAGCTGCGCATAGGCGCCGGTCAGCGGCATATTGACCCGCAGCCGCTCCAAGCCGGCGTTAGCATCCACCGTCAGGCGGTGTTCGGTACGCGCGCTGACCAGCCCAAGCCCCAAGCCGATTTCCAATAGATCGGCGAGCCGCTGTTGACGCAAGTCAGCGCTCGGCAAGGCCTGCTGCCATTGCTGCGGCGTGGCCGCAGGCGCTTGCGGGCCAGCCAGCAAGCCGGCCGCCCGCTGGCTGCGCAGCTGCTTGCTCAGGCCGTCGGCGTCGGCCTGCAGCGCTTCGGCTTGCCTGCTCCAGCTTTGGGCCAGCCATAGCAGTGCGGCCGCCAGCGCCAAGGCGCTCAGGCCCAGCAGGCCGGGCCAGCTCAAGGCTTTGGCCATGCGCTTGAATTCAGTCGCGTTCATCGTCTTCATCACTTCTTATCTTCCTTGGGCGGCAGCTCAGCCAGCTCGAGCTTGAGCAAACTCGGCCGCAGCCTCGCACTCAACTCAAAGCGTTGGCCGGCCAACCCTTGTTCGGCATTCTGAAAACGACTCAGCACCACCGAGCCCCAGGCCGGCGCTGCGGCCAGGCGGTCGACCAGCGCCAGCGCCGCAGATTTATCCTGCGCCAAACCCTCCAGGCGCAGCTCTTGGCGGGCAGCGCTGAAATCCAGCGCCAGCCAACTCAATTCACCCGGCCCAGCGGCCTGCGCCCCGGCTTGCTCGACATTGGCCAGCAAGGCCTCCCAAGGTTGGCGCAACAAGGCCTGCACCTCAGCGGCGCTGCGCTGCTGCTCAAGCTCCGCCGACTTCAGCGGTGCCGCTTTGAGGGGCGCAGCCATCGGCTTGCCCCCCGCTCCGCTTTGCTTGAGCTCTGCCACCAGCGCCGCTTGACGCTGCGCGGCTTGTTGCAATTGATGTTGCCCATTGATGGCGAGCCCAGCGCTTGCCAGCAAGGCCACCAAGCCCAGGCCCAACAAGGGCAGCGCCAACGGCGAGCGGTGTCGGTGCGCACCCAAGAAGTCGGGCTGCAGCAGGCTCAATGGTCCAGGCTTGGCCGAGGCGGGCATGTCAAACCAACCCAGCTCGGGGCTGCGGCCGTCCAAGCGCGTCAAAACCTTCAGCCCCGGCCAAGCCAGCGACTCCAGCAGATTGCCGCCGTCCAGCCCATAAGCGCCGACCAGCACGGGGGCCAGATGCGCGGCTTCGCCCGGCGCACAGAGCTCACGCAAGGTTTCGGCCACTGCGGCTTGGGTGGCCGAGGCCAGGCGCAGCTGCCGCAGGCTCTGCGGCTGCCCGTTTTGCAGCAGCACCCAGGTCAAGACCTGAGCCTGGCCTTCGACCCAGGCCAGCGCAGCCGTTGGCGCGCTCAGCCAATCGGGCTGCTGCGAAGCCAAGCGCTGCAAGAGCGGCGCCCAAACAGGCTGCACGCGCCGCAGTGACACATCGAACTGCCGCGCCGTAGCCGCCAGCATTTGCCCGGACGCACCATGCAGCGCGCTGGCGCCGCATTGTTCGGTTTTGTTGTCTTGCGCAGCAACTCGCCACGTCGCAATCGGCCAGCCCTTGGCGGCAGCGCCGAAGTAATGGCCAAACAGCTGACGCGCATAGGCTTGCAGGGCGGGTTCATCTTGCAGCGGCAGGCCGGCCTCGCAAACCAGCTCATGCAGCAACTGGGCCGACACCGTGATCTCGGCCGCCGCGCCGGCGTGTGCGCGGCACCAGTCGGCAAAAGGCTGGGGCTTGAGATCGCCCGCCTGCAGCACACCGTCCGGGCCGAGAAACAGCGCTTGCGCTGGCGCCAGGCGCGCGCTCAAGCGGCGGCCGAGCTTGGCAAAAAGGCCTGGGAATGAAAAAGTCGAGCGGCTATTCATCGAGGGTCACTCTCTCCAACTCCTCGAAGGTGGTCTCACCGCGGCACACCGCTGCCAGCACCATGCTGCGCAGCGGCTTCATGCCGCGGGCGCGGGCGGCTTCCTTGATTTGCGACATCGGCGCGCGCGCCGCGATCAGGTCGCGCAAGGCATCGTCGAGCTTGAGCAACTCGGCCACCGCGCGGCGGCCCTTGTAGCCGGTGCCACGGCAATGGCCGCAGCCCTCGCCTTTGAGGAAGTTTGTATTCTTTTCATCGCTCAAACCGTAGCGCTGAAGCGTTGCTGCATCGGGATGAAACGGCCGCGCGCAATGCTTGCAGGTCAGCCGCACGAGACGCTGCGCCAGCACCGCATTGAGCGCCGAGACCACGTTGTACAGGTCCAGCCCCATATGCATGAAGCGGCCGATCACGTCAAAGGCATTGTTGGCGTGCACGGTGGAGAACACCAAGTGCCCGGTCAGCGCCGCCTGCACCGCAATCTGAGCGGTTTCAGCGTCACGGATTTCGCCCACCATCACACGGTCGGGGTCGTGACGCAAGATAGAACGCAGGCCGCGCGAGAAGGTCAGGCCTTTTTTCTCGTTGACGGGGATCTGCACCACACCGGCCAGCTGATATTCGACCGGGTCTTCAATCGTGATGATCTTGTCATCGCCGGTGTGAATTTCGGCCAGCGTCGCATACAGCGTCGTGGTCTTGCCGCTGCCGGTAGGTCCGGTCACCAGCAACATGCCATGCGGTTGGCGCGCCTGGGCACGGATGGCCGCGCGCTCGTCGGGCGGGAAGCCGAGCGCATCCAGCGTCAGGCTGCCGCCCGTCTGCTCGATGCGAGCGCGGTCCAAGACCCGCACCACCGCGTCTTCGCCAAACACGCTGGGCATGATGGAAAGACGGAAATCAACCACTCTGCCCTGCACCTTGAGCTGAAAGCGGCCGTCTTGCGGCAGGCGGCGCTCGCCGATGTCCAGCTCCGACATCACCTTCAGCCGCGACACCAGTTGCTCGGCCACGGCCGCGCCGTCGACCGTGCGCACCATAGACATCACGCCGTCAACCCGGAAACGAATCACCGCGCCGCGCGCCGTGCATTCGATGTGCACATCGCTGGCGCCGTCTTGCAGCGCGTCGTACAAGGTCGCATTGAGCAAGCGCACCACCGGGCTGGCCTGCTCGGACATCATCAGCGCCGACAACTCCAGCGCGCCGCCAGCGGCCTCGCCGTCGATCACGGCCTCTTCAACGTCGGACAGTGCGCGGAAATCGGCCTCGCCGGCGCCCAACCAATGGGTGATGGCAGCGGCCTCGCAGCGCAGCCAGCGCACCGGTGTCTGCAGGCGCGACTCGACGCTTTGCAGCAACATGGCGTCGGCGGCCCTATCGCCCAAGAGCATCTTGCGCCCGCCGCTGCCGCTGGCCAAAACCGCCCGCCAGCGCTGCGCCTGGGCCTGCGGCCAATGCTCGAAGTCGAGCTGCCAGGGGCCATGCTCGGCCGGCAGCACGTCGGCAAGCGAGTGATTGCTAAGGACAGTACTCACTGGACTTGTTCCACCACTTGGAATATGGAGCACTGGAGCCCCTCGACCGACGCGTACGTCGGCCGATCCCCCGAGGGGATGCGGGCCGGCTTGGGAGCGGCCCGGCGCTCGGCCCGCCAAATACTTTGCCAATTCATTGGACTTGCTCCACCAGCTGGAATATTGGCAAATACATCAAAACAATAATCCCGCCTATCAACACACCCATGATCAACATCAGCGCCGGGTTGATCGCCCGCGTCAGCAGCTCGGTCAGACGCGCCGCCTCTTCGTCGTGAAACGCGGCCGCGCGCTCCAGCATCGCGGCCACCTCGCCGCTCCGTTCACCCACCCGCACCATGCGGCGCGCCACCGGCGTCGCCAAATCATTCGCTTCCAGCGCTTCGGACAAGCGCTCGCCGCGCTCGATCTGCGCGGCCGCTGCGGCAACGGCCGGCCGCCATGGCTCGGCCACCACGTCCTGCACGATGCGCAGCGATGCCAGCACCGGCACGCCCGAGGCCAAAAGCATGGCCAAGCTGCGATACAGCCGCGCCAAGGCCAAGACACGCAAGCG